>CAYNOV010000001.1:0-52163 GCA_964398905.1 uncultured Thermoplasmata archaeon
CTATATTGCCCAAACTGCTGGCAGACGCGGAGATTCCTGAAACAAGATCAAAACCTAGCCATACCATGATAAAGGCTCCAAAAATAAATATCAATATGTAGGCGCAAAAGAACATCGCTACCGTTCCAAGTATTCTCTCATCTATGACTGTATCTCCCATTCTGACAACTTCTACTCTTCTCGGATTTATCCACTCTTTGAATTTTCTCTTGATCATCTTATAGAGTAGCAATATCCTCACGACTTTGATACCACCGCTCGTGGAACCGTTCGATCCTCCGATAAACATCAATAACAAAAGAAGAAATCTTGTAATTTCTGGCCATGCGTCGAAGTTCTGTGTAGTATACCCTGTAGAGGTCAAGATCGAAACTGTCTGAAAGAATGCATCCCGTATCGATATGTTTTGACTGACTCCAAAGAGTATCACCATGACTGAACCAGTTACTATTATCAAAATGTAAGCCTTGAATTCGGAATCTGTAAATAATTTTTTGAGCCTTCCCCTGAAAGCCTGGTAATGAAGAGCAAAATTTGTACCGGCGATTATCATGAAGAAAATTATTATCCATTGGACTGTTGAGGAGAAATACGCGACGCTTTCAGTGTGTGGGGAATAACCACCTGTGGGCATCGTGGTCAATGAATGGTATACCGCATCGTACGGACTGACTCTGGCTCCGAGGAGCAGTAAGAACAACATAAAAGTGAAAAGACAATAAATATACCACAGCCACTTCGCGGTTTCTTTTATCTTAGGTTTTAATCTGGTTATCGTGGGGCCGGGTGATTCCGCCTCTAAAAGTCTCTGTCCTCCGGTACTCAATTTGGATAAAATAGCGACAGACAACACTATGACCCCCATACCACCTATCCACTGCATCAATGCACGCCAAAGTAAAATACTTCTTGGATATGCTTCGAGAGGAAAAGAAAGAACTGTAGAACCTGTGGTGGTTATACCCGCCATCGACTCGAAGAAGGCATCGACAGGTGACGAAAGAGTAAAAGTTAGGATAAAAGGTAAAGATGAAATCAAAGCGAGAATCAACCAGGTAAAGCTCACTATAACTATAGATTCGTTATAATAAAAATCTTCCGCTCTTGTAAAATTTTCCAAGGGATAACCGATGGAGATAGTTAAGAAACCGAGGAATATAAAAGCTAAAGCGTTGTAAGGTAGAATACCAAAAAATAAAGGTGCTTCCTGATAATAGAAAGCCGAGATGGCTGGGATAAAAAATGCTATACCATATAGCTTTAGTATCGATCCCAAATTGCCAAGAACTACTTTCCATCTCATTTTGACGTCAAGCCTCTTCGTTTGTTTTAATTAGCTGACCTTACCTCCTACTTTCTTTGGTCATAATCAGGTAAATCCTCGGACCGTTATTCACTGTGGAAAATTTTTTGAATAAGATTCCTTTTTCAAGAAGAAAGATTCAATCCCCCTTTGACAACACAGTGATCAGGTTACGACTTGAAGTAGTCAGACCGGGCCGCAATTCTTCTATTTTGGCGAATCAACCTTCTAAACGTATATAATACTTATTATTTTTCTAGATAAACTAGAGATATACCACTTAGATGGCCTAGCATGTTAGGAAGAGTTATTATGTCCACTAGAAATACCTCCGAGCAAAATAAATTAGTAGGAAACCATGAGAGATAAGATCAATTAAGAAAATAATTTTATTAGAATTTGCGCACAAATTCGATCAAATCTCAGAGTTTTCTATGAAAAATTCCTCAGTAAAATTGTTAACTTAATACGTTCCGTGAAGAGTTATATTGCGTTATAAAACGAGAGGACTACCGAAACTTATTGACCTTGACTCAAATGAAGAGTTGGATCTTAATCCGAATAAAAATTCATCAAATTTTTTCTAGTATCGTCAAGAGCGGGTCTTCCTCTTCTAGCTCCAGTTATCGCTCCTAGATCTATCTCGGTAGTCATGATCTCCTCTTCAAAGTACATACCCTTCTTCAAGATCGTACCCTTTGGAGAGATCGTCGAGGCGCCACCCCAGAAATACATACTTTCCTCCCTAGCCACTAGATTATTGTAGAATATATAGCTCGTTGTCTCGATAGCTCTAGCGGGAAGAACCCTTTCAAAATACTTTCTTGTGGTCGAAGGTGAAGCAGATATGACAACTATCATCTCAGCTCCTTTTTGAGCCATCGCCTTTGTAAGTTCTGGGAAGAAAACATCATAACAGATGAGCATACCGACTTTTCCTATCGGTGTTTCAAATACAGGTATCTCATCATCTGCGTGGAAATACCTCTTGTCTTGGAAGGGCCCAAAATTGGGTAAATACGTTTTCCTATATACATTGAGCTCTCCCTCGGGAGTAGCTAAAAGAGCTGTATTTCTCAATCTCCCTTCATTTTTAACTTTCTCAGGCATACCAACTATTATGTTCATTTCATTCTCAACCGCAAGTCGGGAGATCTCACGGGAAGAAGGTCCCGGTATCTCTTCAGCTTCATACCAAACGCTGTCTCCTAAGGAATAGCCGGTCAAGAACATCTCTGGGAAGATCAGTAAGTCAGTATCTACGGATCCGGCGGTCTGCCTTATCACTTCTAGATTGTGATCTTTATCTCCTAGTCTGTGTTCCTTCTGGGCAAGAGTAGCTTTCATATCTTTAGGTAAGTTCTGCATGTTATTTAAGGGTTTTACCGGAGAGTCCCAAGAACGATAAAAACTAATACATACGGTCGATATAGATGTTCAGTGATAATTTGCCCGAAAGTTCTAGGACCGTTGACTCCCTTCTGAAAGGGGGCGAAGAATTATTAGATACTGAAAATCTTATGGTAGAAGCTGTAGAGGAACTCATTAAGGATGAGATCAAGGAACGTATCAGAAGTAAATTGAACGAGAATGAAGAACTTAAAGCGGAATTCGAAGAGTACGTGAAGGTGTTGATGGAAGCCAAGATGAAAGAAGCCTACGCCTACGCGATGTTGGCCAAGACGAGCGCTGATCTTGGTTTTGAACTCGTCCCTCCAGAGATGAAGGACAAGATGAACGAAAAACTAAGAGAGTTCATCGAAAAGAAGATGGAAGAGATGATGAAAGAGGGCTGATATCAAAATCCTCAAATATATTCCTCTACACAGATCGGATCAAAGGCAAATATAAAATACTACCGTTTTAGAATTATCAAGAAGATGAGATTCTACGTCGAAGCCTACGGATGTACCATGAATCAAGGAGAAACGGAGATGATAGCGGAGTCTCTAGAAGATGAAGGACATGAACAAGTAGACTCTCTAGAGAAAGCGGATAAAGTCCTGATAGGGACCTGCGTGGTGATCAAAAAAACGGAAGAAAGGATGAAGAGAAGGGTCGAGGAATTACAGCAGGAATGCTCTCAAGTCCTGGTTTCGGGCTGTCTTTCCTCTACCCGGAGGGAAGAAGTTGAAAGAAGATGTCCAGAACTAAATTTTATAACCCCGTCTGAAGTGGAGATGTCAAAAAAACCCTTGAAGTCTGAACATGATTCTGTTATAGGTACGATCCCTATATCTTCAGGCTGTTTGGGTGATTGTTCCTATTGTATAACTAAATTGGCTAGAGGTAGGATAAAAAGCAGATCGATCGAGGAAATAAGATCTAGGTTCGAAAACCTGTTATGTCGATCAACCAAAGAGATAAGACTAACGAGTCAAGATTCTGCCCTTTACGGAAAAGATATATCAACAGACCTTATCGAACTTTTAGACGAATTATTAAAGATCGAACGAGACTTTAAAATACGGATCGGAATGATGAACGTCGATACTCTACAGCCGATACAGTCCGAGTTGATGGATATCATGGAAGACGAAAGGATCTATAAATTCCTACATCTTCCACTACAATCCGGTTCTAACAAGATATTGGATAGGATGAATAGAAATTACAATGTAGAAAAGTGGAAAAAAACTGCGAAAGAATTCAGGAATAGATTTCCAGACCTTTCACTTTCTACCGATGTAATCGTTGGCTTTCCAGGAGAAACTGATGATGACTTCGAAAAGACTAAGGAAGCTGTAAAAGAGATCAAACCGGACGTCATCAACGTGACTAGGTTCAGTCCTCGTGAAGGTACTGAAGCCGCCCAGATGGAGGATCGAGTTCATTCTAGGAAGAAAAAGGAAAGGTCCAAAGAGATGACCGATCTTCGCTTCAAAATAAGTAGAGAGATAAACGAAAAGTATGTTGATAGAAGAACCGACATATATATTCTAGAAGAGGGGAAGGAAAACTCTCTAAAAGGAAGGATGGACAACTACAAAGTAGTTGTCCTTAAAAACGTAAATAGCGAACTCATAGGAGAACGGAAAACAGTAAGGATAAAAAGAGCCGAAGACGTTTATCTTTTAGGAGAGATAGTGTCTTAAAAGCTTCTATTCTAGATATGTACTTTCCTTGAACTTTATCAGGTTGAAAAGAGTCTCGTTGATCGGAGTCGATAATCCGAGTTCTCTTCCTTTGTTAATTATCTCCCCATTGATCTGATCTATCTCCGTTCTACTTTCGTTTTTTATGTCCTGAAGCATACTGGAGAAGTTATCTGAAGTGTTTTTAGCTACTTCTTTCGCTCTAGAAACTAGGATTTCTTTTGAGGTCTCTACCTGTTCTTCTGCGATACTGCCGCTCTCTAAGATGATATTTTCAAGTAATTCGTTTAGATGATCATCTTCAATTAGAAGTCCATTTTTCACCTCTAGAACAGACGTCAATGGATTTATGCCGGAGTTTACGACTGCCTTCTCCCATATATGATCCATGATATGATCGCTAGTCTTTGTCTCTACACCCGCCTCATTGAATGTCTGACTAACTCTCTCTACATACTCGTTGATACCTTCAGGATACTTTCCGATGATAGTATCTCCCTTACCAGCATGTTTGACTTTACCGGGCTCTAAAAAGGTGACGCCGTTAGTCGTTATGCCACCTATAGTCAAGCCATCTTTCACATATCCTGAGATCACTCTTTCGTTGTTGAGTCCATTTTGAAGAGATAAAACCATTGGATCGGAGATGTATTTTGATAAAGTAGATACGGCTTCTTCAGTATCGAAAGCCTTTGTGCAGATTATTATCAGATCATCATCGGAAATATCGGAAGGAGAACAGGTATAATTGACTGATGTTTTTACTTCAGTTTTCCCGATGATCTCGACATTTTCTATTTCTAAAGGTCTTCTACCTAAAAGATCAACTTCATTTCTTTTACCGAGGATACCAGCGAGAAAAGTACCGATCGCTCCCGGACCTACTATAGCTATCTTCAATTTTTATCCCTCTATAAGATACCTCAATTTCTAGCATCTATTATTACATCAACGACACCATTGATCTGGTCCAATTGATTATCTTCAAGTATATTTGGATTGATAGGTATGACTAAGATCGAATCGTTTATAGCTACTTGATCTTTGATAGATTGTACCAGGTGAAGGACCGTTCTAAAATCATTATTGGTGATCAAATATTCTACTCCATTGAACAGGATCACGCCTCTATCTCTTGCTAAAAAGTTCTCCAATGCAAGACTCAATTTTTCCAGGCTCTTAGGTCTGATAACATCGTCTCTATCTACATTGGAAAGCCATATCATATCCACGTCCTCTAGGTCGTACTCTTCTTTTATCTTATCAGGATAATCTCTAGTCACACAAAGTCCTTTTTCACCAGTTTCTAATATCTGTTTGAATATTTCAAAAGATCTCTCTGAATCTTCCTCTTCTATAAGATGAGTAGAGCATTTAGAGACACCTTCCGGTAGACGAGTTTTTCTCTTTTCTGTTTCTTCGATCTTTTTTTCTGAACTTTGATCTTTTACCACGTCCATGTGTTTATCCCTATAATGTCGTTCGACCCAACCCACTGTCTGATAGGTCTTTTCACAATCCTCATGGGGACACAAATATTCTCCATCTTCTTCTTCGATATCGATGTCTAATCCTTCTTTTTCTCCAGATATATCGGTCTCTGGTTTTTCAATTTCTTCAGCTTTTTCTTCAGATCCTTCTTCCGCTTCTTCATCTTCCTTCAACTTTTCCTCAACCTGATCCTCCTCTTTTTTCTCTTCAAATGAATTCACGACTTTTTCAGCACATCCTTCACCAAGACCTTCTATCTCTAAGAGTTCTTCTCTGGTCGCTTCAAAGAGGGAATCAACGAATGTGTACCCAGCCTGGTAAACCTCTAAACCTTTTTCTTCATCTAATCCACAAATATCGGTGAGATATCCGATGACTTCGGTCTTGTAGAGAGGATCGATACCGATCTCGACCTCTTCTCCGTTAACGTCCCATCCCAAAATATATTGGCTTTTTTCAACCCCTCCAGATTTTAGCCTGAACTTTCTAGCACCTACTTCATCTCTGATTTCTTTCATTGTAGGCTCTAGAGCATCTAAAACATTATCAGTCCCGGAAATGTAAACATCTATTTCATCCTCATCTGCGATGTCCAAGTCCATTCGCATACTTTTGATCCTTAGTTCGATCTCTCTTGCAGTTTCCTCATCCCATATCTCATCCGAAACTCTTAGATCAACGAAGATCTCTTGATCATCGAGGTCTATCTTCTCAAAACCATCAGGCATCTCTCTGATAAAGTTCACCATAGACGGATCGATCTCTACGATCTGACCTTCGAGTCCCATCTCGAAGCCGCCTTTTTCCATCCCCTCTTTTATGTTCTCTGGTGACTTCTTCTCCAACATGGTCGCTATTTTACTTACCCAGTGTTGGTAAGATTTTCTTATAACGTCCCTCTTAGGTTCAGCTCTCAATATAGCTTCATCCCATCCTTCATCTGGATATAAAATTTCTATCTCTTTGACTTTTGCCTTCAATCTTATTATCCTTTCGAATTTTTCGGCTAATTCAACAGCATCTTGACTTTTGCCTTTATAAACTATCCTTTGAAGGGGCCATATCTCTGGAAGGTCGGATCGCTTTTTGGTAAGGATTATCGAATCTATGACTTTGCTTACTTCCGCCATCTCTTCTTCTAGAACTTCGTTATGCCGCTCCTCTTTATTTTCGGGCCAATCCTCCAAGAAAATACTGTCTTTATTACGATAGAATTCTCTATAGATATTTTCGGCAAGCATAGGGAAAACGGGAGCTATCAATTTAGAAAGGTCATCTAACAATTCGTAAAAAATGCACAACAGATCGAGTTCTTGATCCATCCTAGCTTCATCCAACCTGTCTCTTACTGAGATCATATATGTCTGAGCAAAATCATCGAGGACAAAATTTTGGAGTGAATCGATCATCTCTTCAAATCTGTAATTTGAATATGCTTTGGTGAGTTCTTCTTTGGTACTCTCCAATCTTGAAAGGATCCATTCATCTTCATAGTCGATTTCATCACTAAAGGAGTTCTCTTCTAAATCTTCTAAATCTAATTCAGATCCAGCTATAGACCTTCTTAAGAACACTTGTATGTTTTTCAGAACTTTTACCAATGGATGTGGATATTCGATATCTTCTCCTTTTACATATCTCTTAGTCCATAAGGGTTTTTCCGAAAAAAGGTTACCTCTGAGAGAATCATAACCGTGTCTTTTTACTAGACTGCTTACATCTTTGTGATCTATGCTACTGACTACGGTTCCAAGAGGAAGTACTTTTTCCGAGCTGTTCTCACCAAAAAGTGATAAAGATAGGACAACACTTTCATCTAACTGAGATCCGACCCTAGAATCATCCTCCACAAGGACCTTAGCTGGCCACCAAGATTGATGACCTTTTTCCTCACAAGGATATCCTATCTGAGCCCAAGGAGAGCAAGCCCGGATGAAAGAAGGATCGATGGTCTTTTCTGTCCAAGTCATAATTTTACCACAATCCGGACATCCTAATTGTATGTCTGGTGTTTCAAGTATTGTTAAAGGAAAATCTATATCTTCGGTGGATAGCTCTTCGAGATCAGAATGTTGTGAAGGTGTGAATATCGTTCCACAATCACATTTCCACATGGGAAATGGATGTCCCCAGATATTGTCTCTTGTCAAAGGCCACTCTCCAAAAAACACATCTTTATTTGAAGGTTTTATGTTTTCGAGTTCGTTGTCATAGTCAATACTTGACGAATCAAAAAACCATTCTCTTTTTGGATAAGTTATCAATCTGTTTTTACATGTAGAGCATCTCTCAACATCTTTTTTTGTTTCTGATCGAGAGAGAAGCAAGCCTTTAGATTCAAGATCATCCAATATAACAGATTCGCTCTCAGCTGCTGAGATACCAGAATATTTGTTCATCCTAGGACCATCATCAAAATGCCCATTCATCATGAGAGGATCGTATCGTGATAGATCTTCTTTCTCGGCGATCTTCCAGTGAAGTTTATCATAATAAGGTGTAAGAGGAACGATGCCAGTTCCATCTAATCTGATATCGTTGGAAAGTATAACCTTTCCTAGTTTTCCATATTCCTCGGTTTTTATAGGTATCTTATCCCCCAACGGATATCTGTAGGTAAGCCCTTCAAGGGCTTCCCCTGTAACAACCTTTTGGACCTCGTAATCTTGAACCTGAGCGATCTCGAGCATATCTTCAATCGTTGATTTAAGAACTACAAGCTGTTCTGGATCTTCTTCCGAACCGATCTTCACGATGGCATATTCTTCATCGGGATGAACAACGATGTTTAAACTAGCAGGATACTTCCACATATCTTCTAGATAAGTCAAAAAATATCTATTTTTGCCACTAGCTAAAGGTATCTTAACTAACGCTTCTTCTTTTACTTCTGATGTAGATGTTACCTCGATATCAGATAGAGAAGTTTTACATTCAGGACAAAATTTTAAAGGCTTTCTACGTTGGATCAAAAGATCCTTTTCATATAAGTTATCTATAGTCCACCATATCGGGTCTAAGAAGTCTTTAGAGCGTGTTTGATATTCAAATTCATCGATCATCCAGACCCCTAATTTTTTTAATTCGTCTCGAGTAGATTCGATGTATCGTTCTGATCTATCATCGATTTCACTGAGCAGCTCTTTCTTATCCTCATCGTCTATCGTTTTAAGACATTCGATATCATCCATGTCTTTAATAGAAAGTTTTTCAACTTTGTTGTTCATCGATTCAAAACCCACACCATTTCTAACGTTATATCCACTGATACTGTAGAAGCGGGCGAGAGTATCATAAACCATGTTGATGAATATCTCGTTCCACTCTAGGTGATCTTTAGTATTAACTGGCGCCCTTGGCAAATATACGTTCCTGCCTCCCTTTCTAAATTCACTGACCTCATCATCTATATCTCCGGATCTCCAAAATTTGATGGTATCTTCTTCTGACTTCTGAAGTTTCAAGCGATCATCAAGGTCCATGATATCCTAGTTACATATCAGTTTCTTCTATATTAAATTAATTTTTATTTCGGACTGTACTCTAAAGTATATCGATTTTTTTGACCGAAGGATAGGTCTAATCCCCGCTGGAATGAACACTCTCTCCAAAAACGTTCTCTGCAGCTTCTTTTATCGCTTCAGAATACGTAGGATGTGGATGTATCAATCCTCCAAGTTCCTCAGCTGTCATATCCATTTCCATTGCTGCAACTGCTTCCATGATTATATCGGTAGCTCCTGGACAAGCAAGGTGAACTCCGATCATTTTTCCATCATCACGTGCTATTACCTTGGCTAACCCCATCCTTTCTCCTGTGGAGGAACCTCTACCTGTAGCAGATATAGGATACTTACCAACTTTTATATCATATCTCTCTCTAGCCTCACTTTCGGTCAAACCAATACTTGCCATCTCAGGATGAGTATATATGCCCGCAGGCACCATCTCTGGTTCAAAACCTTCGGTTTCTTCACCCAACATATCTTTCACTGCGATCTCAGCTTGTTTGAAGGCAGAATGAGCCAGCATGGATTTACCATTCACATCTCCGATAGCATATATATCTTTGAAACTAGTCCTCATCTTTTCATCTACCTCGATATGTCCGTCCTCTTCAGCAAGCTCTATCTCGCTGTTAGGTGGAGTAGGTTTCCTTCCAACTGCACATATCACTTTTTCCACCTCGAAAGTTCTCTCGGTTTCTCCCTCTATCTCTACTTTGAGGGCATCGTTCTTTTCTATATCAGTCACTTTAGAACCGGTGTAAAATTTCACTCTTTTCCTCTTCATCATCTGTTCAGCTACATCGCTCAGATCCTTATCCATATTAGGTAAAAGTCTATCCAATAATTCTACGATTGTGACTTCTACATCCAAAGCGGAGAAAACGTAAGCCATCTCCAAACCGATATATCCGCCTCCGATGATCAAAAGAGAATCAGGAGTATCTTCAAGGGCTAATGCTTCTTTACTTGAAAGTACTCCATCGATCTCTTTGAAACCTGGTAAGAATATAGGCTCAGAACCGGTAGCCACTATCAAATGATCAGACTCTATAACTTCTCCATCGACTTTCACCTTCCCTTCACCTAGAACCTCGGCTTCACCTTCGACAACCTTGATATCGTTTTCTTCGAACAGCGATTCTATCGCTTTTCTAGAGACCTTTACAGCTCTCTCTTTCTTACTCATAACTTTTTGGAAATCTACCCCGTCAAATTGGACTTGTATTCCCTCTCTTCTTGCACCTTTGATACTATCTATCTTTTCAGCAGTCGATAAAAGAGCCTTCGATGGTATACATCCGTGATTGGTACATACTCCTCCGATGGTACTTTTTTCGATAACAGTCACATCAAATCCTTTTTTAGATGCTAAAACCGCGGCAACATAACCTCCAGGGCCGCTTCCTATAACAGTCAATTCTTTCGACATGATATCGCTCGCTTTATGCCTTTCGAGATATTTATAGAGTTTGGTAGTTGTATTTCTTCGGTATACAGTCAGCTATAATCCATAAATATTAATAATAGTTCGTTAATTACGTGAACGATGAGAATTATAAATGAGGCGATGGAACCATGGAATCATTAGTGGATGAAGCTCTTTCTAGCGAAGAAGAAGTTAAAAATGAAGGATATCAAGATACAGAAACTGATGAGGAATTAAAGGAGGTACTCGAGTCTCTAAAAACGAATATCCATATCGTGGGTCTTGGGGGTGCCGGATGTAACACCATAAATAGGATCTCGGAAGAAGGCATCCACGGGGCAGAATTGATCGCAGGCAATACTGATGCTCAAGATCTACTCACTGTCAGAGCCAATAGAAAAGTCCTTATGGGGAGAAATCTCACCAAAGGACTCGGGGCTGGAGCAAAACCCCAGATCGGCGAGAAGGCAGCCAAAGAGTCGATAGAAAAATATAAAGAGATATTGAAAGATTCAGACATCGTCTTTTTAACCTGTGGACTCGGAGGTGGAACAGGAACAGGATCTGTTTCACCGGTAGCAAGGGTCGCGAAGGATGAAGGAGCATTGACAATAGCTATACTCACAAAGCCTTTTGAGGCTGAAGGTAAATCAAGGATGAAGAACGCTCAATGGGGTATCAAAAGGATACGCAACGTCGCTGACACCGTTATAGTCATCCCAAATGATAAACTATTGGAATTAGTTCCTAGATTACCGATCAATAAAGCTTTCAAAGTAGCTGATGAAGTACTCATGAGAGCGATCAAGGGGATGACTGAAATAATCACTAAACCCGGATTGGTCAATCTAGATTACAACGACCTCAGAACTATAATGGAAAGTGCCGGTCAGGCGATGATAGGCATGGGCGAATCATCGGCCGGCGGCGACAAAAGAGCCGAAGAGGCCATCGATGAAGCTATCAACTCACCACTTTTGGATGTGAACATGTCGGGTGCTTCAGGTGTACTCATAAACGTTACCGGACCTGAGGACATGAGCGTCCATGAAGCTGAGATGGTGGCGGAAAGTGTTGAGAGAAAGGCAGGAAAAGGCGCCAATATCATATGGGGTGCTAGTGTTGACCCGACTCTAGAAGACACGATAAAAGTGATGATAGTCGCTACAGGCGTTGAATCTAAACAGATACTCGGTGCTGAGAAAACTACGGGAAAAGAAGGTATCGAAGAAGTAGCGTAAAAATCCAATTATTATCTTATTTCTTTTTTTTTCTCTCTTTCGCCTATCAACTCATATATCAGCCTAGCTGCTAAGTTAGACGTGATCCCTCCATGATCATATTTGGGATTTACCTCTACGATATCCATTCCAACCAATGAAGGTGCGAGTATCGACAAAAGTTCTTTTAAGGTCCTTGGAAAAAGTCCAAATGGTTCGGGATTGCCTACCCCTGGCGCGAATGCCGGATCTACCACATCCATGTCAACAGAAAGGTATGTAGGTCCTTGAATGTTGTCGAAAATGATTTTTGAGATATCTCCTTTCTCTTGAATCTCTTCCTCAGTACGTTTAGAAGTCAAAAAATGAGGTTTTTCGATATTTCTAGTACTGCTCGCCATAGATCTAATTCCCAAAACAAGAACGTTCTCTAAACCTACACTTTCCGTAATCCTTCTTGTAACAGATGCATGACTATGTTCTAGCCCTTCATAAGAATCTCTAAAATCTAGATGTGCATCCATGATGACTACGTTAAGATCGGGATGCTTATTTTTGAGACTCGAAACTATCGGAGCGGAGATAGAATGTTCTCCTCCCAGAAATATCGGAAATTTTTCTTCTTTAACGATATCTGAACCAAGTTTTTCGATATCCTCACTTAATTGTTCAAAATCATCCAGATTAGAAATATTTCCGATATCGCAGAGATCGATATCATCCAAAAGGACTCCTTGCTCCATGAGATAGGGCTCAAAACAGTAAGATGCATCTCTTATCTCATCAGGTCCTTTCCAAGAACCTGTCCTGAAAGATGAAGTCTTATCGAACGGGATCCCTGCTATGATGTAAGCAGATCTTTCAAACTCTGAGTTAAAACCAGCAAATGGCCTGCCTTCATTCATGTCTGGATTATTTTTTTACGTCCCATAGCTTCTAGATATCTTATGTTCTGTCCCTGTTCGATCTCTTCATATGTGGCTTCATCAACATTTATCTGGAAAGTGTCATATGACTCCAGATCCATTATGTTGACCTCTCCACTAGATTTGTTGACTACCTGACCTTTTCGCCTGTCGATTATAGGCACTCTGACTTTCGTTGTAACCGGGTTCAACATGCTGTGTTTTTTATTATCAAAGATGCCTTTTGCTTCTATTCTAGCTTTAGCTTCTCCGTGTTTCCCTGGCTTTGAGGTGTCTATACTTTTGATCTCGCAGGGTTCATCATCGATTATTATATACTGATTTTCCTTTAGATTCCTTATCTCGGCCTGTTCCCAATCCATGGGTATCAAGCTGGATTTAAGAGCTTATACATTAAAAATGTTTAGGTTTGAGGTTCAGATCTTGTCCGCTTTTTCTGCGAGTTCTTCCATCTGATCGACTTTTTCTTCTAGAACGCTGATACCTCTCTCCCAAAAGTCAGGATCTGTTATGTCGATACCTATCTTTTTCAGTAGATCTTTTGGATCTTCAGAGCCTCCTGCTTCGAGAAGTTCTATGTATTGAGGTACGAACTCGTCACCTTTCTCTTGATATAGGTCATAAAGGGCAAGAACGAGCAATTCTCCGAAAGCATAGGCGTAACAGTAGAAGGGATAATGGACAAAGTGAAGTACATAACTCCACCACCAACCGTACTCGTCTCGCAACTCGACAGAATCGCCGAATTCTTTTCTGTTCGCTTCTAACCACAGTTCGTTTATATCCTCAGTTTTCAGTTCTCCTTTCTCTTTATGTGCCTTATGAAGTTCCTGCTCAAATCTGGTCATTATAACTTGTCTGAAAACGGTAGCGAAGTCTCTCTGAAGTTTGTTACCGATCAAAGCTAGCTTGGTCTCTTCGTCATCAACTTCGTTCATCAATTTGTCGAACAGCAACATCTCGCCGAACACGCTAGCCATCTCAGCAGTCGTCAATGGAGTACTTTGTTGTAAAGCGCCCTGTTCTCTAGCTAAATATTGGTGTACACCATGACCCAATTCATGGGCTAGAGTGATCATATCACTAGTTTTATCTGAGAAATTTAACATAATATACGGATGGACTGAAGGAACAGTACTAGCGCTGAAAGCGCCTCCTCTTTTGCCTTCTTTTATCTCCGCATCGATCCAATCATACTCGAAAAATTTCTCAGCTATATCCTTCATCTTAGGTGAGAACCTTTCATATGCATCTAAGACTTCCTCTCGGCTCTCTTCAAAGTCAGTTTCAGGCACTCCTCCAGGAAGGGGATCATATCTATCATAATCGTATAGATTGTCATAATCCCCTATCTCTTTCTTGAGCTCGTAAAAACGCTCTACGATATGAGTATTCTCTTCTACCGTCTCCATCAGAGCATCTACGGTCTCCCTATCGACTCTATTGTCAAGATTTCGAGGCTTCATCGGGTCTGGATAATCACGGAAATTACATATCGTAGTGTGGTTCTGTACGATATTGTTGAATATAAAATTCAAAAGTTTGTTCTCTTCCTGTAAAGCTTCAGTTACAGCGTCAGAGGCGGCTTTCCTTTTTTCTCTATCCTCTTCATAAAGTACAGAAAGTGCTTGATCCAATACCATCTCGTAACTTTCTCCATCCACTTCGAAGTCAACCGTTATATCACCGATTGTTTGATCGAATAATCTCTTAAATGCCTCTTTTCCTGTGTTCTGCAGAGATTCTATTATTTGTTCCTCGTACTCAGAAAGCATATAAGGAGTATATCTTCTCCAATTGTTCAGGAAACTTTTGTAATGTTCTAATTCATCACTTTCCATGTACCTTTCGGCTTCTTCGTCTGAGAGCGACTGCCATTCGAGTTCAAAGAAGATCAGCTTGTTGTTCACTTCGCTTTTCTTCTGTTCAGATCTTTGTAGTAGTGCACCTCTATCCGGATCTTGGGTATCCATAGCATGGTACAGTGAAGCGAACGAAGATATCTTGTTTATATTCTCATATATCTCTTCGTACTCTTCCATCGCCTCTCTGAGTTCTTTTGGTTCGAGCTCGGCATTTTCTATTTTACACTTGTATCTTTCTCTAAAATTTTCCGCCATCTCTATCGTGTTTTCTATATCATCATTTAGTTCAGGATCATCAGGTCCTTCATATAGATCTGATAAGTCCCACTCTACACCATCTGCGCTGGTCGATTGGGCCGGAGACATCTTATTCACGAAATGCTATATACACTTGATAGAAATAAAGTTTATCGTGAAAGAATGAAATAGAAGGTCAAGGTTTATAATAAAAAAGAGATATGTATATTTAGAAGATCTGAAAATGGATGTACTGTATAGTTGGATGTTTAAATTTGATAATCTTTATAGGTGGTTGAAGTATGATAGAAGATGAATTCAATTACGGGGATGCATACTTACTTAAGACTGAAGATCAAAGATATCCTATCGAAATTTTCAAAAACTTGATACAGTCAGAACCTGGAATGTATATCACCAGTGAAGAACCAAGCGACTTGAGTTATAGACACGATCTTCACGGTATCAGCTTTGTCTGGCTTTCAGATCAGGATCATCGATCGGCTATAGGTCCGGATGAGATCAATTTACTGGGTCTGGCCATAAAAAGGTTCATCTCTCAGAAAGAAGGTGTAGTGTTGTTTGACGGGTTGGATTATCTCTTAAAACATAATCCAGCTCACACGGTGGTAAAATTCATCAATTCTATTGAGAGGCAGATCGACAAACATTCTTCTTTGCTCTTATTGGTTCTTGACAGATCCAGGTTACAAAAGAAAGATATAGACATCCTTACAGAAAATTTAAGTTTTAAGATAAAACATTTAGGACCTAAAGCTCAAAGAAGGAAAGGCAAGATAGACACGGAAGATAGGAGTTTGGTCCTTGAGGTCAGGGAGATGATGGATTTCCTAGAAGAGCAAGAAAAAAATCTGATGGAAGATAAAAGCCACAAAAACCTTATGGATACGTTAAAAGATGAAGGCTCAAATATAAAAAGTGTTAAAAACGCCATAGAAGAACTTAGAGAAGAAAATAGAGCTTTAAAAAACGAGTTAAAAAAGATGAAAATCCAGGATAGAGAGAAAATAGATGAAAAGAGTTCTATGGAAAGTAAAATAGTAGAAGATGTCAGGACAACTATAGATGACGAAAAGAAAGGTATCCAAGAGCAAGTTGAGAAGATAGGGAAGAGTAAAAAGAAGAAAACCAATGAGAAATATGAAAAAGAAAGTGCAAGTGATTTTATGGGCACCCTTCTAGATTTGAAGGAAGAAGTCAACTCGCTGAGAAAAGAAGTCAAAGAGATAAAGAGTAGTGATCCTCAGGTCGATGATATCACTGAGAAAGAAGTAAAAAAAGATGATCTTGAAGAAAAAGTCTTAGAAGAAGGTAAGTTCAAGGAAGATCTTGCTATTTCAGATGAAAGAGGATTGATCCAAGAAGAAGGCCGGTTAAAAATAAAGGCCGATTCTGTAGTCGATGACGATATACTTTCTGAAAACGACATCGAGATCGGGCGCAGGGCTAATATAAAAGGGTCGATCGAATCTCAAAATGATGTAAAACTTGAAGAAAACGCCATAGTCGAAGGAAATATAGTTTCCAAAACTGGTGAGGTCAGGATAGGAGAAAACTGTGAAATAAAGGGTGAAATAATAGGAAATCGTATTGTTATCTCTTCAGGTAGTGAGGTCAAAGAAATAAAGGCAGAAAAAGAGGTGATACTCGAAAAAAATACCAGTGCATTAGAAGTATATTGTCAAGGTGATATAAAGATCTCAAAGGACGTCTATATCGACAGAGACATATATTACGGAGGAAAACTTATCGTTGAGGGTTCAGACACCTCTATAAAAGAAAAAGCAAAACGTATAGAAGGGATAAAAAGGTCTGAAAAAGACCGCGATAAACAAGAAAGCATCGTTGAAGAAAGATGGGCCTCCGAAAAAAATAATTGACCTAACTACAATTCATTTTTCCTCTAACCTTTCGATAAATGAAAGCGTATTTTCTATGCGTTCATCAGTAAAACCGATCAAAGGCCGGACGACCATCATATCTACGTCGATGGGAGAATAATCCTCCAAAGTTTCACCCAAGACCAAAGCTTTTATGTGTTCTGGGAAATCTATGGATGAAATATCTTCAGCATATTCTAACTCTTTCAAACTTACATCCCATCTTCTCAAACGCTCTACCGACTCTCGATTTTTAGAGATTACGTAAAGTCGTGCTCCTCTACGCATCATCAGCCAAGCTGAAAGAAAATCTAGCTCATCTTCAACGACTGCGGCGACTTTTCCCTGAGAACCAACAGGTAAACCCCCGGGAGCCTCTTGGATATCTGTAAATACATACGTATCTGAATGTCTTATCTCTATGTGAAACTCTTCTTCAGGTCGGTCTAGATCTACCGTTAACTCAGGATTCGCCTCAAGGACCGCTTCTCCTACTTTAGCTTCCACTTCTTGACTTCCAAATTCATGTTCGCCCACTCTTCTTGCCCTCACAGCGAAGGTCCCGGAGATGTTTTCTGCAAATTTTCTCGCTCTTTTTATCATCTCATCTAAATCGGTGGTAAATGACTCTGCCTCGCTGTAGGAAACGAGACCGAACGTCCTAGAAAAGAGGTAAGAGTTTTTTGGGTCGGTATGTGCGAATATCCTTCCCATTCCTTTTTTCTCAGTTATCAACTCTTCTCCTTCGTTCAAAAAGGTCCTTTCCATGTTTTGAATGAGAATATCTTCGAAGTGTTTTCTTATGTTGGAACTTTTAGTTCCGATCTCGCCGTATCTTAAAAGAAAAAGACTCAAGTCTGACATAAAACTATCTTTCCCACCGACCTCTATGGGTCAATTCATCGGCGTTCATCTTGTCAGGTTCTTCTGGAACGTTAGACGGATATCCTATCGGTATCATCGCCACAGGTCTAACACCTTCTGGTATATCCAATTGATCAACTACTTTTTCTTCATCGAAAGCGCCTATCCAAACAGCACCATAACCTTTATCCACTACGGCTAAAAGCATGTTTTCTACAGCGGCGGTCGCATCTTGAACCGAATAGAGTTCTCTACCTCTATCTCCGTATCTCTCGGCTGATCTTTCTTTGTTTGCACAAACAACAACGATCCATGATGCCTCCGCTATGAAAGACTGTCCATAGGCATTTTCGACCAATCTATCCTTCTCTTCTTCGTCTTTTATGATAATGAAATCCCTAGCTTGTCGATTCCCTGCAGATGGTGCCATATGGCCTATCTCGATTATCTCCTCTATTTCATCTTCAGGGATCTCTTTATTTTCGAAAGATCTCACACTTCTCCTGCTCTCAACGACTTTCATGAAATCCATGATCATCCCTCCGTTCCTGCGATCTTTTCGGTGAACTCGGCCATCCATCTACCGTAATACTTACACTGTTTCAATTCATCTTCATCCGGTTCACCAACTACTACTGGCCCGTAATGGTCTCCTTTCGGCATACCTTTTACGATCATACCGTGGATCAGAAGTGCTTCTACAAGTGAAATTATTGTAGTTTCGTTTCCTCCAGCAGTATTAGCGCTTGAGGAAAATGCCCCGCCTATCATGCCATCAAGGTCCCCGTGATGTTTAATACTCTCGTCGAGGAACTTTTTCATTTCACCAGATGGCAATCCATAATATGTTGGGGAACCAAGAATCAAGGAATCGTATTCAGGTAGCGCATCTATCTCTACTTCTTTAACCTTTTTCAGCTCAATGTCTATATCACTGCCGCTTTCTTTTGCTCCTTCACATATTTCTTCCGCCATCTTTTCAGTAGTTCCAGTCTCTGAATAATAACATATAAGCATCTTTGTCATGGTATCATATCAGGATGATTTTTTTTCATTTAATAAGTTTCGGTGAAACGATGACAAAGGAGAACATTAAAAAACTCAAGATTAAATTACTTTATTTGTTAAAAAATCACAAAAGTTATGTAATATGAGCTAATTCAATAATTTGAAATAAAACAATTAATCCAAAGGTGGAATTTTGTTGGATGAGGACCAAACCATAGAAGCATTAAAATCTATGAAAAAGAGTGACTTCCAGAATATCTGCTCGGAACTACTTGAAAATATGGGATTCGAAATTTCATCATTAGAGAACAGAGATGGGTCCTTGCTGATCGAAGGCGAGATCGAAAGAGGTGGGAGATCTCGAGAATATCTGATAAAATGTTGCAGAGATGAGGATGATCTAAAAGAAGAAGTGACTCAACTCCACGATATTTTAAGCGGAGATAAACACGGTCTGTATTTGACGACTAGTCTGAGAGATAAACCTATAGAAAAAACGGATCGCATAGAATTTGTTGGAGGTACACCCTTTTATAAATTATTAAAAAAGCTAAATATGATATCAGCGATCGAAGATATCAAGAGTTCCAAAACTGACAAAGCGGACGTGATAGATGATGAAACAAATTTACAGGATGAAACTTCAAAGATCAAAAGTCTAGGGGAAAAAGGAAAAAAAGCCTATAAAGAGCAGGAATATCTCAAAGCTGTATCTTTTTTCGAAGAAGTCGTCGATATCGATCCTGAGGAAGAAGCCGCATGGAACAATAAGGCTCTTTGCCATCTAAAAATAGGCGATCACGAAAAGGCTATGGATTCTATAAAAAAGGCGATCTCAATCGATCCTGATTTTGAAGAGGCTTATCTTAACAAAGCCTTGATACACGAAAAAACAGGAGAGATAGAGGAGGCAAAAAGGTCAGCTGAAAAATTGATAGATTTAGATCCTAAAAATCCAGAATATCACTACATCAAAGCTGCTTATCAGAAGAAGCTCGGTGAACTCGAAGAGGCTAAAATCTCTGTCCAAGAGGTTTTGGAGATAGATCCCGATTTCGAAAAAGCCAAAAAGATGCACGAAGAACTGGTCGAAGAAACAAAGGTGAGCGATTTTGGTGAAGCGAAAAAAGAACTTGAGAAAAGGATAGAAAGTCTTGAAGAAAAGAATCAGGAACTAGAAGAGAAAATAAAAGAGAAAGGATCTAAAATCGAGGAGTTGGAGAAACAGATCGATAGAGAAAAGGAGATAGCTGAAGCCAAGATAAAAGAGAAGGCAGACGAGATAAAGAAACTACAAAATCAAATACAAAAAGAAAAAGAATTGAAAAATGAAAAAGTCCAAGAGAAAGAAGAGAAAATAAAAGAACTGAAAAGCGAAATGGAAAATATCGAAAGTGTGACTAGTGATGATCTAGAAGAAAAAGAATCCAGGATAGAAGAATTAGAAGATCAACTTCAAGAAGAAAAAGAAATGAAAAATCAAGAGATTGAAAAAAAAGAGAAAAGGATAGAAGAATTGGAAAATCAACTTCAAGATAAGGGAGATGCAACTTCAGAGAAGATAAAAGAAAAAGAAGAAAAGATCGAAGAATTAGATGAGAAAGTAGAAGAGCTGGAATCTGAGATCTCAAATTTAGAAAAGAAGAAAAAGCAGAGCGAAAATAAATTCAAGATGGAAAAAAATAGGCTCCGAAACACAATAAAATTAAAACAAGAACGGATAAGTCATCTTCAAGAAGAAAATGAAGAGTTGAAAGAAAAACTCCAGAGATCTGAAAACGAAGAACCTTCTACTCAGAAAAAGAAAAAAGAAGCCGTTGAAGAATTTCAAAAACTGAAGAATGTCGGACCCGAACTGGCAAACAGGATCTATGAATGTGGTTTTGAAGATATAGAAGAACTTAAACAAGCTTCTAAAAAAGAACTAAGTGAGATAAAAGGGATGGGAACTGCATTGTCTGAAAAGATATATGAAAATCTACATGAGGATTAAAAAATTAAAAAAAAATCTGTTATTTTCCTATCACATTTTCTACTTCTTCTAAAACACCTTCCTTGTCAAAAGGTTTGATGATATAACCTTCTGCGCCCTTTTTCATAGCCTCAGTGACCTTTTCATTCTGTCCAACTGATGTGACCATTATCACTTTTTGATCTGGGTTTTTTTCCTTTATTTTAGAGAGAGCTTCCAAACCATCCATCTCCGGCATTATGACATCCATAGTGACTAGATCTGGCTTTTGATCTTCGACCATCTCAACTCCTTCTTTACCGTTTTTTGCCTCTCCTACAACTTCATACTGATCTGAAAGCATATCTCTTAACATCTTTCGCATGAATTGAGTATCATCGACAACCAATACACTTTTAGGCATGGCAGACACACATTCTATAGGACATATTTATTATTTCTTATGTTTTTTGATTAAGAGATCCATCGATTCACTCAAAAAGTCTATCCCTTTTTTCAATACGTGGGAAACTAATATATAAACGGAACAAATTGATTACTCTATATTATGGAAAACAAGCACGACAAACAAACAAAAATAGAATTAAATGAGGATAATCTCTTTCTGTTGAGGGAGATCCTAGAAACAGCAGCTAGAAAAGCAGCAGAATCCATCTCTAAGATGTTGGGGACTCCAGTAGAGACCGAAATATTGAACATCTATACTAATCCCTTAGAACTTGTTGAGAAAGAATTCGATCAAGAAAATTTGGGGATCATACTTTACTCTGAGCTTAAGGAAGGTGAAGGAGGGATAACCCTCTTCGTGATGGACGAAGATAGCGCTATAACTCTAGCTCAAAACCTTCTCGGTAAGAAAGACCAGGCTGAAGGCGAACTCGGTGAACAGGAGAGGAGCGCTCTTAGAGAAGTAGGAAATATACTACTCGGCAATTTTCTAGCAGAAGTAGGAGACTATTTCGATATCCCTATTCTACATACTCCTCCAGAATTAAAACATGATATGATAGGTGTTTACCTGGAGAATCTATTGACTTATTCCGAAAGTCTAGAGAACAGCGCCATAATTTCGGAAGTCAAGTTGAAGGCCAAAGGAGTCGGCGTAAAGGGGAGATACATACTCCTGCCCAGTGATGAACTCACAGAAGATTTTATCGATAATCTATTTTGAAGATGAAAAAAGATCTGTATCTAAAAGATGGAGAAGGACCCATGATTATCACGATCAAGAGGTAATCCGCATGACTGAAGAGATAGAACTCAGGATCGGAGAAATGGAAATAACGAACTCTAAAGGAATCTTGACTGCTAGAGCTCTAGGCTCTTGCGTAGCTGTGGCCATCTATGATAGACAGAATGAAGTGGGCGGTATGGCACATGTTCTTCTAGGAAATGGTAAAAGAAAAAAAGAAGGAAGATCTTGTATGTATGCGGATGAGGCAGTTGAAAATTTGATCAAGGGTATAATCAGTAAAGGAGGACGTAGAAGGAATTTGAAAGCTAAGATTGCAGGGGGAGCAAGTATGTTCTCAAGTACTTCTGCGGGTAAGATCGGCAAAAAAAATGTGAAAACTGTCAGAAGAGAATTAGAGGATAGAAATATCCCTATCGAAGGAGAAGATATCGGGGGAACTCACGCTAGAAATGTCAGATTCAAGGTCGGTTCGATGTCTATGAAAGTGGAAGTCAAGATTTGAATTTTTCGCCTTTAAAATATTCAGAATGAAAAATTTTCAAAATGTTTAAATAATTCAAATATCTACTAAATATAAGGTTGTTTTAATCATGCAATTAAGATTACCCACATTATTAGGGACCATCATAGTGATGTTCGTTTTTATAGGGATCTGGTATATTTTCTTCAGAAAGAGCTTGGTTTTCAAATTCGTTTTTCTTTTATTCGCTATCTCTGGAATGTATTATTACATAGGAAACGTCGTAGCGCCTATGGATCAGACCAGTAGACTGCTTATAATGATTCCGCTGAATGCATTTGTCGCTATTTCCCTGACTTATTACATCAAGAGATACATTGTTGGACCATTAAATGAGTTAAAAGAGAATTCAAAAAAAGTTGCAAAGGGCGATTTCAGTCAAGAGATAAATGTAGTTTCTAGTAGAGATGAAGTAGGTGAACTTTCCTCTGCCTTTGCTAAGATGAAAGATGACTTCTCTAACAGTATTTTAAGGATACAAAAAACATTGAAGTCGCTTTCAAAAGGCAATCTCAACGAAAGAATAGATGTAGAGGATCTAGAGGGCGATTACAAAACGATGGCCATAACCATCAATGAGAGTATAGAAGGTGTAGATAGGTCACTGAAGGAGATCAAAAGAGTGATGAATGATTTAGAAAAAGGTGATCTGCAAACCAGGATATCCGAAGAAGGGCTTGAAGGCGAGTACAAAAAGATGGGAAGATCTGTCAATCAAAGTATCGATGCTGTGGAAAATTCTATGGAAAAGATCAACGAAACGATGAAAGAAGTAGCTGAAGGAAAACTAGTTACTCGGATAAAAACAGAGGAGCTCGAGGGTGATTACAGAGAGATGGCTGAATCGGTTAACGAGAACATCGGAAAAGTGAAAGGGGTCATGAAAAATATAAAAGGTGTGATGAATTCCCTCGCATCTGGTGAACTGGACATAGAACTAGATTCTAGTGAAATGCAGGGAGATTATAAAGTGATGGCCTTATCTGTAAATCAGAGTATAAATACCATGAGCGATTCTTTAGATCAAATAAATAAAGTGATGAGAAACCTTGCTGAGGGAAAATTAGATGTTGGGATCGAAACCGAAGAACTTTCTGGAGATTTTGAAGAGATGAGCGTATCGGTCAATGAAGCATTGACTATAATAAAAAATTCTATACAGCAGATCAAGGAAGTTATGGAGGCACTAGCGAACGGTGATCTGAATAAACAGATAGATGTGGAAGATTTAAACGGAGAGTATCTAGTGATCGGAGAGGCGGTGAATCAAAGCATCAAAAACACAAGGGAAAATATAAGCAGGTTGAAAGATGTTACCCGAGAGCTTGACGGATCATCAGAAACGTTAGCAGCTTCTGCTGAGGAGTTGAGAACTACGGCAGAAAACGTGGCTGAGTCCGTTCAAAACATATCTCAAGGCACATCTGAACAATTCAGGATGGCAGAAGATCTAGCAAGTACTGTCGAAGACTCCGCAGCTAATATGGAAGAAACATCAGCTTCTGCCGAGGATATAGCCGCTTCCGCGGAGGAAGTAGCCGCTCAAACAGACGAAGGTCAGAAGTTCGCTGAAGAGGCGTCTAATCAGGTCACGGAACTCAAAGAAATATTAGATAGAACCGCAGAAAAAGTTCAGCATCTAGATGAACAATCCAATCAGATAGGAGAAGTCATAGATACGATTTCAAATATAGCCGAACAAACTAACCTTCTTGCGCTCAATGCCTCTATCGAAGCAGCTAGAGCAGGAAAGCACGGTGAGGGCTTTGCTGTAGTTGCGGATTCAGTGAGGGAGCTAGCTGAAGAGACCCAAGTTGAGACGGAAAATATCAAGGAGATCATAGAAAGTACGCAGGAGAATGCGAAGGAAGTGGTCGAAAGTGTGAAGGCTGTTAGTGAAAAGGCCGAAAATGTAGATGGTGTCACCAAAGAGAATTTGAATGCTCTCGATCAGATAAGGGAGGCGACAGATTCAGTTTCTAAATCCATACAGGAGATCTCTAGAGCTGTTGACGAGGTATCTGGAAAACTACAAGATTCAGCCACTAAAGTGAAATCAGTCACTGAGATAGCCGATGAGACATCTGATCAAGCAGAATCTGTAGCCGCTGCAGCTGAAGAACAAAATGCTTCCGTTGAAGAACTGTCCACGAACGCTCAACAGCTTTCTACTTTAGCCGACAACTTATCAAGGTTGATAGATAAGTATGATCTCTGATCATCTTAAGCCAAAAGGTAAAAGTTTATTAAACCACTGATCGTTTCAGAGAAATGATGTCACTCGATGTTGAAAGTAGCTTTGAGGTGCTAATATGGGTATAAAGGAAGATATAGATTCTGATGAATCGATACAGATGGTTGTTTTCAGGGTAGGTGATGATTATCTTTCCTGCCCTATATCACAAGTTAGAGAGATAATACAACTCGAAGAAGTCACATCCGTACCTTCTACCCCTGATAAGATAAGAGGCATCATAAACAGGAGAGGAGAGATCATAACCGTCGTCGATCTTCCGAAGATATTAGGTCTTGATATCGAACTAGATGAAGAAGATTCTCAACTCATGATCTTGTTTGACGAGCATATCGGTGTGATGGCTTCAGAAGTCACAGAGATACCCACTATTTCAACTGATGAGATAGAACCACCTTCAAAGGCACTAGAGACACCTGTCAATAAAAAATATCTCGAAGGTATAGTAAAACACGAAACTGAACTCATACTGTTGACGGATCTGATATCTATGGTGAAGAATCTCTCAGGCGAAGGTCTAAAGATGGCTGAAGAATTCAGGGATAAAGAACCTAAAGAATAAATCGACTTTGATCACTCGACGATCAGTTTAATTTTATGCTCTCGTGAGGTGTTAGATAGTGGTTAACGATCTGCATGATAAAGATGATGGACCTAAAAAAGACAGAAATGAAGAGAATAAGAAGCCTCAAAACAAAAAAATGTTCACTGTTTTTGAGTTGGATAATGAAGAATATGCTATAGAGATAGATATGATGAATGAGATCATCAAAGATGTCAATATATCTAATGTACCTGGATCCTCAAAAAATGTATTAGGAGCAAC
Organism: uncultured Thermoplasmata archaeon; assembly: GCA_964398905.1. Lineage (GTDB taxonomy): Archaea > Thermoplasmatota > Thermoplasmata > Halarchaeoplasmatales > Halarchaeoplasmataceae > Natronoplasma. Next base: position 25,613 of record CAYNOV010000001.1, read on the forward strand.
GAACTTGAGAGGCGAGATAATCCCTGTTATCGATCTAAAAAAGATATTAGGTTTAGAGAAAACGGGTGAGGAGGTCCAAAACACGATCATCATACATATAGATGAAAAAAAATGGGCCGCGCCCGTAGACAAAATAAAAGATATAGTCTCTCCAAATACGGATCAACTTGTCGACCCCTCTAAAATAACCAACCTAGACGGTAGAAGGCTTAGATGGATCATAAGACTTGAAAAAGGTCGTAGTGTTCGAGTGATAAATGCACAAAAGCTCCTGGAAGAGGAGGTCAAAGACGTAGATATAGAGAGCGAACAGAAAGAATAGGTGGATATATGGAAGGACTAGAAAACGATACTGATTCCCAGGGGTTTAAGAGGTTAAGAAAAGAGGTCTCAAGGAGAATAGGGGTAGATTATACGAATTACTCTAAATCACATCTGAGGAGAAGATTTCATGCAAGGATGAGAGTCGTAGAGAAAAGCAAATTCAAAGACTATCTAAATTACCTGAAACATAATGAAGACGAGATAGCTGAATTGAGAGATCTCCTCACGGTTAACGTTACTAAATTCAAGAGAGACAAAGATGTATGGAAACTTATAGAGGATGAAGTCATACCACAGATGATCAAAAAAAAGGAGGAAGACATCTTAAAAAATATCAAAGTATGGTCTGCTGGATGTGCAACCGGGGAAGAACCTTATTCTCTAGCTATAAGTTACCTAAATAATAACCCTTCTGAGGATCTAAAATTTAAGGTGACGGCCACCGATCTCGACGGCGAAGCACTGGACTTCGCCAAAAAAGGCACCTACCCAGAAAAATCCGTGAAAAATTTATCTAAAAACGAAAAAAGAAAGTATTTTGACCTAAAAAATGAAAATTGGGTATTAGACGATAAGGTCAAAGATCTCGTTGATTTCAAAGAGCTAGATATCTTTGAAACCTCCTTTACAAAAAAATTCGACTTGATCCTATGCAGAAATCTTATGATCTATTTTAGCAACGAATCAAAAACTGAGCTGATGATGAGATTAGCAGAAAGTTTGAATAGAGGAGGTTTTTTGATATTGGGCATGGCTGAAAATTTAAGAGCACCGGCTAGGGATCATTTAGAAACTTACGATCTTAGAAAAAGGATATTTTTCAAGAAGTAGATCTTATCCAGTGTAGGGTATCTAGTATGATGGCGATTGTTCCGTCCCCCAGTATCGTTGCGCCCATGAAACCTCCAAGGTCTTGAAGATTTTCGGGGAGTGGTTTTATGACTATCTCTTTTTCGGTGATCACCTCATCTATGACGAATCCAGCGGTTTTATCCTCGTTCGAGACTATGACTATTTTGAGTTTTTCATTTTCCTCCTTGATAGAGCCTATAGATTCGTCTTCGAACTGATGTTTCAAATAGATAAGAGGTAGATATTCTTCTCTCAATCTGATGAAATCATTTCCCTCGATCTTTTCGACTTCTTCAGGAGGTATCTGTGCGGTCTCAACGATATCTTCCAATGGGATAGCATAACTACCATCTCCAACTTCGATCAAGAATGCCTGAATTATAGCTGCGGAAGGAGGTAAAGTGAGTTTTATAGTAGTACCTTCATCTTTCTCCGAACTGATGCTGACCTCTCCACCTAAGGAATCCATGGTCTTTTTGACAACCTCCATCCCTACACCTCTACCCGATATCTCGGTGACTTCGTCCTTTGTAGAAAAATGGGGATTGAAGATCAACATATATATTCCTTCATCGTCCATATCTTTTGCTTCTTTTTCATCTATAAGACCATTTTCTAGCGCTTTTTCTTTTATCTTTGTTTTATCCAGACCTCTTCCATCATCAGACACCTTTATTACCACGTTCTCTTCCTGCTGTTTCGCCGCGACTTTCAGCCTACCGACGGGAGGTTTTCCTTTCTTCTTCCTCTCTTCTACAGGTTCGATACCATGATCTATGGCGTTCCTAAGCAAATGTACCATCGGGTCTGTGATCCTATCTAGGATCGTTCTATCCAATTCTATGTCTTCTCCTTCCATCTCAAATTCTATCCTTTTATCATTCTGTTTTGCCAGATCCCTGACCATCCTTGGAAACCTTCGGAAAACGCTCTCGACCTCTGTCATCTTTAGCCCTAAAACGGATTCTCTCAACTCGTTCGTTATCCTGTCTATCCTATTGGTAACATTAGATAGTCTATCAGAGTCTAATGAACGGGAAAGGTCTTCAAGTGAGCCTTTAGAGATGACGAGTTCACTTATCAGATTCATTACGTGTTCGATCTCCTGTAGATCGACTTTCAATTTGTTAGAAGTCTCTATCTTTTTCTTTTTCGTCTTGACCTGTTTTTCTATATCATCTTTCTCTTCTTTTTCTTCATCTAAAAAATCGATCCCTTTAACCCTATGTATCTTGATATCCGATCCTGCCGTTTTGTCAAGATCTTCCTCATCTAGGATCTTATCAGTTATGATGTAAAAGTTATACTGATCCGGATCGGCCTCTTCCGGATCCGGCCAAAAAAGTTCATATTCAAAATCGATCCTTTCTCTGATCTGTACGCCTCTAGCAGAAGGCATCTCTTCATCTTTAGAGATCTCCACTATACCTAAAGTCAATTCTCTTTCAGGTTCTTGTTCAAATAACTCTCTTACCTTTAAAGGGAGTTCTTGAAAGTTTTGAATACCATCATATTTATCATCGATGACCTCGTCTGACATATGATCAGTATCTCCACCTTCTAATATGGAGTCAAGATCATCTATCAGATCCTTTACATCCAACTCTTGTCCTTCAGCCAACAACTCAATCGTATCGACACATTGGAATAAGATATCAAAATGTCCCTCATTGATCTTTTCTTCTTCCTTCTTCAATTTATCGAAAAGCTCTTCCATCCTGTGGCTTATCTTCTGTATCCCCTCGTAACCCATCGTTCCGGCCATACCTTTAAGAGTATGACTCGCTCTGTATATCTCTGCGATGTGTTCAAGATCATCTGGAGAACTTTCTAAATCTAAAAGATGATCGTTCATCTTGGCGATCTGTTCCTTCGTCTCCTCCTCAAACATCTCTTGGAAGTCTTCACTCATTTTTTTCCTCCATGAACATATCTAAAACTTTTTTTCCTATATCAGATGGAGAACCTTCAAAATCAGATCCCGCCTTTTCCTTCGCGCTTTTAGGCATCCCATAAACGACTGAAGTCTTTTCATCTTGTAAAGCTATCAGACCGTCTTTGTCTCTGATGTGATCCGCTCCTTCAGCACCGTCTTCACCCATACCAGTGAAAACTACCCCGAAAACTCGCTCACCGTACTTTTCAGATGCGGATCTAAAAAGATGATCAGCAGCAGGCTTAACTCCGTGTTTTTTGGGTCCACTTTTTAATCTGATAATTTTTTTCCCACCATCTGAATCGATAAAACCGTGAAGACCAGAAGGGATTATGTAAACCTGATTATTTTTGATGATCTCGCGATCTTTCGCTTCTTTGATAGGGATATCTAATTTTGAATCAAGTGTAGAGGCAAGATGACCTGTAAAATCTTTAGGCATGTGTTGAACCACTATGATAGGGACATGAAAATTAGGAGGTAAGCAAGATAAGAACTCATCTAATGCTCTTGTACCCCCTGTTGAAGAAGCGACCGCAATAATCCAATCTTCAGTAACAGACGGTGAATATTTTTTTCCCTTTGAGATCTGCTTTTCTTCGAAAAATAAACTAGGATCAGTTTTAGCCGCATTAACCAATTTATCTACTATCGCATCACTCTTCTTTCTTATATCCATAGATAAGGAACCCGATGTCTTAGAGATGAAATCTACGGCACCAGCTTCAAGCGCTTTTACTGACATCTTTCCCGCTTCATCCCCCAGCCCAGATATTACGACCATAGGTGTTGGATCTTCAGACATTATATTTTCTACTGCTGTCAGACCATCCATACCTTCCATCTGTATATCGATCAATATAACATCTGGGTCCATCTTTTTATTTAATTCTATAGCTTCCCTACCGTCTTTGCCGGTTCCGATGACCTCTACTCGGCCGTCGCTCTCTAATATATCTTTTAAAACGGTAACCATGAAATTAGAATCGTCAACAACCACAGCTTTGATCTTTCTCGTGTTTGAAGACATCCACAAAGCCATGAAAGGATGAATATTTATAGTTTCTCAAAAGTTTAGAGAACTTCTTTGTCAGACGGATTATGATAGCTAATAACAAAAAATACACAGTCCAGAGGTTTTAAAATGGTGATCGAAAACTTTTTAAATGAGATATAAGCTATCTATGTCCGACGAAATGTCAGACGATGGTGGTATGATGGATGAAAGAAGCGTAGACGAACTCATCAAAAAGATGCACGAAAAGAAAGGAGAGACCATAGATTATCTGCAAAAAACATTCTCTGAAGAAGAACTCGCTAAATTAAATAAGCAGATATCTGGCGAACTCCACGTGAAAAATCAACGATTGTGAAAATGATCAAGATCATACGATAATAGGTGTTGTTAAATCGAAAACAACACACTCTCTTCTATTATTTTTAACTACATCAAGTTAACTTAGCAAGAATATCTGATCGAGATAGCGATCTGAAGGTCTAGAATTCGTCAGACGAAGGGTTTCAGGCTTCTTTATTGATATGGGTTTCAGGCAATTTTAAGAACAAGATGTAGAGGATGGTCAAGATTGACAGGATGAGACCGATAGAAACACCCAGTAATAGCGTGTTATCCATCTCTATCCAAAAATCAAATCGAGCTGTCCAGGATACAAAGAAAGCTATAGTAGCCAATATAAATGCAAGAGCAAACCTCTCCATAGCTTTCCTTCTCCACTGCCCGTTATATTCTCTCATCATATCTTTTGTTTCGCCTTCCCATATCTTTCTTATTTGGTCTTTTTTCATCATCTCTTGGAGGTAAACTATCGAAGCGTAGAGGAATATCAGCATCCCTACAAATAAAAACACACTAGATGAATGAAATCCAATATCCAAATTGGTGAAATAAAATGCGGCCCCCGAAGATATAACGCCTGAACTGACTATGATCCTACTTTTGAAAAAAAATCCAAATGTTGCGATGCCACCACCTATTATAGAGAGGTGCCATATGATATGTGGATAAGACGCAGCGGCGGTTATCGCTATAATCAGTATTATGGTCAAGAGCGCTTTGAACGTCGATATGTTTCTATGGGCCTCTACCATGAGCAGATCCGATATGGTTTTCGATCTTTTATCGAGTTCATCATTCAAGTCCTCCTCATCTGATATCGTCTCACCCCCTCAATAGCTACTTCGAGTGGTTGATGGGTATCCCAATCTATAACAGGACCGTAATCTCTCAAAAATGCCATCCTGTTCTTCCTCTCGATCTTTCTGAGTTTTTCAGCGAACTCATCTCCTTTTTTGATGTATTTCTTCTGAAGTTCGACAGGACAAGGTGATATGACGCCGATCTCATATTTCTCTCTGGCCAAACCAACGATCGCCTCACTTACTTTGTCGCTTGTAAGGGGTGATATGAACAGGAGTAGACATCTATCAGGGAATATATTATCTATGATGAATCGAGCATGCTCTAATCTCCAATGGCTTCCACCTTCTAAATTCATTAGATTGTCCATGATCTCGTAAAGTTGTTCCTGACCGGATTTAGGATAAGCCCATCTCACGAAGTCCCCTATGACTAAAAGTCCGACTCTATTCCTGTCAGATATTATATCTGATGCGAGACTAGTAGCTGCTCTTACAGAATGTTTCAACATGTTATCTTCGAAAACACCTACATTAGACTCGTAAAAGGCGTCGACGACAATTATCACGTCACCACTCTTCTCGGCTTCGAAAGAATTCGTCTTAGGGTCAAGATATCTCGCTGTAGCTTTCCAATTGATGTCCCTCATCTCATCTCCTTGTAGATATTCTCTGATAGAGAAAAATTCTGAGCCCACTCCCATCTGAGCTGATTTTATGTTACCTAACCATCCTCGGGTATATTTTGGCCTTAGCTTCGTTCTACTGAGATCTTCGATAGGTGGTAGAGCGATCACATTCATATAGTTCTCAAAATTCCAGTTTTTATAGAACAGACCTATCGGGTCCATATAACGGACTTTCACAGGACCTATACTGTAGTTTTCGGTCTTTAAAAATTTCACTCTATATTCTATCTCCTTTTCCTCTCCTCCTTGTATGTATATGGAATTATGATTAGAGCCTTCTATGATTTTAACGTTGGTGGGAAGCTCATCCTTAACCTCTAAGAAAACTTCAGAATCACCATGATTTTTGATGGTCAAGCATACTTTGAATACTTCTCCTTCATAAGTATGGACTTCTTTTTGTTCTCTTTCTATAGTTATGTTCTCATCACCTGGTGGAAGATCAAGATAGCCAACGATCATGATAGATAATGATGTTAAGGCAGGAATGAAAAAAAGGTAGTTCATGACCATCATGCCGAGTGTCATGGTGATGAAGAACAGTACGAAAAGATAACCGAAATTTCTGCTTTTCATCTTCTGTCTCACCTCTCCTCATCAACGTAGTGTATCTTTTCTAGCTCTGAAATAGCGGAGCTGATCTTTTCTTCAAACCCTAATTCCTCGAGCTCAGACCTAGATGTTTCTTCATCGGAAAACAAGTCGCTTTCATCCACACCATCGGGTTTTTTCATATCATTGAGATCCCTAGCATTTTTGATATAATCCATCAATTTTTCATTATCTATCTTCTCACTAAAACTATCTGGATCTTCGTCCAATATCTTGATCTCTTTCTCAGAAAGATTGTATTCATTCTTTAGTGTGTGAAAAACCTGATCTTTTATCCTGCCCTCAAGGATAGCCTGCTTTACTTTCTGTCCTTTTCTTGCTCCTTTCATCTTTTTGATATCATCGTTTAGAGGAAGCCTGGAGAACTCTTCCTTTTTTTCAGCGCTTTTCCAAAGAGAAGGGGACTCTGTCTTGTCTATCACTTTTTCTGTCAAAAGCCAAAGAGGGATTATTATGAAAACTATGACCATACCAGGTCTGAAACCTCTTGCAAACAAGGTCAAAAGGATTATCGTCGTTATAGCCGCAACTTTCATGAAAAGAACGTAACTGGTTCCTTTCCTCGCAGTTGCGGATCCTTCAGGCATGTTCTACTACCTCCAATTCATCTTTGATCTGCTCAAAATTCTTTATCGCTCTCTTACGTTCTTCCTCTTTCAATGGATGATCGCTGTACTTCGCCTCTTCGAACAATCTGGTCATCTCATCTATTGTACTTGCAGTCAATGAAAGTTTAGCGACAGCCATCTTCTCTAGTTCTCTCGGAGTAAAAGATATTTCCTGATCTAAACCCTCTCTTTCAAGGATTATCAACATCTTTTGATAATTGCGTATAATGACATCTCTTACATCTTCTCCTTCATGGAGTTCAGTTATGGCTTTGTCAGCGGTCGAAGATATGTCTTCTTCAGCAGTGAAACTATCTTCAGAAAATTTTCTGTATCTCAAGAAGAAAAAGAAAACGATGAGGATCGATGAAAGAAATATCAAGATGCCTATACTAGACCCAAAAGAAGGATCAACATGTTGGGATCCCTCTCCAAAAATGAATTCTGTGATTGAAGGAAATTCAAAGTCAGGTAGGATACCTCCAAATCGTGATAATAGATGAAGGGATTTCGGTATGATATGGTCTGGAAAGTATATGACAGATATGACCGCTAAAAAAGCACCACCTCTGATACTCTTTCTTTTCCATCCCTCATCTGAGAATAAAACCCATCCTCCAACCCCTAATATGATCATCGAAAAAAAGGCATATCCGAGATATCCCTCTAAAAAATAGGGTATTTCTACTGGAGAACCACCCGCACTTCCTTCTGCTCTCCCCGGTTCACCTTCGATAAATTCATCCTGCATACCAAAATAGGCTCCACCTAGATTTCCTATAGCCCAAGCTAAGATCATCAGGATGATAACACTTACCAGGAATATCTCCTTTCTATCGAACCGGGAGTCCATGATTTATAGCTCTTCAAATTCAGTCACTAATTTAAATATTGTGCTAAGGTGAATTCAATCAATACCTAAACTTTTTATCCTCATATGATATTTCATTATTATGGGAGAAAAAGAACTTGTCAGCGGAGAAAGGAATGAAAGAAAAGTTAAAGTTTTCACGATCAGCACCTGTGGATGGTGTAAAAAAGTCAAAAACTTTCTGGAAGAAAACGATGTAGAGTATGAATACATCGATATAGACCAAGTCGAAGGGGAAGAAAAGAAAAAAGTCAGAGAGGAACTAAAAAAATACAACTCAAAGATGAGCTGTCCTACTTTGGTCATAGATGAGGGTGAAGAGATAATCATCGGCTTCAAGAAAGACGAGATAAGGGAGGCCCTGTGTGATGACTGATAAGGAAGAGATGCTAGAATACGTTAAAAATGATGCCGAAAAGAATGGATACTACGTTTGCCCCGATGAGGAGTTATTGGATGACCTGCTAGAAGGATTGATTGAAAATGCCGAAAGATACGGATATCCTTCTTGTCCGTGCAGAGAGGCCAGTGGGATCAAGAGCTACGATTCGGATATCATCTGTCCCTGCGAATACAGAGATATTGATGTGGAAGAATTCGGTATGTGCTACTGCGGCCTTTTCGTTTCTAAAGAAGTCTTTGATGATCCATCGAAGATGGGACCGATCCCTGAGAGACGTTCATCTGAAGCTATCGAAGCTGCGATGGAAGCAAAAGAAAAAGGTATAAGTGAAGAAAAAAAGGCCTCTAGTTCAGGTTTGATGGGCGCTGAAGAAGACATCAAGGTCTGGAGATGTACAGTATGTGGTTATTTAGCTGCAAGAGAAGACCCTCCTCCAGTATGTCCTATATGTAAAGCGAAAGCTGAAAGATTTGAGGAATTCGAAGATTTTGGTTGATATTTGTTCATTATCTGGTCTCGAATTGAAGACCGCCTTTGTCGGTCAGGGTTATCATCTTATCACCGCGCAGATTTATGGTGACCAGTTTTAGTTGCCTAACGTTCTCGCTGTAGATATCGATGATCTCTTCTCTATCCACTTCTGCTCGATTGGTCGGTAACAGATCATTATCGATCCTGATCAAACATCTTCTAAGAAGATCTTTAGCTTCTTCCTCTGTTATCTCTACACCCTGGTCAGAGACCTCACCATCGCTTTCTATAGCTTTCTTGAGCAGCCTTCCGTTTTCTTTGCCGATACAGAGTTTTCCGCTCAACAAGGGCTTGTTCGAGTCCTCTTCGATATCATCTAGAAAATCTTCGATCATCTGCTCAGTTTCTTCTTCAGATATATCTGCTCCGCTATTTCGGAACTCGAAACAGTCATCTCTTTCCCAATACTTGAACCGCCAACAAGTGCCTTCCAATTCACTCTTAAGTATCTGCTCGATCTCTTCTTTTTCCATGTTCTCGTGCCTCATCTTAGCAGAAGATGCCGCTACGGATTATGACGAAGTCGCGACTTCTACGACGAAGATAAACGGACAAGTGTTATTAAACTATTCCATATTGAACGAGATATGTGTGAGAGCAAAGTAGGTGATCAAGATAAAGAGAAAAAATTGAAAAGAGCTTTCTTTCGCAGAAGTGCGGATGATGTAGCTAAGGATCTACTAGGAAAAAATCTTGTCAGGAAGAGCCTTTCAGGCAAGACTGTTGGTAAAATAGTCGAAACCGAGGCATATCTGGGAAAAGAAGACCCAGCTTCTCACACATATAAAGGGAAAAGGACAGAAAGGAATGAAATATTGTTCGGTCCGCCTGGACACGCCTATGTTTATCTGATCTACGGCATGTACCATTGTTTCAATATCATAACCGGAAAAGAGGGAAAATCAGAAGGTGTGTTTATCAGGGCATTAGAGCCTGTTCAGGGTACAAAATTGATGAAAGAAAGAAGAGGTAAGGTGCATAAAAGAGAACTCACCAACGGTCCAGGTAAATTGTGTATGGCTATGGACATCGACAAGGGTCTCGATGGAGAAGACATCACCGGAGACAAGTTGTACGTTACTAGAAAAGTAAATCAAAAATCTTTCAAGATCATCGAAGCTAAAAGAGTGAATATCGACTATGCAGGCGAAGCGAAGGAATGGAAACTCCGTTTTCTGATAGAAAACAATCCCTTCGTCAGTGAGCCTCCAGGATGATCCTATTTTTCTGGCAGTTCCTTTTTCTCAAGCATCTCTATAAAATCGTCCTCGTCTAGTATAGTGGTTCCTTCTTCTCTTGCCTGATCTAATTTCGAGCCGGGATCTTCTCCAACGACCAGATAATCCGTTACACCACTGACCGAAGAGGTGACCCTTCCTCCATGTTCCTGTATCTTTTCTTTAGCTTCATCTCTAGTGAATTTATCTAAGGCTCCTGTCAGAACAAATTTTCTATCTTCTAAGAACTTATCAACTTCTTTTCTCTCGACTTCCATCGTGATCCCGTTCTTCCTCAATCTCTCTATCATCCTTTGATTCTGTTCGTCCTCAAAGAAAGAGACGATACTCTCAGCTATTTTTGGTCCGATCTCGTCTATCTCTTGAAGCTCTTCTTGATCTGCTTCCATGATCTCTTGCATCGAGTCGTAATGTTCTGTGAGAACATTGGCAACGTGATCACCAACGTATTTGATGCCTAGTCCGTATATGACCCTATCTAAACTCCGCTCTTTGCTTTCTTTTATCTCTTTCAAAAGATTCCTTGCCGACTTTTGAGCCATCCGTTCGATACTGGTCAGTTGTATCTTACCGATCTCATACAGATCTGGTATGGTTTTTACGACGTTCTTCTCGACCAGTTTATTGAGTACCTTCGGACCCAAACCCTCTATGTCCATCGCGTTTCTAATACCCCAATGTTCCAGTCTCTGCTTTATCTGAGCGGGGCATTGAGCATTTACACATCTTCTAGCTACTTCGTCTCCGATCCTTTTCGCTTTACTACCACATACTGGACATTCTTCCGGAAGTTCAAAGACACCTTCACTCTTCTTCTCAGTGACCTTGACTATCTGGGGTATTATCTCTCCCGCTTTTTCTACTAGGACTTTATCTCCTACATTGACGTTTTTCCTTTCGAGTTCATCCTCATTGTGCAGTGATGCTCTTTCAACGACCGTTCCTGAAAGTTGAACGGGTTCGAGTATCGCGATAGGAGTGAGTTTACCGGTCCTTCCGACCTGAACTTCTATATCTTTTATCGTGCTGGTTTTCCTCATTGCAGGATATTTGTATGCTATAGCCCACCTGGGATGTTTAGAGGTCGCTCCGAGGGTATCATGATGATCTAGTTTATTGACCTTTACGACCATGCCATCTATCTCGTAATTCAAGTCCTCTTTCTTTTCCTTCCACTGATCGATATATTCTATAACTTCATCGATCCCTTTCTTTTTAGCGATGTTTCTGTTGACTTTTAGACCGGCCTTTTCTATCTCCTTCAAACACTCCCAGTGAGTTTCGAATTCTCCCTCTTCGTTATAGCTGAGCGTGTAAACAAATATATCTAAAGGCCTCTTCGCTACGACTTTAGGATCTTTATTCCTGACTGTACCTGCCGCTGCGTTCCTGGGATTGGCAAACGGATCTTTTCCCTCGTCCAATCTTCTTTCATTCATCTGTTCGAATTCGTCTCTCGGCATGTAGACTTCGCCGCGGAATTCAGCTGTCTCTAGTAAAGTATCATCGGTGAGTTTTAGAGGTATCGTATGGATCGTTTTGAGATTAGGAGTGATATCTTCACCTCTAGTACCATCTCCTCTGGTAGAGCCTCTCTCGAAAGTCTTGTTTTCGTAATAAAGAGCTACACCTAAACCGTCGATCTTCGGTTCGATTATGTACTCGATATCTTCATTTTCTTTACCTAAACCCTCTCTCACTCTTCTGTCAAAATCTTTAAGTTCACCATGATTGTAGGTATTATCTAGACTCAACATCGGTGATAAATGGTCAACGGTCTCGAACTCATCTATCTCTGAGGTCATCACCCTTTGCGTAGGAGAATCTTCAGTGATGAGATCAGGAAATCTTTGTTCTATAGCTTCGAGCTCTTTGACCAGCATATCGTATTCATGGTCGCTTATCTCTGGATCGTTCTCGATATAGTATTTTCTGTCGTGGTATCTTATCTCTTTCCTGAGGGTTTCTGCTCTATTTTCAGCCTCTTCCTTGTTTTCTGGTATGGTAAAGTCTTCATCACTCATGATTTACCCTCCTAATACATCCAATAACTGGTCATAAGAACATGTGTTCACGATATCATCTTTTTTCAGCCAGGCACGACGCGCGATCGCAACACCATATTTCATGAAATCTAGATGTGTCAGACCGTGAGCATCGGTCCCAAGTGAAATCGTCACACCTCTTTCCATCGCCTCTCGGGCATTCAGCGAGTCGAGATCGAGTCTCTGTGGAGAAGCATTTATCTCAAGTATCACATCATTTTCTAAGGCAGCATCGATCAATTCGTTTATATCGACTTCGTAGCCCTCTCTCTCTCCTATCTTCCTTCCGGTCGGATGGGCAAATATATCTATAAGACCGGTTTCGAACGCCTTAACTATCCTTTCTGTTTGCTCTTTTTCTTCCATATTGAAGTTTGAATGTATCGCACCTAGAACGATATCAAGGTCTTTAAGAGTTGCTTCATCCATATCGAGTGAACCATCTTTTTTGATATCAACTTCTATTCCTGATAAAATATTTATATTCAGATCATGTTGAGCTTCCTGGATCTCGATTTCCCTCTGATATATCTCCTCACTGGTCAGACCATCGGCAACGCTCAATCCCTGAGAATGATCTGTTAAAGCTAGATACTCATAACCGATCCTCTGTGCGTCTTTTGCCATCTCAAAAACTGTATTTTGTCCATCACTCCAATCTGTATGTGACTGAAGATCACCTTTGATATCTTCAAATTTTACAAGTTCTGGTAGTTCACCTTTTTGGGCGGCTTCGATCTCACCTCTGTTTTCTCTCATCTCAGGAGGGATCCAATCCATACCTAATCTTTCATAGATCTCCTTTTCCGTTTCACCTGCTATTTTTTCATCAGTCTCCTTATCAAAAAGGCCGTATTCGTTCAATTTGTAACCCTTATCTATAGCTATCTGTCTCAGTGGAACGTTGTGTTCTTTAGCACCTGTAAAGTACTGTAACGCAGAACCGAAACTTTCCTCATCAACGACTCTGAGATCGGCCTGTATACCTCCGACCAATCTGACACTAGTTTTTGTTTCACCCTTTACTAGGACTTCTTCCACTTCTTCATGATCAACGAATTTGTTCATCAACTTTTCAGAGTCGCCAGTAGCTAATATATCGATATCTCCGATAGTTTCTTTCCACCTTCTCAAGCTCCCGGCCTTTTCGATCCTCACAGCTTCATCTTCAAGGTATTCTATGATGTCCTCTGAAACAGGTATGACTTCATTAAGAAGATGTCGTCCAGAGATCTCTTCAAGCATCTCTATTCCATCGATTATCTTCTCTTCAGTTTTCTGTCCGAAACCCTTTATATCTCTTATTTTTTGTTCCTCAGCTTTCCTTTTCAAAGAGTCAAGATCATTAACACCCAGCTCATCATGAAGTTTTTTAGCACTTTTTGGACCGATGCCAGGTACTTTCATGACCTCAACTAGACCTTCTGGTAATTCCTCATGGAGTTCATCAAGATATTCCAAAGAACCGGTTTCGATTATCTCCTTTATCTTCTTCTCCATCGCATCACCGACACCCTCTATATCTTTGATAGAGTCTTCCTCATAATAATCCGAAATATCTTTCTTCATCGATTCTATCTTTCTCGCGGCCTTTCGGTAAGCACGAGGTTTGAAATCGACCCCTTTCAACTCTAGAAGATCAGCGATCTCGTTGAACATCTGAGAAATCTTTTTATTGATCATAATGAGGGAATGTTAGGCAAGGATTATAATATTTTTTGAGAGTACACTGAGATAAATCGTGATAAGGTTGAAATAATAAGAAGAAAAATCAATTATCATGCCCCAAAAAATACTAAAGATCATTTCTATAATTTTATTCTTTATCTTGATCGTTTCAGTTTTTTCCGTTATCACAGTTCATGGTATACAAAACCCAGATGGAGTTCTAGATGAGATAATATTGGTCAGAGATACCGAAATCAAAGATGATATGCCTGATTTAGAAATGATCGATGAATACGGACAGTATTCTCTGATAAGAACTAATGAAAGAGGGATAAGTGAACTAAAAAATAAAGGAATAGATGTAAATGAATTGCCTTCTAGAACTGAGATATCAGTAAAAGGACACACCTTTGATATCTTCGAGGAAGAACCAGATCTAGAACCTGAACTGACGATAGAAGATTATGGATCGGGTGAAGAAGGTCTCTATATCGTGCATATGCTGGGACCGATAAATCCCGGATGGATCGAAACTATCGAAGAAAAAGGTGTTGAGATAATAAATTACGTTCCCAATTATGCTTATGAAGTTAAGATGACACCAGAGAAGGCAGGAGATATAGAAGATCTATCTTTTGTAGATTGGGTCGGAATTTATCAGCCGGGCTTCAAGTTATCTGAAGATATAGAATTAGGGCATGTTGAAATAAGACTGACGGAGAGAGTAGAAAAAGAATTTTTAATGAAGATGAGCTCAAAGATCGATCCTGTAGATTTCCATGAAATATCGTTTTGGGGGGATAGGATATTCACTGAGGTAAGAGACGAGAAGGATTTGATAAAAATAGCTAGGATGCCCGAAGTCTATTACATCTCGAACCGAGCTGAAAACAAGCTATTGGATGAAGTCGCAACTCAGATCATCGGTGGAGGTTCATGGATATGGGATCCTGATGATGATCCTTATAACCCTTGGCGAGGGTCTGAAGATGAATTCGATTTCGGAGCTCACCTAAATCATCTCGGTTATACCGGGGAAGGTATTACGGTTGCGGTTGCAGATACAGGGATAAATCCTGATCATCTAGATTTTCAAGACAGAGTGATAGGAGGATATCATTGGGAAGGAGATACTTGGGAAGATGATCACGGACACGGTTCTCACGTCACTGGATCCATTGCCGGAAATACATATAATGGGACAGGCACCACTCTAGACCAATTTGGTAGTATAGAAGAATTAGGATCTTACTACGCAGCTCAAGGGCCTGCATACGAGTCAGAACTCTTCGCACAAAAGATATTCGATTCTAGCGGAAATTGGATCGGCCCTGGTGATTATTTTGATATCCTTCAAAAAGCTAGTGAAAACTCCGAAGCATATATTCATTCTAATTCTTGGGGAGATGACGATAACCCTGGAGAATATCTTAAAAGTTCTCAAGATTACGACGAAGGAGTCCGTGATTCTGATAGGGATAGTGAAGAGAACCGTCCTATGGTGATCGTGGTAGCTGCAGGTAATGAAGGTGACGACTACAATACTATCGGTGCCCCAGCGACTGCAAAAAATGTGATCGCCGTAGGATCGACTGAGAATTTTATGCCCGATCATGGACGAAATAATCCCGATATGGTCTCCAGTTTCAGTTCTCGAGGTTGGACAGACGATAATAGAGTAAAACCTGATCTCGTAGCTCCTGGTGAAGCCGTATATTCAACGGGTCATGATTCCGACACCCATTATTATGCTAGTCAGGGTACCTCTATGTCAGCTCCAGCCGTTTCAGGCGCAGCCTCTATCGTCGTAGAATGGTATGAAGATGAATTTGGTGAGAAACCCAGCCCGGCTATGGTGAGAGCTTTACTGATCAATACTGCCTACGACCTTGATGATGAAAATGGCAATACCGGTCCGATTCCAAACAGGGATGAAGGATGGGGTATGGTCAATCTTCCTGCGTTGATGGACACACCGTTCAATTTCGAATTACACGACCAAGATTCACTCCTAACAACTGGAGAACAGGACGAATATGAGATCGTATATGATGATGAGAACGAACCTTTGAAGATCACTCTTACATGGACCGATAAGGAAGCGCAGGAAGGAGATCTTTGGACTTTAAAAAATAATCTCGACTTAGAGTTAGAGACGCCGAGCGGAGAATTGATACAAGGCAATGCTTTCGATCTATCGGGCGATGGTGAAAGCGATGACGGTTTCACTTATCCAAGCGCTGAAGTCCTAGGTGACTTCGATACGAGTGGAGACGGTTGGGACGACGTTAACAACGTTCAAAACATCTACATCCCTCACGATGACCTTGAACAGGGGGCCTATACGGTACGAGTTATCGGACGCGATATAACCTCTGACTCCAATAATGATGGATTATTTAACCAAGATTATTCACTCGTCACTCAAAATTCTTTGAGACCCGAACCTCAACCTCCTTCAAATCCAGAACCTGAAGATTCTGCCATCGGTGTTCAAACGGACGTGGAATTGAGTGTCCAAGTCGAACATGGGCTTGAAGAGCCGATGGATGTCGATTTCTTCGATGCTTCCGACGACGAGTTGATAGGTACCGATGAAGATGTCGAAAGTGGAGACCGAGCATATACATCATGGGAAAACTTGGCTTACGAGACCGACTATGGCTGGTATGCCATCGCCTACGATGACGAAGATAACGCCAGTTCAGATACATGGACATTTACCACGGTACCTGAATCCTACTTCCATGTCAAAATAATAGAGCCTGAAGATGAAGAAGAATTTGTAGAAAATGATGAGATCAACGTCGATTATAAGATCCAAAACATCGGAGATGAAGAGGATATACAAGATATAGATTTCGCTGTTTATGATGAGTCCGATGAAGAGATCCATTCAGAGACTAAAGAAGATATCCAACTCGGAAGCGACGAAATCCATGATGAAACGTTCGGATGGATCCCCGAAGAAACTGGAGAATACGATCTAGAGGTCACGACTGAAGATGACAGCGATTCGGTGAGTGTGAATGTCATCGCAGATTCCTTTTTTGAACTTAGGATACTGAATGTGGATAGAGAAGTCGTGGAAGGAGACGATGTTCTTATCGAGTATAGAGTAGAGAACACAGGCGGTATCATCGACACTCAAACAATAAACTTCACTGTCGATGGAGAACTTATAGATGAAAAGGAGATGACTGTCTCCGAACAAGATTTTGAGGACGGTGAATTCATATGGCAGACGGAGGAAAGCGATGCCGGAAGATATGAAATAGGAGTTTCTAGTGATGACGACGAAGATGATGCACGTGTGAGAGTTTATGAAGCCGATGTTTTTGCTATCGATGTAGAGTTAAGAGATAGAGATCTTTACACAGGTGAAGAAATCGTCGTAAACTACTCTGTCATGAATACTAAAGATTACAGCGATACCCAAGATATAAGATTTACAGTTAATGATGAGTTGAAAGAGAAGGTTCATTATGATATTGAAGAAGATCTATCATTAGGGTCTAGAGAATCTTATGAAGGTGAATTCACTTGGATTACGGAAAATACAGGAAATTACGAGATAAAAATTTCAAGTGAAGACGATAACCAGACAAATAGGATACGGATCTGGAAGCCAGATTCTTTTTCTATTATCGTTCAACTTCGCGGAAGACATGAAGATGATATCGTACTCGAAGGCTACGAAGTAAAGGTGGAATACACGGTCAGAAATACAAAGGATGAAACCGATACTCAAGATATAATATTTTATGTCGATGATGAATTGATCGAAGCAGACGAAGAAGTTACTCTCGAAGAGGGGGAGGAACAAAGGGATGAATTCTACTGGACAGTAGAAAGCCCCTTTGGAGAGAGAGTATTGTCTGTCTCATCCGATGATGATTCTGCCCAAGTGATCCTAGAAGTTTTCGAAGGACCATATTTTGAAGTGGAGATAGATAGACCTGAAGAAGGACAATCATTTCATCCTGATGAGGAGATCATCGTTGAGTTCACTATCACGAACACTGGTGACCTTGAAGCAGAACAATATATCAGCATTTCTTTAGATGGTGAAACTATTGAAGAGATAACTTTGAAGTTAGGACCGGGGGATACTGAAGACCTTAGAGTTGAATTCTTTGCTGAAGAAAATAGAGATCAACATCGGATAAGTGTGGTCAGTCAAGATGATCATGAAACAGTCAACATCAACGTAGAAACTGAAGAAGACGAAGATCTAGAGATACCAGGCTTTACATATTTTCATCTGCTTCTCAGTATTTTTGTAGCGCTCTTTATCCATATAACGATAAAGAAAAAGGTAGGAAACGATGATCATTGATCGAGATATTCAACCCAACCAGTCAGCTTCGATCTTCTCCAGTTGATCGATGACTCGGTCTCTTATCTCTTCGGGCTCGGGATAATCTACTATGATCTCACCTTCCTCCATGACTTTCTCCAGCATAGGCTCCATCATCTCTCCACATCTACATCTTGAATCTATCTCCTCATCCCAAGGCTTGTTTTGGTAAGACAAACATTCTGGACATCGATAAACTTGTTTCTTACCGCTGAATTTACCTCTTTTAGCGACCATCTCGCCCTCTTTTTCCACTATATCCATTGCATAGTTCACGGTCCTAGCATTCGAGATAGAAGTGCCAACACCGAAAGAATCCACCCCAGCTTTCTTCAGCTTCGGTATGTAGTATTCATCCATACCGCCCGAACAAATTATCTTTGTTTCTACGCCTCTTCTTTCGAGTTCCCATCGGACCTCTTGAGCTATCTTACCTAGGTCTCCTCTTCTAGAGGAAGGGGTATCTAACCTAACGCCGAATAGGTCTTCACCCATCGTTTCAGAGGCGATAATAGATTCTTCAACCTCGTCATAATACGTATCTACTAATGCTATCCGAGATATTTCCTCAGGTAAAGCCTCGTCGAATGCTTTGAATGCCTTTCCGGGTTCGTCAAAAATTATTGTCAATGCATGAGGCATAGTTCCCTGAGGTTCAACACCGACTTCTTCAGCTCCAGCGATGCAGGAGATACCGTCGCATCCGCCGATGTAAGCGGCTCTATCTATAACAGGAGCGATCCCAGGATGCATACGCCTTATACCAAAAGACATTATAGTGCTATCACCAGCGACTTTTTTAGTTCTAGCAGCTTTTGTAGACACACCAGAAGGATGACAGATGAATCCTAGGATAGGAGTTTCGTAAATACAAAATTCTTTATAAGGGCCTTCTATGAAAAAGATAGGGGTCAGAACTCCGTTTTCTCCTTCAGGTCTAAATATAGTTCCTTCGGGCATTGAATAGATATCGATATCCTTTCCCTCTAGTAGAGTCAAGACTTCATCTAAACCAGAAAAAACGGCCCATCTCCAATCTTTGGGTAAAGATGATGCGGTAAATTCAGCAACGACGTTTTCATCACCAACGCCTTCACTATCAAAAATATCCATGGTATTTTCAAAATATATATCAGTGGTCTTTCCCTCTCTGATATCTTTTTCCGTAGCTAGATGAAAATCTTTCTTTACATTCATATATCCTTTTAAAAAAGGTATATTTATTAGTGTTTCGGTCGATCGCTCTCAATAAGGAAAACTAAAATCATTCCGGCAGTTCTAGATGATCATTCACGATCTCCTTTATCTTACTCCCTTCTTCTTCGTGCTCGATCTTTATCAGAGAAAGCAAGAACTTGATCTGTAAAAGTGAAAAATAATCTAACTCATCGTCATCATCCATAATGGAAAGAACTTCATTATTTATCTCCTGATCAAGGTGTTGAAGCGATCTACATAGCTGCGTAAAAGTCTTTCTTTCCTCATCTATCTTATACCCTAAATCTTTTAAAAAATCTAGACATTCTTCGACTTTTTCATCGTCCCACCTGATACCGATAACCGAGGATATGTCGGAATTGAGGGGTTCAGGTGTCATCAAAAACACTTCAGCCGTCCTTCCGTAAATCCTTTCAGGTATATGATGTTCTCTTCTCTCGCCTTTCACCTCCACAAATCCGGCCTCTTCCAATTTTTTTATATGCCTATAGATGGTCGATTGGTCCTTCTCCAAGGCCTCTGATATCTGAGAGATCGCCATATTTTTAACTCTTAAAAGGTCTAATATCTGTCTTCTTGTTTTTTCAAGACCGACCTTCAAGGTCTCTGAATCTTCGAAAAATCTCACTTTAGGACTCATATTCCGAGAACCATCGTATTTTTTTTATTAATATTAACAAAGATAGGTGATATATAACTTGGGGGTATCTATCTATTAAGCAGGACATCTTCACCCTACTTCTATTTCATCATCATCTTCAGTTATCTCCTTTATCTTTCCTTCAGCCTCTTCTAGCTTCTCTTCACAGTATTCGATCAATTCCGTCCCTTGTTGATAAAGGTCGATAGCTCTCTCTAAAGGGACTTTATTCCGTTCTAGTTTTTTATTTATCTTTTCCAGCCTTTCAAGGGCTTGTTCGAACCCCAACTCTTCAATATCTTCTATTTCCTCAAATTCTTCTGACATCTTTCAACCTCCTTTACTTTCGATTTTATCTCTCCATCAACGAGATTTATAGATAACAGATCTTCTTTCTCGACTTCTTCAACGCTAGAAACCACTCGTTTCTCTTCATCCATAACGATAGAATACCCTCTCTTCATAGTTTGTATTGGACTCAGCGCGTTCAATCTATCCTTTTTACTTTTTAGATTTTCCTCATACCTCTCCAGATATCTCTCCAATGTGACTTCTAGTCTATCTGTATTTTCATCGAGCTTCTGAAATCTATCTTCAAGCATCCTATAAGGATCCTGAAAAACTGGACTTTTACCTAGACTGTCAAGCTTTTCCTTATAGTTTCTGATGATGTTCTCTAAAGCTGTTTCAACACGCCTGTTCTGTTCTCTTATCTTTTGCTTCACTTCAGATTTTATAGGAACGACCAGTTCTGCAGCTCCTGTTGGTGTTGGCGCTCTCTTATCTGCGACAAAATCTGATATCAAAAAATCAGTTTCGTGTCCTACAGCGGAAACTATAGGGGTCTTTGCCTCAAAGATGGTCCTAGCTACGATCTCCTCGTTAAAACTCCACAAGTCTTCTATGGACCCTCCTCCTCTACCTATGATTATCACATCTACGTCATCTCTATCCAACTTCTTGATAGATTCAGAGATCTCTTCCGCGGCCTCTTCACCCTGTACCTTCGCTGGAGCTATCAAAACCTCGATGTTTTCAAATCTATCTTTCAATACTCTCAGCATGTCTTCAAGTGCGGCTCCTTCTCCAGAAGTCACTATGCCTATCCTCTTGGGCAGATAGGGTAGGTCCTTCTTGTGGATTTCGTCGAACAGACCTTCTTCAGACAACTTTTCTTTCAGTTTTTCATAGGCCAAGTAGAGTTCTCCGATACCGCCCACCTTCATCTCTTTGACCACTATCTGATATCTACCTCGATTAACGTAAAGTGTGATATCTCCTTTACAGAGTACTTCCATCCCTTCCTCGGGTTCAAAATCAAGATCCTTATTGCTAGATCTGAACATCACGCTGTTTATCTCGCTGTTATCGTCCTTCAAGACGAAATACATGTGTCTACCTTTATGATGTTTGAAGTTTGATATCTCTCCTTTCACCCAAACATCCTGTATCTCGTCTTCTCGTTCCAGCAAAGACTTTACGAAATGGTTCAGTCCAGATACAGAATATATCTTTTGATCTAGTCCTTTTTCGATCTTATCGAGTTCCTTTTCCATCCGATCAGCTATAAAGTAGTAAATATTTAAAATTGTGGAAGAGGGATGGTCGAAAGTGGGAAAATACTAATATCTTTAAGATAACTCCGTATTTATGTCGATAGCACTCTCTGGAACTCCAGGTGTTGGAAAAACTACAGTATCAAAGATCCTAAAAAAAAGAGGATACGACATCCTAGATCTGAACAGATTCCTTAAAGAAAAAGACCTCCTTGGAAAGAAAGATATCCATAGGGACACTTTTGAAGTGGATCTCGAACGGATGAAAAAGGTATTTGAAAAGGAAAACTTAAAGGTAGATATAATAGAGGGACACCTATCCCATCATCTATCCGTTTCCACCGCAGTAGTTTTGAGGTGTGCCCCACCAGTACTTAAGGAAAGGATGAAAAGTAAGGGATGGAAAAAAGAGAAGATAGAAGAGAACGTCGAAGCTGAGATGATAGATGCTATACTTATTCAAGCCATGGAAACCAGTGAAGAAGTTTTTGAGATAGATACTACCGAACTCGAGCCTTCTCAGGTGGCATCCTCTGTAGAGGATATAATCGGAGGAAAAACAGAAGGATACGAACCCGGAACCGTCGATTGGAGCGATGAACTGCTCTAGAAGGGATAGATTTTATTACTCGGATATATTAAAGGATACGATGGTATTGAACAGATACAGGAAACAAGCGGATTCGGTTTTACGCCCTATCGCGGAAAGATCCAAGCATGTCGATCCAAATTTGATTTCCTGGCTCTCTCTGCTCTCGGCATTTATCGCCGGCATATCATTTTACTTTTCTAACGAAGCTTTTTTCGTCCTATCTGGAGGTATATTCGTCATCTTGAATTCTCTTTTCGATGCTCTCGACGGTAAAATAGCCAAGATCACGGGTAAAGCTTCGAAAAGAGGAGATTTTCTTGACCATACTATCGATCGTTATTCAGATATATTCATCTTGGTTGGAATAACTTTAGGACCTCTATCCAGGACTTGGTTGGGCCTCTTCGCAATATTGGGGGTTCTTATGACCAGTTATATGGGAACACAAGCGGATGCAGTCGGCGTATCTAGAGATTATGGTGGTATAGCGGGAAGAGCTGAAAGACTCGTACTCCTCATAATTTTCTCCTTCCTTTACTTCGCTCTATTCGAAACCGGCTGGACATCTCTTCAAATAACGGGAATAGAACTTACTCTCTTCGAGATCTTGATGATCTGGTTCGCCATCGCGGGCAACCTGACCGCGATATCTAGAGGTATCAACACGTGGTCAAAACTCAAGGATAGATGATCAATCCTGTTCTTCTTCCTGTTCCTTATCAGAATCCTTCTTTTTTATTCTGTAGTAACTCAAAGGGTGATTCATCCATTCCTGTTCACAGAGAGAATCCGGATCGAAACAGATGCCGTTTGTTTTCATAGTACCGCATCCAGGAGGAGTGTATTCAGTGCCTGATATCTCTCCTATTATGTGCTGTATTTGATAGGAAGCTAGATCGATATCAAAGTCCGGAGCCTCTTTGAATATCTCCACGATCTCCTCTTCCGACAGACCGACCTTCTTCAGATAAGCGGTCAGTGCGAATCTACCCTCGTGAGAAAGATTCTCTCCGCTTTTTTGACCGGCTAACAATTTCTTTATGCAAGGAGGGAACAACTCCGTTTCGACTTCCCCCATATCCACTTCTTCGATATCGGTCTTTATGCTTTCCAAACTCTCTTCTATCTCTTCAAGTTCACTTGCAAAATTTTCGAGTATGAGATCAGAGGTAGGTGCTGGTAGACCATCAGATATTATCTCTGAGACCTTTTCTTTGATAGTCCGTATGAACTTATCTTTCTCTAGATATACTAGTCCCTCTCTCAGATCTTGATTCACCAGCTTCCATCCAGGTGATTTCAACCTTTCCGTGCTTTCTAAGTAGTCGGAGAAATGAAGAGTGAAGTGCGAACCATCCTTATCAGCGTCAAAACCCAGTCGGGAAGCTATTTTCAAGATCTTATCGTCGTCTTCCCTCGAGATATCATCGGTGATCTTTTCGGATTCTGCCAAAACGTACCTTTTCACTAGATAATTATCTCCCACCGATGAGACCAACATCCTAGCTATCGGGTAAGAAAAGAGTTCTTCTTCCTGTTCTACCTCATCTTCGATGTCTCTTCCAAGAACGCGGCCCTTTTCTAATGCTTGCAGAACCCTCTTTTTCCCCCTTCGTCTAGCTTCGCCCCAGATACGATCATTCAATAGTTCTTCGAAGGAAGGTCCTTCTTCTTTGATGTAGTCTTTAGACTCCTCTAGAAAGGGATATCTAGCCTTATCCCTAAGAGACCAATCAGTATCAGGAGGCGGTACCATGATCTCATTAGTCTAGTAACGAGTACTTAATCATTTTCTTTTAGGCGATAAACTTTTTATCAAGTCATTTAGTTTGTGTATCACGTGATCAAGGATGAGTAAAATCGAATCAATACATGCAAGAGAGATCTTAGACTCGAGAGGAAATCCTACGGTAGAGGCTGTAGTCAAGACTAAAAAAGGTTATGGAAGAGCAGCCGTTCCTTCTGGAGCTTCTACTGGATCTAATGAGGCTTTAGAGCTAAGAGATGAAGAAGAGAGATACCGGGGTAAAGGAGTAAAAAGGGCGGTTGAAAATATAAAAGATAAGATCTCGCCCTCTCTTGTCGGAGAGGATATTACAAAACAGGCTAGGATCGATAAGAAAATGATCGATATGGACGGGAGTGAAGACAAAAGTGATCTGGGTGCAAATGCCATCTTGGCTGTTTCACTCGCTGTTGCTAGAGCAGCAGCCGATGACCTCGATATACCTCTTTTCAGATATCTTGGTCGTTCTAACGATGTAGTTTTACCTGTTCCGTTCATGAACGTTCTGAACGGAGGAGAACACGCAGGTAACGAATTGGACATACAAGAATATATGATAGTTCCTATTGGAGCTAAAAGCTTCAAAGAAGGGCTTAGGATAGGGACTGAAACTTATCATGTTCTAGGTGATATCATCGAAGAAAGATATGGTGCGGGAGCCACTAACCTCGGAGACGAAGGTGGTTATGCACCTCCATTAAAAGATCCTATCGAACCCTTTGAGCTGATGATGGAAGCGATCGAAAAAAGTGGTTATTCCGACGAAATCAAATTGGCGATCGATTCCGCAGCGACCGAATTCAAAACTCATGAAGGTTACGAATCAGGTGGAGAGTTACTGAGCAGCGAAGAGATGATCGAGTTTTATGATAGGATAATAGAAGATTATCCTTTGATCTCTATCGAGGACCCACTCGGTGAAGAAGATTGGAATGGTTTCGTAGAGATCACCGATCGTTGGGGTGATGAGTTGCAGATAGTCGGTGACGACATTTTCGTAAGTAATCCTGATATCATAAAGAAAGGCATTGATGAAGGTGCGTGTAACGCTGTCCTTTTGAAAGTAAATCAGATAGGATCACTCACAGAAGCGATGGACGCCGCCTCTCTCGCGATAAACAACGGATATAACGTCATGGTATCTCACCGTTCTGGAGAAACGATAGATGATTTCATCGCAGATCTTTCCGTCGCTCTGTCTTCAGGACAGATAAAAACGGGTGCTCCTTCTAGAGGGGAGAGAACCGCAAAGTACAACAGATTGTTGAGGATCGAAGAAAAACTTGAAAGTGTGTCTAGATACGGACTTTAAAATCAATGATCTTATTATTTTCAATCTCCAACCATCAAAAAAGGAGAGTCTATCTCAGCGATAAGTTCTTTTTCAAGGTTGCTCAAAGCTAAGCCTCTGAAGATATGCCTCAATTTATATCGCCAACCTCTTCGGCCTCTACTTCCTACCACAAAATCAAAATCTTGGGACCTTTCGATGATCTCTCTATCGGTAGCTCCTTTATTGAGCTCTAAAGAATAATCGACTCCTAGCTTGTCTGCCCTACTTTTGATGCGGCGAGAAGCGGCCCCAGGATCCGCATCTCCTATATGATATGTGGTCATAGAAGCGCCAAAGTACTCTGCCAATTCTAACGCTAAAATAGAAGCCTCGACGGAATAACTGCTGAAAGTACTAGGATTGAAAATCCGTTTAGGTATCTCCGGCTCACATTGACAAGAGAATATCATAGAGGGTATAGAAGTGATCTCCAAGGAATGCGTAGCTGTCTCACCGATATGTACTCTTTGTGCCCCAGTTTTAGAGTGAGTCGCCATCACCAATAGATCGATATCATTTTTTTCTATATAGTTCAATATCTCTTTAGAAGGTTTTCCCGCCGGACTGTTTTTTTGTATTCCTTCGATACCGATCTCGTTCAGTATTTCTTCACCGTTCTCTAAAGCCTCCTGTGACATCTTTGCCATTTTATTCTGCATGAGAGTTGTCTGAGGGATACTACTATCTGTAGTATTTATCACATTGATCAGATGGTAATTTGCCTCAGGGAACAAATTTGCTGTATACTGTATAGAACTCTTCATCAAAGGAGAGTTATCTGTGGCTATCAATATATTTTCGAACATATTCCTATCTATTCAATCTCCATAAAGGTATAAAACCTTTCCCATGATCTATTTTTGAGGACGATCAAACAATCAACCCTAAAATATAAAAAGGAGTTTACGAAAGTCGTAAGCCTTATATACTACCATTTGAATAATTAGACTAAGATAAGGTGGAAAAATGGCAGAAAAAGGTCTAACGAAAGAGCAAGAAGAATTGGTCGATATGTTGATCAAAGCAGGGCTCCAGAAAAACATAGCACGTACTCTGGTTTTCGTGGCAAGCAGGGAAGAAACAAAAAGTAGAGAGATCGAAGACGCCACTGATCTTAGACAACCAGAAGTAT
>CAYNOV010000002.1:0-40991 GCA_964398905.1 uncultured Thermoplasmata archaeon
TGTTCATTTTCATCTAAATATCGAGACATCTCTCGTTCGATAGTATATTTTTTTGAAAAATGCATCTCTCATTAGGCAAAACTTCTTAAAAATAATACTACACACCGAAAAATTATAAGTAGTAAAATTACTATCTCCTAAATAATTGAGGAATCTGAATGGATAAAAAAATCCATAAGAAGATAGACAAAGACGATGAATCATTGACTATAGATGATATTCAGAAGCTGATCAAAAAGATACAGGAGGAGAATCCAGACCGAGAGGTATTCTTTGACGGCGATGAGTACGCCATATGTAGTAGGAAAAAGGAAGGGTAATGCTTGATATTGATCAAATTAGGCGGTAGTGTTTTAACGAATAAAGATAAAAAATATACATTTAGAACTCGAGTTGCCAAAAGACTTTTGAAAGAGATAAAAACTAGTACTGTTGAAGATTACATCATCGTTCATGGTGGAGGCAGTTTTGGGCATCCGGGCGCCAAAGAATTTTCGATAAATGATAGAGATTCCGATCCTTCTGCTGAGGGTCTCTCAAAGATCCAGTTGGACATGAGAAGGATGAACAATCGTGTTTTATCTTTGATGCAAGATCTTCAGATGTGGGGAGTTTCTATTCCAGGCGGACTGGTCACTATCTTCAAAGCGGGCCAATTAAAAACCATCGACGAAAGTATATTCGAGAGGTATCTAGAACTCGACACTATCCCTGTATCTTTTGGTGACGTTACAGTAGATCTCGAGGACGGAATGACTATTTGTTCTGGCGATGATCTGATACTTGGACTTTCTAGACTGGCAGATAGGGCTATCTTCGTGAGCGATGTGGATGGGATTTATAAGCAAGGCAGAGTGGTAAAAACTTTTGACGAAAGTATGTTTCCTCTTACTTCTGAGGACGTCCCCGAAAGTAATGGAGGTATCGATGTTACTGGTGGGATGAATGAAAAAGTTAAAAAGATGTTGGATATTTCTAAAAGATGTGAAACTCATCTAGTGAACGGTGAGAAAACCGGCAGACTTAGAAAAATATTGGATGGAGAAAATGTATCATCTACGGAGGTCAGAACATGATAGAATCAAGAAAAGAAGATCATATAAATATTTGTTTAAATGAAGATGTAGATGCTGAAAAGAATTTTTGGAATGATATTGAACTTTATCATCGTGCTGCTCCAGAGATAGATTTTGAGGATATAAATATAGAGAAAGAATTCTTAGACAAAAAATTGTCCGCTCCGATAATGATCGCCGCGATGACTGGAGGTTACAGCGAAGCTGAAAGTTTCAACGAAAAATTGGCTTCCGCGGCCGAAGAGGTCGGAGTAGGCTTTGGTGTCGGCAGTCAGAGAGCAGCTATCGAAAATCCCGAATTGAGAGATACTTACGAAATTATTGCAGAATATTCTCCCCCGGTAGTGATGGGTAATTTAGGTGCTCCACAATTGATAAGACAGGATGGAAATCAACCTATGGGTGTAGAAGATGCTAAAACCGCTTTGGAAATGATAGATGGTGATTATCTAGCTGTCCATTTCAATTATCTGCAGGAATCAGTCCAGCCGGAAGGTGATCTTAAAGCTAAAGGTGTTATCGAAAGTCTGAAACGTCTTTCTTCTGAGATCCCTACAATAGCTAAAGAGACTGGAGCAGGTGTTTCCACTGAAATGGCTTTAACTTTTCAGGATGCTGGAGTCAAAGCGATAGATGTTGGTGGAAGAGGAGGGACCTCGTTCTCAGCTGTTGAACATTTTAGGAACGAAAGGTCCGACATGAAAAACATATCTAAGAACCTTTGGGATTGGGGTATTCCTACACCGGTTTCAGTGATCGAATGCAGGGGTTCAGTTTCGTTGCCGTTGATAGCCACTGGAGGTATAAGAAACGGTATTCAAATAGCTAAGGCCATCGTTCTTGGGGCAGATATAGTAGGAATAGCAGGAGGAGTTTTAGACGCATTGGCTGAAGATGAAAAAAGCGTGCAGGAATATCTCCAGAGGGTGATCCGGGAACTGAAGACGGTGATGTTCTTATTGGGTTGTGACGACCTTGACGATCTTTTGCGTGTTAAGAAGGTCATCTCAGGGGATCTAAAGGATTGGATGAAGTGATTTTTGGAGAGGATAATCATGGATATGATAAAAGAATTAGAAGATAGGAAGGAACTTATCGATAGAAAGATAAAACAACTGTTTGAAGATAAGAAAGATCATCAACTTTGGAAATCTATGGCGTATTATCCTGAATCGGGTGGAAAAAAACTAAGACCTTTTTTGACTATGGTTTCCACGGGAGCTTTTGGTGAATCAGAGGAAAAGGCCATCCCTTATGCATTGGCTCTAGAGCTCGTTCACAATTTCACTTTAGTCCATGATGACATAATGGATCAAGACGAACTCAGAAGAGGAGAACCAACTCTCTATAGAAAAGTTGGAGACGCCCATGCTATCAATGCCGGTGACGGTCTTTTCGCATTAGCGTTCAATATATTGACTCAGATGGAAGTAGATGATGAGAAGATAGTAAAATTACTTGACGAATTATCATCCTCCGTTCTCAGAATAGCAGAAGGACAAGAAGAAGATCTCAGTTTTGAAAGAGATTTCGATATCGAAGAAGATGATTTCATACAGATGATAGAAAAGAAAACCGCCTATCTTTTCAGAGCTTCTACAAGAGGTGGGGCGGTAATCGCTGGTTGTAACGAAGAAGAGATCGAAGCGATCGGTGAGTACGCTAGAAAGATGGGTATAGCCTTCCAGATACAGGACGATTATCTTGATCTTGTCGGAGACGAGGGTAAGATCGGAAAAGACGTTGGTAGCGATATCAAAGAAGGTAAAAGGACCTTGATGGTAATCAAAGCCCTATCTGAGTTGACTGGAGAAAGAGCCGATAGACTCTTAGATATCCTTGAAAAAGATGACAATACAAAGGCAGAGATAGAAGAGGCTATCGATCTTTTTGAGGATGCAGGAGCTATAGAGTATTCTAGAAACTTAGCTAGAAACTACGCATCCCAGGCAAAAGCCGAATTGAGTGTTGTTCCAGATAACGAATATAAAAAGATACTAGAAGAGCTAGTCGATTTCGTTATCAACCGAGATAGGTAAAAACTCTTGCGATCATTCAATCTTCTTCATCTTCTTGATATTTCCTTTTGAACTCGCTCTTCTCTATCTCTTCTAAGAGTTCTTTTAATACTTCTTGGGTTTCCTGCAGGTCTTCGAAATCTCCTCTCTTTTCCAATTCTTCAGCCTGTCTTTCTAATTTCATTTCTTTTCTCCTCAATTCATCTTCCTTTTCCTTTAGAGTTTTCTCCCAATCTTCTAGATCCTCTTCTCTTTTGTCTAGGTCATCTTCTAGTGACTCTAGATTTAATTCATGTTCGTCAAGATACTCCTTTCGCTGATCTAGTTCTTCTTCTAGTTCTTTCAAATTTTCTTCTCTCTGTTGGAGTTCTTTTTCTCTCTCAGAGATGCTTTCTTCTAGAGAATTAATATCATTCTCTTTTTGCTCTAATTCATCTCTTCTACTTTTCAGATCTTTTTCAAGCTCATCTAATTGTTTTGCCTTTTCGTCTAACCTTTCTTCCTCTATGCCCAGTTCGTCTTCGAAGGACTGTAGATCACTTTCTCTTTCATCCAATTTTCTTCTACTCTCTTTAAGTCGTTCCTCCAATTCGGCAATTTCATCTTCTTTTTCCTTCAAATCTTCATCTTTATCTTCTAGTTGCTCTTCTAGAGTATCTAGATCATCTTCTCGATCTTTTAGACTTTCTTTTCTGTCTTCTAATTCCCTCTTTAAGTTTTCTAGTTCTTCTTCTCTCTCATCTAGATCCTTTTCTTTTTCATCTAAATCTTCCTTACGCTCATCGAGTTCTTTTTCATAGTTTGAGAGTTCAACTTTCTTCTCATCTAGATCTTCCGCTTTCTCTTCCAGCTGCTCTTCTAGAGAATCTAGATCCTCTTCTCGATCCTTTAGACTTTCCTTGAACTGATCGAGTTCCTTTTCCAATTCTTCTAATTCATTTTCTTTATCTAAGACTTTTTGCTCTTTCTCATCTAGATTTTCTTTTATAGAGTCGAGATCATCTTTCTTCTCATCCAATTCATCTCTGCGATCATCGAGTTGTTTTTCATACTCGGAAAGTTCGTTTTCCCTTTCATCTAGATTTTCTGCTTTCTCTTCCAGCTGCTTTTCTAGTGAGTTGAGGTCTTCTTCTTTTTCACTTATACTTTCTTTTCTACTTTCCAGTTCACTTTCCATCTCTTGCAATTCGCTTTCTTTATCTTTCAGATTTTGTTCCCTTTCCTCGAGTTCCTGTTGTAGAGATTTAAGATCGTCCTCACGTTCGTTTATATCTTCCTTTTGTTCTTCGATCTCTTTTTTGATCTCTTCAAGTTCATCTTCTTTTTCCTCTATTTTTTTATCTTTAGCTTCTAAGTCGTTTTCGAAAGATTCTAGGTCCTTTTCTCTTTCATCTAAACTTTCTTTTCTTTTTTCCAGTTCACTTTCCATCTCTTTTAACTCGGTCTCCCTTCCTTCCAATTCCTCCCTTCTCTCTTCCAGTTCATCCTTCAAGGAAGCGAGTTCGTCTTCCTGTATAACCAACTTTTCATTCCTTTCATCGAGTTGTTCTTCGTAATCAGAGAGTTCTTCTTCTTTCTCGGCGAGATTTTCTTCTTTTTCTTGCAGTTCTTTCTCTAGCGTATCTAAATCATCCTGTCTCTGATCTAGCCCCTCTTCTCTGCCATCTAGTTCTTCTTTCCGTTCCATAAGATATTCTTCTTTATCCTCTAAATCTTGTTCCTTTTCATCTAGTTCTTCTTCGAAGGAATCGAGGTCATTTTTACGCTGGTTCATCTCATCTTCTCGTTCGTTCAGTCTTTTTTCCAAAGAATTCAATCCGTCTTCCCTCTCATCTAAATTCTCCTTGAACTGATCTAATTCCTCACCCAGTTCTTCAAGATCTGTTTCTTTATCCTTTAAAGTTTCCTCCCTGTTGTCCAATCTATTTTCTCTCTCATCGAGGTCCTCTACACGTTCATCGAGTTGTTTCTCAAATTCGTTGAGTTCGTCTGTTCTATCATCTAATCTAGCTTCGCGCTCATCGATCTCATCTTTTAGGTTAGTCAGTTCATTTTCTTTTTCTTTTAATTCTTCCTTTCTTTCGTCCAATTCATTTTCTTTGGTCTTTAAATCTTCCTTCCATTTGTCTAGATTTCTTTCCCTGTTCTCTAGATCCTCTTCCCAGGATTCTAAATTGATTTCTCTACTGTCAAGATCTCCCTTTCTTCGTTCAAGCTGAGTTTGGAACTCATCCAATTCTTCTTTTCTGTCGTCAAGTTTCATTTCAAAAGAGTCCAAATTTTCTTTTCTCCTGTCAAGGTCATCTTCGATATTTTCTAGTTTTTCCCATTCATTTTCTATCTAATTTTTTGCCTTGACCAAATCGTTTTCTTTTTCATCCAATTCTGCATCTCTTTCTTTTATTTTTTCGGCTCTATGCTCAAGTTCGTTTTCCCACCCTTCGATCTTGACTTCTTTCATGTCGATTTTATTTTCACGTCTCTCTAAACTCTGCTGCCAATCCTCTAGATTATCCTTCTTTTCATCTAGATCTGACTCGATAGAATCTAAATCTTCTTTTCTTTCTATCAGTTCGTTTTGAAGTTCTACAAGCTCATCTTCGCGTTTATTCAAGACCTCATTATAGGAATCTAGTTTTTCTTCACGTTGGTCCAAATGGTCTTCCAATTGAAGGATCGACTCTTCGAGCTCCAAGATACGATCCTCGACTTTGTTCAAGCCATCTTCTTTTCTGTTCAAACGGTCTGACTTCTCTGAAAGATGTTTTTCCTTTTCATTCAAGCGTTTGTCTCTCTCCTCTAGCTGACTCTCTTTCTTATCTAAATTGTTATTTAGTTCATCGAGTTTTTTCTTACGTTTATCTTGTTCTTTCTCTCTACTTTCAACACTTTTTTCTCTTTGTTGTATGGTGTTACTCCATGTATCTATATATTCCTCTCTTTCTGTCACTTTAGACTCCAATTCGTCAAGGGTATTTTCTCTTTCTTCGAGTTTTTCTTCAAATGAGTCTAGAACCTCTTCTCTCTTCTCTACTATATTTTCTCTTTTTTCTACTTTTGAATTCTTTTCTTCCAATTCTACATTTTTTTCATCCAATCGCTTCTCTAGGTCTTTTAGCTCTGTTTCCCAATCCTTGAGATAACCTTCTTTTTCATTCAGATCCTCCTGTCGATTATCCAGTTTTTCACTTCTAGTTTCTAGACTAAGATACATCTCATTAAGAGCATTTTCTATGTTACCAAGTTCTTCCTCCCAAGTCTTCAAGCTCTCTTCCCTTTCATCCATCGCCTCATCTAATTTTTGGATCTTATCCAATCTATTTTCAAGTTTATCTTCATAATTTTCCAAACTTTCTTTCCTTCCAGTAAGATCAGTTTCCCATTCCTCTAATTGGGTCTCTCTAAGATCAAGGTCGAATTGATGATCGGCTAGATCTTCTTCCCATCTCTGCAATCTTTCATCCTTGTTTTCTAATTCCTTTTGTTTGACCTCTATTTTCTTTTCTTCTTCATTTATCGATTCTTTTCTCTCATCAAGCAATTCTTCTGTTTTCTTCAATTCTTCTTCCTTTTCTTTTAATTTGCTTTCAATCTCTTCGATATTACCTTCTCTTCTTTCCAGTTTCTCTCGTTTCTCCGTTATATCTTCTTCTTTTCTATCGAGAATTGTTTCTCTTTTAGAGAGTTTTTCATCTTTATCGCTTAATTGTTCTTCCCACCCCTCTAATTCGACTTCTTTCAGGTCTAGAATCCTTTCTTTTTCTTTCAGCCGTTCATCCTTATCTTCTATAGCCTCTTCTCTTTTGTCGATTTCGAGTGAACGTTGATCTAATTTTTCCATCCTAGTTTCTAATTCATCTTCGAGCTTTTCAAGAGAGCCCTCTTGTTTTTCTAGTGTTTGTTCTTTTTCCTCAAGAGTCTCTTTTAGATCGGTCAATCGATCCTCTTTTTCGTCTAGATCGGATTCTCTTTTTTCGACTTCTTCCATCTGTTCTTCTACATCTTCTTCAAAATTTTCTAGATGTTCTTCAAGCTCTTCAAGATTTGTTTCTCTTATGTCTAATCTGGTACCTCTTTCTCTCAGTTCTTTCCTCTCTCTTTCTAAATTTTTCTCTCTTTCTTTGATCTCTCTTTCCTTCTGGGAATATTCTTTCTCTAGAGCTTCAAGTTCCTCCATTCTATTTTCTATTTTCTCTTCTTTGGATTCCAATTCTTCCTCTTTCTCCTCGAGTTCCCCTTCTATGTCTTCTATTTCAGCCTCTCTTTGGTCCAGACTTCTTCTTTCCTTTTGGAGTTCTTCTTTACCTTCTTCGATCTCTCCTTTTATCTCATCGATCTCCTTTCTTTCCTTCTTTATCTCTGCCAGATCTGATTTTATTTTTCTTTCTCTATTGCTGATGCTCGATTTTATTTGATCTAGATTTTTTTTCTTTTCCTTCAACTTCTTTTCTCGCTCATCCAACCCCTTCTCTCTTTCCTGGATACGATCCTTTTTTTTCTCAGCCAACTCTATCTCTTTTTTCAATTCTTTCTTTTTCTTTTCTAGCTCTTTCGTCTCCGATCTGTTGTTTTCTAGTTCATCTTTCCAATCTTCTAGCTCTGTTTTGAATCGATTCAGTCTATTTTCTTTCCTCTCAAGCATCATCTCCTTTTTCAGAAGAGACTTGATAATACCTATAGTGCCCCCGTTTATATCCTGAAGAACATCTAAGTCCTCTTCATCGAGATCTTCGACACTCAGATCCTTCTCGACCTCTTTCTCCGCGAGCACCTCATCAATTATCTCCTGCTCATCGTATCCTTCAAAGTTCCCATCTTTTATGAGATCGCCTTCAGGTCTTTCATCTAGGTTTGAATCTTCTTGAGCGGCAGAACTCAACTCAGTGAAAAGTTCTATATCTACATCCTCTTCGATTTTACAGTTTTCAAATTTAGATATGACTTGACCCATATAAAAATTTGAAGAGCGGGCACAAGAATAGAGTTCTAGGACAGAGTTTTTGTCGTAAGAGATCCGAGCCATTTCAGTAAAAGCTTCCTTTCCTTTTTTAGATTCACCGTTTTCTTCAAGGCGTGCAGCAGCCGGCACACCATCTTTTAATATTATCACACCTTCAATTTTTGAATCTTCATCATCAAAATCAACTTTGAGATAGCCATCGAGTCCCCGCCGTTCTATATCCGATATGATATTTTTAACGGATTCTATACCTCCCATGCTCGTTGAAATCCTCTTGCCGGCTGGTATCTCCATGCTGAACACCTAATAGATATCGAAATATATACTTCTTTATATGATTGAATTTTATCATATAGGAGTTTCGGTCGGATTATAGTATTTTAGATTTTTTATGTTAAGTCTCAAAATTGAGATAAGGGCCAAAGTTCCTTTCACATCGATCGGTCAATCCTTTTTTAGGATGTCCTCGGCTTTATACATAGCTATAGTGGTATGTGGATGGCTTATTTTGTTCTGTTCCAACATCGAATAGGCTTCTTTTATGGAAAACTGGCATATGTCTATATCTTCTCCTTTATCATGATCAATATTTCCTCCTCTTTCTACAGTTCCAACGAAAAGATGGGCTTTCTGATCGTTCAAACTCGCAATAGGATGATACTCACACAGCTTTTCTGACTTCTGTAAAAGAAATCCTGTTTCTTCCTCGAGTTCCCGCTCTGCCGCCGCTTCAGCGGTTTCACCTTTATCGATAAAACCAGCTGGAAGTTCTATCACTTTTTCATCAATCGGATACCTGTAGTTTTTGATCAGTATCAATTTGTCTTCAAAAACTGGTAGGATCCCTGCAAAATCTGGAAGGTCAAGCATGGTATAGGTCTTTTTCGATCCATCTGGTAGGATCAAATCATCTTCGGTCAGCGTGAATAATGTTGAATCTGCGATTTTTCTAGACTCCTCTTTTTTCCATCGAGCCATGTTCTCGGTAAAACATTAGACCTATTTTTTATTATCCCAGCAGAAGTGCTTCTAGCAGAAATATACTACCGAGTATTATGAAAAGCGAACCCGCGATAAGATCTATTTTTTTACTTTCAAGAAGTTCTCCTATCTTTGAGCCGAGCACCACGCTTATAGCTATTATCGATCCCATTCCTATTAGAGCTCCTATGAGAACGGAGAAAGGAGATGCGTATCTCGCGGTCAAAGCTATAACAGCAAGCTGCGTCTTATCACCGAACTCAGCAAATATAGAAAATACAAAAGAACTCCATACGACCCTTCCGTTATTTTTTTCTATATTTACCTTCTCACCATTGTCATAAAATATGGTATAGATGCCAAAAAATATGAAGATCATAGACGCGAATATCTTAACATAGGTGACGGGAACAAATTGAAAAAGTATAGTACCTAAAGCTACAGCCAATATAGTGACGATGGCGATGCCTGCAAATATCCCTGCGAAGACAGCCTTGTTATCGTATCTAGACGCTAGTGAGATAGTCATCAATTGACTTTTATCACCGAACTCTGCTATGAAGACGGTGGAGAAGGTTATCCCAATAACAAATAGCCATAGCATCGGGATGTCTTTTCATTTGAGATATAAATAGGTTTTGTTTGCAGGATATAAGTTCAAAAGGTTTTTTCTCTTCGATCGATCTCGTTATGGACCAAAGTCACAGAATGTGATGTGAAATACTCTCTAGGTCCTACGGAAATCTTCTCAACTCCCATCTCTTCGCATTTTTTGAGTATTTTTTTCGGGAATCCTTTGTGATCACCCAAAATGAAAATCGGATCCTTTTCGACCTTTAGGTCTCTGATGTCATCCCCTTTTCTTTCAAGGAGATATAGCGGATGATGTGATATCTTCTCCAACAATTTATTGATATCTAACTTTGATAGATATATGCCGTCATGGGTCTCCATCCAGCCATCTTCAACTACATCCCTATATCTCAAGCACTTCTTTAACCATGTAGCTATATTTCTTTCATCAGGAGAAACTCTTTTCAAACTGGAACCGTCTAATTTGATAGTCAAAGGAGGGTCTGGTTCCCCATTCAAACAGATATTTATTCTAGTATCTTTTCTCATATCGTTCGAGAGCCAAAGTGCAGAAATTATGCTTTTACAGATAAGATCCATCCTCCCTCCACTTCCTGGAAGGTCTTTCAAATTAAAATCTGGGGTAGTAGCTCCTTTACTAGAATAGATAATGAACTCTCTCATATACAGACTAAATCGAAATGAAGCTTTAAGTCTTTCCTACAATTGACTGAGTGACTTCCTATCTAAAGACGGATTAGATTTATATCTCATGAATTTGTAAACAAGTTAGGCTCAAACAATGAAGATATCACCTTTGGTTATACATCCTCATCATATAGATTTCTTTGAAAATCTACATAACGAGCTTAGAGGTAAGGGACATGATGTTCTCTGTTTCGTGAGAGATGACGATGTAAACAGAGAATATATTCAGGATTCTGATATAACTCACAGCTTTTACGGCTCGGGCCCGAAGGGTTATCTCCCAGATTTCGTATCTAGATATAAAAACCAGTTCTCTCTAGCTAGAAAGCTCTTCTCTTTCAAACCAGACCTTATTTTTTCCGTAAACAGCATCCCTTACTCGACTTTCAATTCTATATTCAACATTTACTCCGTTACGTTTTTGGATAGAAGACTGCAAAAGAAGGACGAGAAGAAGATATTTAGGCATGCAGATAAGATCGTCACGCCTGATTGTTACCCTTTCGAAGTACCTTCCGATAAGCAGGTCTCTCATTCTAGCTATCATCCTTTTGCATATCTACATCCAAATAGATTTGAAGCCGATCCTACTGTTTTAGACGATCTGACCGTCGAACCTAACGATTACGTACTCGTCAGCTTCGCTAGTAGGTCCTGGGAAGGCTTCACCGAGGAAGACCTACTCACTCGCAAAGAGAAGATAGATATTGTAAGGGAAATATCGGAATATAGGAAGGTTTTGTTAGATGGGAGAGGTTCTGTTCCCGAGCCTTTAGAGGAATACGTTCCTTCTATTCCACTGAGGAGTTACAATCAACTCATGGCGAATTCAGAACTCGTTGTAGGTGACGACCCGATCATATGTGGTGAGGCGGGTGTTCTCGGGATACCATGGATTTTCATTTCTGAATCTTCTGCACCTACGTTAGAGGAGCAAGAGATACAATATGAGATAGGAACCCAGGTCGAAAGTATTGAAAAAGCCGATGAACTCGCAGAGATGCTATTAACTGGAGAGGTAGAGCCAGATTTCGAAAACGCTCGAGAGAAAATCCTAAATGATAAGATTGATCTTACTGAGTGGATGGTTAAATTTGTTGAGATATCCGAAAAGATAATTTAGTTTAATTTGTCAGTAATTAGTAGGAGCTATATCGATGAAGAGATGGTTCGAAGATGAATCCTTCTGGAAAGAGTTCAGGGACGTTTTATTTTCCGAAGAAAGGTTAGAGAGAACGGAGTATCAGGTGGATAGATTTGAGGAACTTTTAGGACTTGAGAAAGGAGACAAGATACTAGATCAGTGCTGTGGGATAGGAAGACATTCTATAGAACTAGCTAGAAGAGGATATGAAGTGACGGGGATAGACCTGACCGGAGCTTACCTCGAAGAAGCTAGGGAAAAAAGCGAAAAAGAGAGTTTGGAAATAGAATTCATAAAAGCAGATATCCGAGACTTCAAAAGAGAAGGGTTTTACGATGCAGTGATCAATTTTTTCACTTCTTTTGGTTATTCAAAATTTGAAGAGGAAAATAGAAAAGTTCTACGAAATTCGTATATTTCTTTGAAACCAGGTGGAAAAATTTTGTTAGATGTGATGGGCAAAGAGATATTGGAAAACATATTCACAGATACTGACAGGTGGAGGATGAAAGACGCTTATTTTTTGGAAAATAGAAAGATAAGGGACGATCTTGAAATGCTTGAGTCAGAATGGAAATTGATCAGAGATGACGGTGAGGTCCACGAACATAAATTCATGTATAAGCTGTTCACGAAAGAAAAGCTAGAAAATATGTTGAGGGATATAGGTTTTGATGGAATAAAGATTTATGGAGATCTAGAAGGCTCTGGTTATGACGACAGCGCAAGAAGATTGATCGCGATCGCAGAAAAAAAGGACAAACACGAATTTTAGGCGTAAACATTATATCCCTTATGCTCAGTTGAGCATCTTGAATGAAAGATCCTTATGGAAGAGAGATAACGAATCTGAGAGTTTCGCTCACTCAAGAATGCAATCTAGACTGTTTTTACTGTCATAACGAAGGTGAAGAAGAAAGTCAATATAAAACAAGACTACGATCGGAAGAGGTAAAGCAGCTGGTGAGAACCGCGTCAGACCTAGGTATGAACAAAGTAAAGTACTCTGGGGGCGAGCCATTAGTTCATCCGGAAATTGTTGAAATAATCTCAATTTCTTCTGAACTGATGGACGATGTATCTTTGACCACGAATGGAGTCCTACTTTCCGAAAAGGCGGAAGAATTGAGTGAGACTGGACTTGATAGAGTCAATGTTAGTCTAGATGTGATGGATTCTGAAACTTATGAAAAGATAACAGGAATGGCTAATGTTGAGAAGGTCAAAAGAGGGATAGAAAAGGCCAACCAGGTCGGTCTCCACCCTGTAAAGATAAATATGCTTCTGATGAAGGGTTTGAATGAGGGGTCTATAGACCAAATGATGGGATTTGCAGCAGACACCGGCTCTATACTTCAGGTCATAGAGATGACTAGCAGTAGAGAAGGTATCAGTGATGACTTCTATCAAAGGTATCATGTTTCGCTGGATGAATTGGCCTCAAAGATTGAGAAGAGAGCTGTAAGAACAGAAACTAGAAATATGCATGCTAGAAAAAAATATTTCCTAAAATCACCAGAAGTTGAAGTAGAACTCGTAAGAACGATGCATAACTCGACCTTTTGTCAGAACTGTACCCGTTTAAGAGTAACATCGAAGGGTGAATTGAAACCTTGTTTATTAAGGACTGATAATCACGTCTCTACAAAAGAGATCTTGAAGAGGAACGGGAACGTAAAAGATAAGTTTATCAAGGCTATAGAGGAAAGAGAACCGTATTGGTGTGAGTGAGATGGTTGGAAAAAAAGCGTTAGTGACTGAAGAAGATTTTACGATAGAAGAGTTGAAAGAACGCGTGAGATCAGACGAGGATGGAGCACTCGTTGTTTTCAACGGGGTTGTTAGATCGAAGAATAAAGATCAGGAAGTAGAAAAATTGGAATTGCAGAGATATGAAGACATGACCGAAAGTGAACTTGAAAAAGTGAAAGATGAAGCTCTAAACAATTTCAAGATAAGTGATCTAGTAGTGGTTCATAGATATGGAGAATTGAACATAGGGGATAATATAGTCGGCATCGTTGCAGCGGCTCCTCACCGTGAAGATGCATTCGAAGCTTGTAAATATACTATAGACAGGATAAAGGAGAAAGTCCCTCTTTGGAAAAGAGAGACGACGAAGGGTGGAGAATCTAAGTGGCTTGATAAAGAAGAGAGTGAGTGATCATGGGAATGATAGATATAAGTGGGAAGGAAAAAATTCCAAGGAGGGCTAGAGCTGTAGGAGAGATCTTACTCGATGAAAAGAGTATAAAAGCTATTCAAAATGAAGATATCAAAAAGGGAGACGTTTTTCAGGTAGCAGAGATATCGGCCATACAGGCGGTGAAAAGGACTCCTGAAAGTTTACCTCACTGTCATCCTATCCCGATCGAGAGCGTGGATGTTAAATTCGATCTAACCGATGATACTTTGAAGGTAGAATGCGAAGTCAAAGCGGTTTACAAGACCGGTGTGGAGATGGAGGCTCTTTCAGGTGTGAACGCCGCTCTTTTGACAGTATGGGACATGGTGAAATACTTGGAAAAAGATGAGGATGGCCAATATCCCGATACCGCGATCAAAAACATTTCCGTTGTGGAGAAAAAGAAGGTGTATGAGGATGAGTCATCAAGAGCATAAGAAAAACGCACCAGATCATGTCGAATGTGCGGTGATAACAGTCAGTGATACTAGAGATGTCGATAGTGACGTATCTGGTAAGATGATCAGAGAGATGTTGATGGAAGAAAAACATGAGATAGTTGGATACGAGATCGCTAAAGACGATGCGGATGATATAAGGAAAACTATAGAGTCTATAGATGCGGAAGCGTATATTCTAAATGGAGGAACAGGTATAAGCTGTAGAGACGGAACGCCTGATGTTTTAGAGGAGATCATAGATAAAAGACTTCCCGGTTTTGGAGAGGCATTCAGGAGATTAAGTTTTGAGGAGATAGGTTCGGCAGCGATATTGAGCAGGTCTCTAGCTGGCGTAGCCGATGAGAAGGTCTACTTTTCACTTCCAGGCTCTACTGCAGCGGTTGAATTAGCGATGAAAGAGCTAATATTACCAGAATTGGGTCACATCGTTTTCGAGGTGAATAAGTGATGGAAGAACAGAGGCCGTTTGGTGAACTCATAACTTACACCGATGCACTTACTACTATTTTAGAGGAGGTCCGGCCTGTAGAAAGGAAAGAGATCATAGATTTGGATGACGCCTTTGAGAGAGTCCTTGCCGAAGATGCAGAAAGCGACATGTTCGTCCCTCCTTTCGATAGAGGGGCTATGGACGGATTCGCCGTAAAGGCTGAAGATACTTTCGAGGCGGGAAAATTTGATCCGATCGAATTGAAGAACATAGGAACTCTGCATGCTGGCGATTCGCCAGAAAAGGAGATCGGAAACGGAGAATGTATCCAGATCGCCACTGGGGCACCAATGCCTGAAGGAGCCAACGCTGTTGTAAAAGTCGAGGTCACAGAGAAAGAAGGAGATAAGGTGAAAATACACAAACCAGTACACCCTGGAGAGAATGTATCTCCTAAAGGAGAAGATATTGAAGAAGGAGAGACGGTAATAAAGAAAGGTTCGTTCCTTACTTCCGCAAAAATAGGCGCATTGGCAGCCATGGGAAAAGAAAAAGTAAAGGTATACGAAAAACCGAAGGTAAGTGTTATTCCGACCGGGGACGAAGTTGTTGCGGTCGGAGACGAATTGAAACCAGGCCAGATCTATGATGTAAACTCACATACTTTGAAAAGTGTAGTAGAAAAAAACGGCTGTGAGGCTTGGAGAAAAGATGTCGTGCATGACACGATCGAAGGCCTAAAAGAGGGTATAGAGAAGGAAGTAAAAGATAAGGATATGATACTTTTTTCTGGAGGTAGCTCAGTTGGAGATAAAGACATATTGATCGACGCTTTAGATTCTATCGGAGAGGTGATATTTCACGGTGTGAAGCTCAAGCCGGGTAAACCGACACTTTTCGGAGAGGTTGAAGATACTTTGGTCGTTGGAATGCCGGGTTATCCCACTTCCTGTTTGAACACCGCTCAGCAGTTGATCAGACCGGGATTGAGAAAGATGTCTAGACTTCCAGAACCATCTGAAAGAAGTACCGACGCGGTCTTAGCGAAGAGGATCACATCCTCATTGGGTAGGCAGCAATATATGACGGTAAGATTGGAAAACGAGAAAGCACATCCGGTTTACAAACAATCTGGAGCAATCACCAGCATGGCTCAGGCAGATGGTTATTTCGAGATCCCAGAAAATGTCGAATTGGTGGAAAAGGGAGAAAAGATTTCTGTAACGCTGTTCTGATCAGTCGACTATCTTGACGTTTTTTCCCGCATTCACATCTTGAATGAGTTTTCTAGCGACTCTAGTACCTTTTCTTACTTTTATAGAACCGCCCTGGCCCACGGTTACAGTTGACAGGTATTCGTTACCTGAAAACAGGTCCACAGTTTTCCCTATTTTTTCTCTTCCAGCTTCGATTATCACTTTTTCCTCGCCGACCAAAACGTCGACGTTTTTACCTTTGATCTTATCCTTGATCACTCTTTCTCTTCCACTCGCCTCTTCTAATGGCTGTACATCGATCCTAAGACCTAATTGGTCTTCTATCCGTGAGATATTTTTCCCGTTCTTTCCTAAAAGTCTGGGTATTTGGCTGTCTGGAACGTAAACCTTTACTCTATCGGAACTTTCTACTTCGACTTCAACTCTGCCAGAAACGTATCTATTGATCTCCCTTTGAATCTCTTTCTGTGCTATATCGTGTACAGGTTTGCTTCTTTTTTCTCCTTCAACGGGCATAACAACGACTTGTTCACCGTAGGAATATACTTCGTATTCTGGAACACCTGTTTCAAAATCTTTGACCTCTATCACCGGCCTGGCTAGATCCTCTTCAACCATCCC
Organism: uncultured Thermoplasmata archaeon; assembly: GCA_964398905.1. GTDB lineage: Archaea > Thermoplasmatota > Thermoplasmata > Halarchaeoplasmatales > Halarchaeoplasmataceae > Natronoplasma. The sequence goes on from CAYNOV010000002.1 coordinate 16,375, forward strand.
CTCAGGGACTTTCACTGTATATGTGATGTCGTACACTTTTTTGATCTGAGCTTCCTCGACGAAAACTATCGTGTCAACGATCTGTGGTACCATCCCTAATTCGACTCTTCCTATTAGCCTTTGAAGTGCATCTATAGCGCGGTTCGCATGGGTTACTCCGATCATCCCCACTCCTGCTAGCCTCATATCCGCAAAAGTCTCAAAGTCCGGAGTCTTCCTCACTTCGTCAAAGATCGTGTAATCAGGTCTGACTAAAAGTAAAATATCCCCTGTATCTTCCATCTTACCTTCTAACTTACTGTATTGGGTTATCTCATCCCCTACTTGAAGATCTCTAGGGTCTTCCATCGTTTTTATTGTGAATTCACCTTTACGTAGATAATCTGCGATCGCCTGGGCCAACGTACTTTTCCCAGCACCTGGTGAACCCGCTAAAAGCACGCCTCTTCGTCTTTCTGTAAATCTCTCTTTCAACTCTTCAGATAACTTATATTCCTCCAGATCGACTTTAGCTACAGGTCTGACAGCGGTTATCTCAAAACCATCAGAGAAAGGGGGTCTAGCTATAACGATCCGGATATTCTCCAATTGGACTACGGTAGCTCCACCTTTATCCACTTCTATGAATCCTTTGGAAGATCTCTTAGCATTTTCGATGATGTTGTGAGCTAGAGCTTTTAATTCTTGATTGGTAGATTTTTCCTCTTTGATAATTTCTGTTCTGATGTTGCCAGGGGTACCTTTTTTGGCAGTAGGTTTCGTCCCATCTCTCAAATGTACGGACATCGTATCTTCAGTGAAGTATCCCAGTATCTTGTTTCCCTCCTTTTCTTCCTCTAGAACAGGTTTGAGATATTCAACATTAACTCCTTTCGCCTTAGCGACTTCTGATTGTACCAGATCACTAGTCACCAATAATGCGTTTTCGTCAAGTGCGATAGAACGTATTATAGAATCTATCTCACCTTGGTCCGAGAGCCTTCGCTCATCCAATTTAGGTCTTTCACCTTTGAACAAAAGGTTGATTTTTCCCGTTTCAGAGAGTTCTTTGATCTCCTGTATCTCTTCTAGACCGCTCATGCCAGTCTCTTGACCTCTGTTAGCTTGAGATTCGAGTTCGAAAAGAACGGCTTCAGGTATTAAGACCTCGGCCCCCTCATAATCACCTTTTTTGACTTTCGATGTGATCCTTCCGTCGATTATAACGCTTGTATCCGGAACTATTTTCATGTATATCGATGAAACTTGCTTTTATTTAAATACTTTTGACCATCTGATTTTCAAATTTATTAATTGATAACCGACGGGAACATTATTTTTATTCTCTATCTTAAAATATATTAAAATTCTCCTCCTCTGTTCGTCAGACGGATCCTTGCTTCAGGGTGAAAATACCCTCTTTTAACCCCTAATTTGCCTGGATAATAACGAAACATATTTATATTAATAGTATATTATGGGTCTGGGAGTTGGGTATGACGCCATCTCCGAAGTAGGAGGTAAAAATAATGAGCATGGAAAAAATAAGTGTTGGAAAAGCCAAAGAGATAGCCGATGAAAAAGGCTTAAAACCCGGACTAGTCAAAGGTACTGACGGTATACAGTTCACCAAAGGAAACAATGATAGGATCGAAACGGTTTCTTGGGAAGAATTCGAAGAGAAACTTGAAGAAAGAGATCTCGCTGTTTTCGAATCAGGCGGCTGGATGAAGATAATGAGTGATGAATGAACGAGGACTGAGTAATACTCGGTCCTCTTTTTCTTTTTTATTTAACTCTCTTGCTTAGATAAATCTTTTTTACTTTGAACTGTGTTAGTCATCTGATGATAGAGATAACTGATAGATGGGGTCTAGCCAAACGGGGAAAATGGAATATCAAGAATAAAGAAATAGAGACACCTAATATTTTTTTTCTTCAAGGTGATCTATTCGATCCACCTGAGGATTCTGAACTGACTCTTTCTGTAGATGGAAGTTCGGACTTTAAAACCCCAAGTTCTTTTTTCAACTTTGAAGAAGAAAGTGATTTTCCTTCTGCATTTGCCTATCCCGGAGATATGATCGACGGTTTGGTAGACGAAATAGGGGGCGATGAAAAGATACAGATCATTTTCGATCAAGCTCCTGATCCTGATGCAGAACTTTATGTAATCGGAAATGCGCCTGAACTTTATAAGAGAAGCGATCGATTGTATGAAAAGATAATAAGCCTTAGGAGAAAAATAGATTATCATAAACTCCTATATCTACCAGGTATAGTTCAGCCTAACAACATGGCACTGATGACTTATCTCGGTGTTGATCTTTTTGATTCTGCATATTCGGAGACGATGGGAGTTGAAGGAGTCGAATTATCTGATTGGATAGGCTTCCCGGGAACTTCAGAGAATAATTCTCGCCACCTATTGGACGAACTACGCCTTATTCGAAAAAGCATCCAAAATCATCGTATAAGAGAACTGGTAGAGGTCCGTTCAAGGGTCGAACCTTGGCAGGTAGAACTTATTAGGAAAGCTGATGAAGATTTCAAAATCTTTTCCAAAGGTGTTCCTGTTAGTGGAGATGATTTTTCCGTCACAACTAGAGAAAGCTTGAACAGACCAGACATCGTGAGATTCAAGCGTAGAATAAAAGATAGATATTCTCCACCGGATAGAGATGTACTGCTTTTGTTTCCTTGTTCAGCTAGGAAACCTTATTTTCAGTCTCGAACTCATCGCAGGTTTAGAGAAGCTACTCGAGAAATCGATTGGACAAGTCTGCAAGAAGTCACTCTCACATCTCCGTTAGGAGCAGTCCCTAGAGAATTGGAGCTCTTCTATCCTGCTCAACAGTACGATATTCCAGTAACACATCGATGGTTTGAGGAAGAAAAAAAGATGATCCTTGAGCATCTCCAATCAATAATAGAAAAAGGTGATTACCAAACAATAATATCCCATCTACCTGAAAGCATGTCTTTTGTGAGTGATGAGATCGACGGGATAGACACCTCTAGAGGTTATCACCCAACATCAGACGAAGCCATAGAATATTTAGCAGATAAGTTGAAAGAAGTTGTTGGGAAGGAAAGAGGAGACGGACAGGGATTTTTACAGCAAAATCTAGAGTCTTTTTCTAAGTTCCAGTTCGGAAGAGGAGGTGAACGTCTTCTTGATGGAGCAATTATAAAGGGGAAATATCCATGGTATAAGATAATGGGTGATGATGATCAGAGAGGCATGTTGGTACCTCAAAGAGGATTGATATCACTAACATTAGAGGGTGCGGAATTATTGAAAAAAGAAGAAATAGCTTTAGTGGAAATAGACGATTTCGTACCTAAAGGCAGTGTCTTTGCGGTCGGCGTGAAAGATGCAGATAAAAGTATAAGACCGGAAGAAGAAGCTTTAGTTATACATGAAGGAGAATTAAGAGGCGTCGGTCCAGCAGTGATGTCTGGAGAGGAGATGATGCGAGCTGAAAAAGGAGAAGCGATCAGATTAAGGCATCACCTTTGAAGTCTTCATATCTTTTTTATATCAGGATGTTTTTCAAGTATCATACCTTCTACTTTTAATGGTTTTAGATGATTAGCCAGGTCCACAGCTTTTTTCAATTTAGATTCATGATCAGAAAATATGGTGTAAAGTTCTTCATCATTATCGACTTTATCTCCTTTTTTCTTGTTCAAACTTATCCCTGCTTTTTTGCTGTTCGGTCCTCCTGCTGCTCTCACTATCTGTATCATCTCATCGTTGTTTATACTGTCGACATAGCCCTCATCTTTTGAAAGTATATCTTTAGAGTATTGTCCGATTTCAACCTCATTTGAGCTGATTTCTGGATCGCCTCCCTGTCTATCTATAATCTCCTTCATCTTGTCCAAAGCTTTGCCACTTTCTAAGATACTTTTTGCCTCTTCTTTTCCGTCTTTGATCTCGCCTTGCTCTAATACCATACCGGCGAGTGTAGTTGATTTTTCTATCAAGCTCGAAGGTACTGACTTCCCTTCTAGAGCCATCAGAGCCTCTTTTGCCTCGATAGCGGGTCCTATAGTGTTCCCTATAGGCTGACCTCCATAGCTGAGTGCGCAAGAGGTCTCGATCCCTATCTCTTCACCTAAAGAAACAAAGTCTCTTGCATATTTCCGCCCGAGTTCTATGCTCTCAACTTTAGTGTTGGGTCCTACTGGAATATCCATCACAAGATATTCGGCTCCAGCCGCTTTTTTCTTCGCCAGGACAGAAGCAAGCACCTGAGGATAAGGATCGATCCTCAAAGGATATTCAGCTCTTATGATTATATCGTCGCTCGGTGCTAGATTTACTGCGCCACCCCATGCAATAGTTCCTCCAACATCTTCCGCGATCTCTTTGATCTCTCCGATGCTGAGGTCTACATTGGCTAAGGTCTCGAAAATATCTGCGGTCCCTCCTGCACTCGAGATCGCTCGAGAGCTAGTTTTAGGGATCATCATACCCGCGGCAGCGACTATTGGGACTATTAGAAGTGTTATCTTATTTCCTGGAACACCGCCTATACTATGATGATCAAAGACCGGATGTCTTTCGAATTCTATCGTATCTCCTGTTTCTACCATCGCATCGATGAGATGTTTGATCTCTCTTTGGTTCATCCCTTGCGAATACGTGCCAGACACGTAAGCAGACAACTCGATATCTGAAAGACGATGATCCACTATGTCCTGGATTATCTCTCTTATACCGTGTTCGGATAGTTCTCGACCCTGGAGTTTTTCTATGATGTGCTCGACGGATTCTGGTCGATCGGCGGGTTTGACAGTTACCGGCTCACCACCTCCCACTCCAAGCTTTTCGCAGACATCTTTTACAAGGCCGACCTCTCCTACATCAACCAAAGTTTCTGAAGTCTTCACTACAGCGGTCAATTTTTTATTTCCATGGTTCAAATTCACTCGATCCTGACTCGTCGCTCCCATCTCTTTTGAGTCTTTCAGATTCAATATCACCATTTGATCACGGGCATCGATATCTATCGTCTTCGTTTTCAATTCCAAAAAGATCACTTCCATTTTTCTAGTGCTTTATTCAATTCTTCATGCTTTTCTGCGTAATCCGTAAGACTTTCACTTTGGTAAGCTGCATCGACCGCTTGCTTCAAGGCTTTTGCGCCAGCTCTAACACCGTCAGGATGTCCTGACACCCCTCCACCTGCCTGTATCTGCACGTCCATACCGCTCATCTCGATAAGTTCAGGAACGAGTCCTGGATGTAGTCCTCCGCTTGCAACTGGCATCACCTTTGGGAGTCCATGCATTCCTTCCAAAAGAATCCTTTTAGATCTCAACTCTTCTTCAACCTCAGCATGCATCTTTCCCGCTCCATAGGTACCTATATGTAGAGCGTCACCTCCCGCCATCCTAACTATCTTAGCTATAACGGACATAGAAATACCATGTTCTGGATTTTTTGTGATCGCACCGTGCATCGCTCTGTGAACATGGATGGGAACGTCTACAGATGGATCTTCAGCGAGAGCTTGAAGACCAGAAAACCCAACTGTCAATACATCTATCATCAGTTGTCTAGCCCCGTTCTCTAATGCAATGTCAGCAGCTTCGAGGATACGGTGACCAGAGGTACTGATGTTATGGGCGTGTATCATCTGGTGTCCTTCCTCTTCAAGTTCGTCCAACTTTTCGCTTACTTTGCTTACTCTTTCTTCAAGAGGACAGAAATCCTGGTCCACTAATGTCTCGTCGTCTTTTGAATTGGTGAGCCCTCCTTTTCCCGCGTCATAAACATAATCTGCGAAATCTTTAGGTGGTAAACCGATCTTCGGCTTGACGATCGTTCCGACGAGAGGTCTCTCAGGTCTATCTAATATGTTCCTTAGACCTTCTATACCGAACTGTGGTCCCGGATATTTTTCTACGATCTTTGACGGGAACTTAAGATCCACTAATCTCACGCCTTCAAGTGATTCCAGCCCGAACAAGTTGCCTGCTATGATGCTCAGTATCTGTGGTATCTCTCCGATATCTCCAGAAAAATCTATCATCGGGTAACCTATACGGACTCTGTTCCCCTCAGCCATTGTGACTTTACCTCCGTATTTATGAAATATATCTTCTGAAAGTGTTGTAGGATGAGTCCAAGTCCCGGTGGATTCTTCTTCGGCTATCCTCTTTCCCGCATCCTTTATATCTAGATCAGTTTTCACGGTATACTCACATATGACATAATCTTCAGGATCTAATTCTTCCTCTAAAGCTAAATAATCTATACTCATCTTTTCATCTCCTCCATTATCCTATAAGCTCCTTCGGGTGATATGACTCCCTTTTCAGTGATTATCGAGTCGATATATTTTGGCGGCGTAGCATCGAAAACAGGATTGCTTATCTCTACACCTGGAAAATCTTTGGGATCGACTATCTCTGAAGCATCCCTTTCTTCGATCTCGACCAGATCTCCAAATTCAGTCATTTTTGAAAATTTGTATGACTCAGCACAAACCGTGAAAGGGACCCTAGCCTCATCAGCGCAAAGTGCTACTTGAGAAGTACCTATCTTATTGATAACCGCTCCGTTAGAAGCGATGGTGTCCGCCCCAACATAGACTTTATCCACGTCCTTGATTTTATGTCTAACAGCCGAATCAACAATCAGAGTAACATCTATATCGTAATCGGAAAGTTCTCTTACAGTTATATATCCCTGTTTTTTTGGTCTAGATTCAGTGGCAATAACTTCAATATCTTTTCCTTGGTCATTTGCATATTTTATTGCTCCTAATGCCATAGAACTGTTGCAATGAGTTAAGATAACATCGCCATCACTGATCCTTTTACCACCGTATTCAGAGATCTTCTCTTTCGCCTCTAGAGAATCCTTGATAAATTTTGATGCCCTTTCTTTTATGTCTTCTTGAAGAGCCTCTACCTCGTTTTTTTCGCTCTGGATCACGAAATCTATTGCATTGTCCAAGGAGACGGCTGTAGGTCTAGTGGACTTCAATCTTATTGCAGCCCTTTCGATCTCAGATTTAAGAGCATCTCTATCTGTTCCCTCAAAGTCTTCAGCGACTTTCTTTAAAGCTAGAGCTGTGGCTCTAGCGATTTTTGCCGCACCTCTTATCTCCATGGTCTCTATCTTTTTGCATATCTCTTCTAAGTCTTCACCCTCTAAGTCTTCAAACTCCATGATAATATGTTTAATACTCGAACAGGCATAAAATATTTTGGTAAGAACTTAGTGTTTACAGCTCATCTAACAATATTCTAAGATCTTTTTCAGTTATGACTTTGTCAGCGGCTTCTTTTATTTTTTCATCAGCAGGATTGAAAGCTATTCCTTTTGCTGCTTTTTTCAACATGGGGGCGTCAGTACGACTGTTTCCTATCGCGGCTGTATGTTTTCGGTCAATACTCATCTCGGCAAGAAGTCTATCCATTGCCTCCCCTTTATCCCTAAGTTTGACTTCAATAATGCCTTCACCGGTCAGTTTCCCATTTTTTTCCTCCAGTTCATTAGCCATTATTCTATCGAATTTATCTCCTCCGATGTGTTCTGCTAGGACTTTAAGGCCGCCGCTTATTATCGCGGTTCGATATTTTTCGCATATGAGAGGGATTGTTTCATCAAAACCATCTATAAGGGGTATCTTTTTAACTATTTTGAGCACATCTTTTCTGGATATTTCTCTATCTGCTTCTTTCCAGAGCTCTATATCCCTCCTTATGAATTCTAGATCATCGATCTTTCCTTCTTTGTACGCCTTTAAAGAATCATCGTTATTCACATCGAAATGATCGTGTACCCAGGCCCATGAACTGATCGCATCGACCAGAACGCCATCCATATCAAAGATCACTAGCTGTATCTCAGAATTCATATCTCAGAGATCACCTCCATCTCTTTTTTGTAGTTTTTCAGAGCTTCAAAACCCCTTTCCAACTCATTTTCTTTTTTAGCCTGATTAGCTTTTTTCAGGTAAGTGATCGTTTTCTTGACATCCACCTCGTCGCTTTTTACACCTCTGAGTGTTTTTTTAGCGTTTTCGATCTCACCTCTCAGAAAGTTGACCAATTTCTCCTGGAGCTCATCTTCGCAGGCATCTATATTCTCTTTAACACTATCAAATCTTTTCTTCTCGAACTCATCTTTCGCTTTTTCCAGTTTTTCTTCTACACTATCGGTTTCAAAGCCTATCTCGACTGCATCTTCGATTATACCTTCTATTTTAGAGATTTTTTCAGATAAATTTTCTTCTCGCTTTTTCAGAGATTCCAAACGTTCTTCAGTATCCTTTAATAGATTCAGGGCTTCAAAGTGATCCTCTTTTTCAACCAGTTTTTCTAATTCATCTCTTGGGAACTCCTCCTCAAAACCATTCTCTTCGAATCTCTTCTTCAATCTTTCTACTTGTTCTTTGATCTTTTTTTCAAAAGATTCTTTGAATTGGTCGAATTTTGCTATCGCCTCTTCGTGCTTTTCTTCTTCTTTAAGACCTATAATTTCATCTCTAATTTCTTTCTCTTCGCTCAGCTCTAGATCAGCTATTTCGATTTCTAGCAAAGATTTCATCTCGGAGATTTTCTCCTCCAATTCTTTTTCCTTCGCTTCCTCTTCTTTCTTTGCTTTTTCTTTTTCGATATCCTCCAAAGTATTTTCTAACTCCGGTATCAGTTCTCCTATCATTTCGAGCGCTTCTTGTTCTTCCCCGGATTCGATTTTTTCCATAACCTGATCTAAACCTTTCCTGAATTCAGACCCATCTTCCCTTTTTTCGATCTCATCGATGAGCTTCTCTGCCTCTCTGATCTTTCCATATAATTTGTTGATCGTATCGATCGAATCAAGAGTTTTTTTACACAGACAAAGACCTTCGGCCAGATCTCCCTGATTTTTCAGAGATCTTGCTTCGTTGATTTTTTCTCGGAAGTAATCTATAGGCATCTCTTTACCTATATCTGATATAGAACTATCAGCTTCCTCAATCGTACTTTCGATAAATTCTTCCAGCCAAACTTCATCGATTTTCTTTTGAAGATGGTTTTTGATCTCTGCTTCGAGTTGTTTAGCTTTCTTAGAAGCTGTTCTGAACTCACCCAATTCACAACCTTTATAGACTTTCTTCACTTCATCTTCAAATTTGGGATCCTCATTTTTTTCAGAGATCGGATCGAGATAGTAATCGATCTTTTTTAACGAGTTCATTATCTCTTCAGTATAGTTCAAACTTTCATCTAGTTTTTGTGATAACTCTTCGCAACTTTCCTTATCCCCCTCTTGTCCAGCATGCTTGAATTCACTCAAATAGTTTTTTGGATATTTCATATCGAGACCTTCTCGTTCAAACCTATCGATCTTATTTTGGAAAGAGTTGACTTCTTCTTTGATATCGATCGATATAGATTCTTCTTTTTCTTCATCTTTTTTCTCTTCTTCCTCAACCTCAAATATAGCTCCGCAGTTTGGGCATTCAGAATCGTCTTCACCGACTTCACTATCGCAGATAGGGCAGGCGAAGGTAACGACTTCCTCGACATCTTCGACCCCTTCACCTCCAGAACCTAGTTCCTTTATAGCTTCTATCAATTCTTCGTCCTCCCCTTCTTCTACAATAAGTTCTTTGACTTTTTCGATAGATTCTTCTGGGATGTCCTCTTCAATATCCAAATCGAACTCGAACATATCCAATAATGCTCCACACTCGGGACATTTTTCCTTTTCATCTGGGATATCCGATTCACAGACCGGACAGGTTTCGGAAGATTTCTGGGCCACTCAAAAGCACCTCTGCGTTCATGTTTACCCTTTAGATGGATATAAATCTTTTACCTATCGCCCTATAATATAGATCGAAAGTGATTTTTTCTTTACCATTCATCATATTCCGATCAATATCTGCATCAGATGATACAATATGAACGAAGTGAAAATACCATTCAAGGCCATACCCAAACCACTAACAGCTCCGCTCAATTCGTCCTCTTTGATGATCTGTGCAGTTCCCAATCCGTGAGCCGTCACTCCCATAGAGAGCCCCCTAGCTACTCTGTCTTCGACTCTGAAGAAATCTAGCACTGGGATGCCTATCGAATTTCCTAGGATTCCCGTGATTATCACCAATATCGCAGTTAAGGAAGATATACCTCCTATTTGCTCACTCACACCTATAGCTATAGGAGTTGTTACACTCTTCGGCGCGATGCTCAAAAGCAGATCATTACTTCCACCGAGGATATATGCTATGAGGATAGCGCTCAGTATTGCTGTCAAGCCACCAAATACGACACCAGAAGATATCTGTACGGTATAATCTTTGACCACTTTTCTTTTCTTGTATAATGGGATCGCTAAACTAACGACCGCAGGACCCAACAAAAAGCTCAATATCCTAGCGCTTTCCATGTATGACTCGTAACTTATATCGGCCATATACAAGATCAATATGATAAATATGATCGAAAGCATGACTGGATTGAGATAAAATTTACTTTTCGTCTCGTAAAGCTTTTTAAAAATAAAAAAGATCAATATGGTCAGAAAAATCCCTAATACGTTCATCTCAACACCTCTACGATTTTACCAGTCACGCCTATCGTTATTAAAAAACTCAATACTAAAGCACCTAATATCGGCAATAATTCTCTCCTCAAAAGCCCAAAATAAAGCATTATCCCTACACCTGGAGGGATGAACATTATGCTCATATTATCAACGAACAACTCGGCTTCTTTTTCTACGTCGTCGATGTTTATCATACCGGTCATCAAGGCTAAAACCAAAAATATCATACCCAAAACGTTACCGGGAACTGGCAATCCCGTCATTTCAACACTTAACTCTCCGAGAAAGTAAAAACCGAATATTATGGCGAGTCCCTTGTAGATTTTCATCACCTTTTTGCGTGTAATATGTACTGGAAAAAATTAATCTTTTCGATATCAACCTCAAATCCTTTATCATGAAATACTCTGATTATCTTTTCTCTTTCATAGAAACTTGAATCTTCTCCTAACAACCTTTCTCCTATCTCCACCATCCTTGTGAGAGGATTGTCGGCTTCCAACTCAAGTATTATGATTTCACCTTCATGTCTTAAAACCCTGATCATCTCTTCTAGACTTTTTTCTATCTTCTCAAAATGATGAAGCGCATCGATTGAAAAGACCACATCAAATTTATAAGACTCAAAGGGTAGAGCTGAAGCGCTTCCTATTATCGCATGATCATCGGAACTAGTTCTTTTTAACATATTCTTTGACCTATCCACGACAAATCTTCTCGTTTTGGGTTGAATTTTAGAAATGATTCTCATCAGTCGACCGGTCCCTCCACCTACGTCGAGGATGCGATCGTTTTCCCTTAAATGTATTTTCTTTCCGACCTGTTTTTCTAGGTCTGGGATGACCGGTCTAGATAAATGATCGTAGATCGGAGCTAGCCTATCGAATATTGTCATCTCGAACTTTACTCCCGATAACGAATAGGTTGTTAGTGCTAAAATCATTTTTGATAGTATTTGGGCTTAAAATTCATTTCCGAAACAAAGCATTTAATAATATCGACATAATCACCGAGAATATGGGAATATTAGTAGATGAAAATACGGAAGTGATCGTTCAGGGTATAACAGGTCAACAGGGTATTTTTCACAGCGATTACATGAAGCAATACGGAACTAACATCGTGGCGGGTGTAACACCTGGCAAAGGCGGTAAAGAAGTCAATGATATCCCGGTTTTCAACACCGTGGAGAGAGCCAAGGAAGAAGTGGGAGGAAACACTTCGATCATATTCGTTCCGGCTCCATTTGCCAAAGATGCGGCTTTCGAGGCGATAGAGGCAGGATTGGATCCAGTGGTCATAATAACTGAAAGCATACCTGTTCAGGATTCGGCTAAGATAATGCGTTTGGCAGAGATGAACGACACGACGATAATAGGTCCGAATACGCCAGGGATAATCTCACCAGGGAAGAGCAAAGTAGGGATAATGCCCAATCATATTTTTGAAGAAGGCGATATCGGATTGGTCTCTAGGAGTGGAACACTGACTTATGAGATCGTCAATACGATATCGAAAAAAGGTCACGGACAATCGACGGCCTTCGGCTTAGGTGGTGATCCTATTGTTGGTATGGACTTCATAGATGCGCTTGAACTTTACGAGGACGACCCTGGTACAGATGCGGTCATAATGATTGGAGAGATAGGCGGGAGTGCAGAGGAAAAAGCTGCCAAATACATAAAAGAAGGATACGATAAGCCCGTAGTCGCCTACATAGCTGGAAGGACCGCTCCGGAAGGTAAAAGGATGGGACACGCTGGCGCGATCGTCTCTGAGGGCGGAACAGGAACAGCAGAATCTAAGATAGAGGCTCTTAAAAACGCTGGTGTTTCAGTCGCTAAGATGCCAACTGAGATAGGAGAAATATTGGATAAAGAACTGTGATACAGGGAATAAATCTAATAATATTAAAGGAGATCTACTATTTCCGGCAATTTCTTTCCGACCTTTCCCTTTAGGAACTTATCTGAGACTTCATCACTCAAAGGTGTCTTTTCTAGGTTTATCTCGATGACTTTGGCCCCAGACCTTTTAGCCATCATCGGTATCGAAGCGGCAGGCTGGACAATCGCCGACGTACCCAACGAAAACAGGATATCACATCCTTCAGCTTCTCTCCACGCTCGCCGTAAAACTTTTTGCGGTAGTGCTTCCCCGAATAGAACCACGTCTGGCTTCAATATCTTTTCACACTCGCACCGAGGTATCTTACCTTCTTTTATCTCATCTAAAAATCTATCTGTTTTGAAGGTGTTCTGACAGTTTTGGCAGACTAACCGGTAAAGTGAACCGTGTAATTCTAAAATATCGCTACTGTCCGCTCTTTGGTGAAGTCCATCGATATTTTGGGTTATTATGGAACTTAACCCATGCTCTTCTAGTTTTGCAAGTGAATGGTGTCCTTGATGAGGCTCACTTTCGAAGCTTTCTTCGATCTGGAGCTTGAATAGTTTCCAGCATTTCTCGGGATCTTCAGAGAAAGCTTGTGCGCTGGCGACCTCTTCAGGATCGAATTCGTTCCAGAGACCATTTTTTCCCCTAAAAGGAGCTATCCCACTTTCTACCGACATACCTGCTCCAGTGAACGCTACGATCCTTTCTGCCTCTTTTATATATTCGATTATCTCGTTCATATCAAAAAAAGAAAGAAGGGTTTTAAAGCTCGGCTTTCACCTTTTCGAGGTTTTTCGAAACCTCCTTAGCTACGTCATCATGGATACTGTTTCCGGCGGAATCCATGGTCACCAAGAAAGGTCCCGCTTCTTCTACTCTGAACATCCAGAAAGCTTCTGGGATACCCAATTCTTCGAGGAAGTAGACGTCTTCGACCTCTTTTATAGCGTTTGCCATGAGTGCACCTGCACCACCAGTATATTGACAGTATACCGCACCGTGTTTTTGTAGTGCCTTCAGGGTTCTATCTGCCATCCCGCCTTTTCCGATGATGATCTTCGTTCCAAAACGCTCGATGAAATCGTCTTCAAATATCTCCAATCTTATACTAGTAGTGGGTCCAGCGGAGACGACCTTCCATTCTCCGTCTTCTTTATGTATTGCTGGACCGCAGTGGAACATAGCGTATTTTGAAGGATCGAAAGGGATATCCTCGTCGTCCATCTCTAGAAGGAGTTCGTGTGCGGCGTCTCTTGCTGTGAATAACGTACCGGTTATGTAGAAAGCATCACCGACTCGCAATTTTTTTACTTCTTCAGGATCAATGGGTGTTTCAAGAACTTTCATCTTATCACCTCTACTTCTCCTTCAGAATCGATTTTGACTTTTGCCTGGCGGTTTGCCCAACATTGTGGTAATACGGCAACTGGATAAGACGCAGGATGCCGATGTGCGTATTCTATTTTGACGTCCAATACGGTCGTTTTTCCTCCTACGCCCATAGGACCGACTCCAAGATCGTTGGCTTTCTCGAGCAATTCCTCTTCAAGTTTTGCTATTCTTTCCTCAGCGTGTCTCTCGCCGACCGGTCTTAAAAGAGCTTTTTTAGCCAATTCCATGGCTAGATCGGCACCGCCTCCTAGTCCCACACCAATGGTCGTGGGAGGACATGGTTTTCCTGCCATCTCTGCTATCTGATCAAGGACTATCTCTTTCACGCCTTTTAGCCCTCTTCCAGGCGTCATCATCTCTAGTTTACTCATGTTTTCACTACCTCCTCCTTTGGGGATTATGTAGATCATAGCTTCATCACCATCCACGATATCCCAATGGATCGAAGGGATGAAACGCCCGGTGTTGTCTCCACTGTTCTTATCGCTTATCGGATCGACAGCGTTAGGTCTGAGTGGGATCACCTCAGTAGCTTTCTTCACAGATGAATTGAGCGCGTTTTTTAATTCTCCACTCCATTTAAAATCCGCACCCAGTTCTACGAAGAAAGTTTGAGTCCCAGTATCTTGGCAGATCGGTCTCTTTTCACTCTTGCCCACATCTATGTTTTCTAATATCGCGTCCAACTGTACTTTTGCACCCTCTTTCTCTTCACGTTCTTTAGCATCTTTGAGTGCGGATTCCGTGTCCTCAGTAACGCTCGTGACAGCTTCTCGAATACCTTCTATCAAATTTTCCTCTAGATCAGCCCTATTCATATTCATCGGACAGATAAATACAAGTTAGCATAAAAAACTTTCCGGAATGATTTTCAACTGAATCTCATATCCTTTTACAGATATCACACATCATATCGTCGACTTTTTTCTGTGTGAGTTGGCCCGATTCACTTAGATTGTATATGTCCCTAGAGATCTCTTCTATAGCACCCTCGATGTCTTCAGGTATTTCAGTGGTTTTGCCTCGACTACCCCTTATATATTGAGATACAGCAGGTTGAGTTATATCCAATATCTCTGAGATCTCCACCTGTTTCAGATCGTATTCGTTGTAAAGGATATATGCGATCTTTGATTTAACGGTGGGCATATACTCGTTCACGAATTCTTCGCAGCGCATCTTGATTGACCTAGTTTAACCTAAGGATTCATAGTTTATTAATATAACCCTCACCATCTTCCGCAAAAATCAAAAATAAGATGACAACATAGTTATAAATGATGTACGATGTAGTTGAACCGTGTTCAGATTCTGGTGCTTACAGAGCAGAGCCCACCGAGGAGATAAGGATAGACCTTGAAAGATTGGAGCAATACTTGGTAGAAAGGGATTTTGAGATCGGATTTTCATCGGAAGTGATATTATTGGTGGAACATCCAGACTTAGATGTTGAAGTCGGGATCTATCCTTCTGGAAAACTTCTTTTCAAGACCACGGATGAAAACAAAGTAGATAAGTTGTTCGAAGAGTTCACCTCATTAGTGGAAGATTTTAAAGAAGATTAGCCGAGGAGAGACTTGATCACGTCTACGAACTTTTTAACTTCTTCTTCAGTATTGTATAAGTAAAAAGAAGCTCTATTCCCACCTTCTAATCCATGGAAACTGTACCAAGAATGGACGCACTGCTGTCCCCCTCTTAGAAGTATGTTTTCTTCATCCATTAACAGGGTTATCTCGTGGCAGCCCAATTGATCCATCTGAAAGTTGAATATCCCTGATCTTTTCTCTGGATCTTCAGGTCCGATTATATTCACAAGATCTCTTAATTCTTCGGTCGCGAGCTTGTTCAATTTGAGTTCGTGTTTCTCGATATTTTTCAAACCGATCTTTTGTATATAATCCACAGCAGGTTTAACAGCGGCTAGACTTGCAAAATTTTGAAGACCAGCTTCAAATTTAGCAGGGGAGTCCTGTAGAGTAGCTTCGTCATACCTTGTCGATTTTACCCCACCGCCTCCATATGTCAAAGGTTCGATCTCTTCTAGAAGGTCTTTTCTTCCGTAAAGTACGCCCAAACCTGTAGGTCCCAACATCTTGTGAACGGAAAATGCCAAAAAATCAGCTCCTATATCTTTCACATCTACAGGTCTATGTGGGACGCTTTGAGCCCCATCCAACATGAAATACGCATCGTTTTCGTGGGCTATATCGGCGATTTGTGATGCAGGTGTAGTAGTACCGTCAAGATTGGATGTATGTACCATGGAAACTATCTTGACATCTTCATCGATCTTATCTTTCAGATCGTCTATATTCAATTCGCCATCATCGTTCGTAGCGACCTGCTCGTATTCTATTCCCCTTTTTTCCTTCATCTTTATCCATGGGACGAGGTTGCTGTTGTGCTCTTTATCTGTTGTTAGTACTTTGTCACCTTTCCCCAAGTCCAAACCTCTAGCTACAGTATTTATAGACTCAGTAGTATTCTTTGTAAATGCGATTTCATCTGTTTCAGAAGCGTTCAATAGATCTCTTACACTCTCCCGGCCTTTTTTTATTTCTCTCGTCAGTCTAGTTGAAAGTGTGTGAGAACTTCTTTTCCCCTCACAGACCGGGAACTCACAGTAGTATCTTTTGACCGCTTCTATGACTGAGTGGGGTTTAAGGCTCAAACAGGCGCTATCGAAGTAGATGTATTCATCTACTACGGGAAAGTCCTTCCTTATACTTTCTACATCCATCTTTAGCCTCTTTTGTACTGGAGTTGTTTTAGCCAATTGGTATCGATTATTAAAGTATATCCTTGGTTAGAGTATTTGATGCGATTAATTAGACCATAGAATCCGAGCAATATAAAAATAACGACGTTATTGATTTTGATCATTTTCTTTGAATTGTTCCAATCTCCTTGAGTGTTCTTCGCAAAGTTCACCTTGGATCTGATTTTGGATAACATCTTTCTGCCAGTGAGAGTTTTTAAGGGCACAATCTTCCTTATCACAGAAAGGATACCCCTCCAAACGCCAAAAGATCGTTTGTAAAAGATAGGATTTAACAGCACTCTCCATCCTGCGATCAGAGTGGGTCATCGGTTCAAAGTCGAGTATATCTTCCTTTTCATCCTCGTCAGCAAAATAGTATTCTCTCGGTTTTGCCGGCCCTTCAACGATACCTGAAACGGAGATTATCGAAGGGATAGAGTTGATCACGCTTCTGATATGATATCGAGACTCGTTGCTTTCTAGACTTCCGATCAGTCTCTTAGTTATTATTACAGTATGCTCTTCCTTTTCTTCCTGGGATAACAACCCTCGAAAAAGTTGAACTAGCCTTAGAGCATCGTATATGATGCCTAACAGATCCTTGTTATTTTCAATTACCTTTTCCTCGATTTCGACTTCTTTTGGAAGAGGCTCTTTGAATTCTCTTTTCCGTTTATTCCTGACTTTTGTTTTTGCGATCTTTTTTGCTAGACCTTTTTCATTCTTCTTTTTAAGGAAATCTTTTTCTACTAGAACTTCGCGTCCGGTTTTTCTCTCAAGGAATTTTTTTAGATTTTCAGATTTGATGTTCTCGATCCCAGAATCAAAATAAAGAAAGATTTTTGAGAAAGGGATTTCAGCCGAGAAGTTCATCGGTTATTTCCGCTCCTTTTCTTCCGGAGAGAAGCATCGAACCGAAAGTGGGACCCATCCTAGGAAGTCCGTAGGTGGTGGAAACCGCCATCCCTGTAGCCACGACCCCTTCATGGACTTTTCCGGTATGCTCGACTATCAGATCTTCCGATTCATCAACCCACATACCGCCGAAACCAGTGGTTTCCATCATCCCTCTTTCTTCGAGTTTGCTGACGACACAGGCGTCGTGACCGGTAGCGTCAACGACGATGTCCGCTTCTAGAGAGATCGGATCCACACAGGTGATCTGTCTGGGAAGTTCCGAAACCGGTGTCCAATTTATGACGACACCTCCGACCCTGTCGTTTTCTCTCAGTACTACGTCTTCAAATTCTGTCATATTCAGTATCTGTACTCCTTCATCACATGCCTTTGATATCAACTTCGAACAGGCATGAGGCCCCATCGCAGTGTAGAGGTCGCCGTCTTTTTCATAAGGTATGTCGAGTTCGTCTAAGATCTCTTCACCTGGCGGTCTGACCGTGACAGTGTTCATCAGATAACCGCCCAGCCAGAATCCACCTCCGAGATAGTTGTTCCTTTCTACTATCAGAACTTTTCGTCCTTTCATCGCCAGATCTCTCGCTGCCATCAAACCACTAGGACCAGCACCGATTATGATCACTTCGGAATCGGCAAATTCGTCTAGCTTCTTTCCGAACTGCTTTACTATTGCACGCGTCACGTCACTTTCACTAGCTTTTTCGAACATGTTATAACACGCATATATGACAGTGTTATATAGATTTTTTTTCTGAGAAATAGAAAACTCAATCGTTAATTATAGCAGAAGACATGCAGGATTACATCCTTTTATCATGCATAACTTCTTTTAGTGGTCTCGGAAGGATAGTTTTATTTACACCGAAAACTAATCCCTAGAATCCGGAGATATAGATGGCAGAATACACCGAAGACGAAATCAGAGAAAAATTTATTGACCTGTTCGAAGATGATGAATTTCACTCTGAATTGATCAAAGTCGCAGATAATTATCCCGATGAGAAGTCCATTTTTGTGACTTATAGTGACCTTACTCTTTTCTTTGAAGATATCGATTTTCCCAGATATGTTGTCAAAAATCCAAAATCCGCTTTGACACAGGGAGAGGAAGCGATCAAACAGGTTCTTGGAAGTGCTTACGACGATGTTCATATTCATCTGAGACTGACCCATCTATCTGAGTCTAGGAGCAAGATGATAAGAGATCTGCGCTCCGATGATCTTTCTAGTTACTTGGGTATAGATGGACTAGTTAGAAAGACCACTGAAGTCCGACCTAGGATATCTAACGCCGCATTCAGATGCATGAGCTGTGGATTTGAATTCAAGATAGCTCAGGACGGTGGTAACATAGATGAGCCTATGGAATGTGGTGGATGTGGTAAATCTTCCAATAAAACGAATTTTGTTCTTTTGAAGGACAAATCAGATTTCAAAGACTTTCAGAACATAGAGATACAGGAGAGTCCAGAAGAATTGAGAGGCGGTGAACAGCCCGAGAGATTGAAAGGATGGGTGAAACACGATCTTGTAGGTGAAGTATCACCAGGGGATAGGATAACTCTGAACGGTATTTTAGAAGGCAAACCCAAAAGGAGAGGAAAAACCACTCAAAGTAGAGTGTTCGATATCTATATGGATGTTAATGGTATAGAAGTTAAGGAATATGAATTCGAAGATCTTGAACTTTCTGAGGAAGATAGGAGGGAGATAGAAGCCGCGTCAGAAGACCCCCGGGTCTTTGCAAAGATAGTGAGTTCTATCGCTCCAAGTATACACGGCCTTCTCAACGAGAAGACAGGTCTTGCGCTTCAGCTTTTCGGTGGAGTCAGAAAAGAGATGCCAGACGGTACGATAACAAGAGGTGATATCCATATACTTCTAGTGGGTGACCCTGGAACAGCGAAATCTCAACTTTTGAGATATATATCGGAGTTATCGCCGAGAGGTATGTACGCTTCTGGCAAAGGTTCAACAGGTGCGGGTCTTACAGCTGCCGCTGTACGTGAAGATGTCATGGGCGAAAGTCAGTGGGTACTTGAAGCAGGTACTCTAGTGCTGGCCGATGGGGGTATAGCTTGTGTAGACGAGTTGGACAAGATGCGCTCTGAAGATAGAAGTGCTATGCACGAGGCCATGGAGCAGCAGAGTATATCTGTGGCTAAGGCGGGTATAAACGCAACTTTGAATTCTCGATGCGCTGTTTTAGGTGCTGCCAATCCCGAATATGGAAGATTCGAAGTGCATGAGAATATATCTCAGCAGATAGATCTCCCGCCTCCACTCATCTCGAGATTTGATCTCATCTTTGCTCTGATAGACCAGCCCGACAAAAAACAAGACTCTAAGATCGCGAAGCACATTTTGAGTCTCCATGAGGAAGGGGAAAGGATAGAAAAGGAGGGCATAGAGATAGAAAAAGAATTCGTCCCCGAATTTGACAAAGAATTTTTGAGGAAGTACATCGCTCACGCGAAGACCAAAACTCCTGTTATGACTGATAGTGCAATAAAAAAACTAGAAGATTTCTATTTGAGCTTGAGAGAGAAGGGAAGCGATGACTCTATCCCGGTTACCGCTAGACAGTTGGAATCATTGGTTAGACTGGCAGAAGCGAGTGCTAGAGCACATCTTAGAGACCAGGTCACAGTCGAAGATGCTGAAAGAGCTATAGACGTTACTGATCACTTCCTTCGAAAAGTGGCCTCTACTGAATCGGGAGAATTGGATATCGACATGGTCTCTTCGAGCGTATCTCACAGCGAAAGAACATTGATGAGTCAGATAAGAGACATAATAAGAAATAAAAGAGAGATACATGAAGATGGCGTACCCGAGGAGGACCTTTTAGAAGAAGCTGAATCTAGAGGTTTTTCTCGAGAAGAAGTACGCAAGGAACTCGATAGGATGCGGACTAACGGCGAGATATATAATCCGACTCCTGACAGATATAGATTGGCCTGAGGATGAACAAGATGTATGTGAATTATCAGACCTACGATCAAGGTGAAGAAGTTTTACTCGCGGCCTGCGATAAGGACGTTTTAGGGAAGACCCTTGAGGAGGGCGATATACAGTTAGACGTGAAGGAAAATTTTTACGGAGGGCAAAGGATAAATACTGATAGGCTCAAGAGAGAACTGAAATCCTGCACTATAGCTAACCTTGTAGGTGAAAAGACCGTTGAAGCCGCTATAGAGATCGGGTTTGGTAGTGAAGAAGATATCATGAAGATCGAAGGTATTCCTCACTTGCAGGTAGTAAGATTATGACAGAGGATATGATGATTTGTGTTGAATGTGGGGCTGAGACGTCCGAGGTACATGACGGCATGTGTGTAGATTGCTATGTGGATAGAAATGTTTCTGTGGATATAGAAGATCCGATCGAGATCGAGATATGCTCCAAGTGTGGTAGTGTCAGAAAAGGAGATAGATGGTTGGAGAGACCAGATCTTGAGACAGTGATGCTCGACAGGATCGAGGAATCACTCTCGATATCATCTTCAGTTGACCAGTTCTCATTTCAGGTATCTTTCGACGAAAGCGATCCTTCAAATATACATGTTGATTTGACAGTTAAATTGATCGTTCATGGCGTGGAGAAAGAAAAGAGCCTTGCAACAAATATCGTTCTTAAAAAAACTCAATGTAAGAACTGCAGCAAAAGAGAAGGAGATTATTATGAAGCCATCCTTCAAGTAAGACCAACTCAAGATGAGATGACCGAAGAACAGAAAAACCAAGTGATGAGCATGGTCCATAAAAGAGTAGAAGTCGATAGAGGGGAAGAAAAGAAAGTTTTTATAACCCTTGAAAAGGAGATCCATGGTGGATTGGATTTTTTTCTGAGCGATAGAAGAGTTACTAAAAATTTGAGCTTTGATATCGCAGACTTTTTTGGAGGAGATGTTAAAACGTCTTCTGAACTTGCAGGAAGAGAGGACGGACAGAACGTTTACAGGATGACTTATTCGGTGAGACTTCCTCCTTACGAAGAGGGCGATTTCATAAAATTTGAAGGTAAGATATACCGTATAAAAAAGACGACGAGAGGTAGTGGTCCTATAGTCGTGCATGATTTAGAAGAGAACAGAGGAACGACTCTTGACAAAAAGAAGTTGACCGACGCGACAGTTTACGGCGGAGACGAAATGATCAAGGATGCTGTGGTTGTTTCAGAAGAGGAAAAAGAGATCCAGGTTATGGACCCTGAAACCTACGAAACTAAGACACTACTTAAACCAGAAGGATTCACCGAAGGAAAAGACGAAGTACAAGTGGTTAGGATCAAAAGAAGACTGTATTTAGTCCCGGATGAATAGGATTGACAAGATTTATACCTCATCACTCTTTCTAATCAATATGACCGAGAGAATCCTCATTTTGCATACGACTTGGTTCGGAACTTTTCTGGTTGAAGAAGGCGATATAGTAGATAAAGAGCTTTTTCCAAAAGATGCTGAAGTGATAGCGGAAAAAAAAGAGAGGAAAGAGAAGGGTGAAATCCTCGAAGAAGAAAAGCTCTTGAGTGAAAGACACGATGAGGATTTCTACGTAACTGAGGAACGTTTATCTGTACTAGGACCTGTTAAAAAAGATCATCGAGTCGATATTAAGCCGCAGGAACACTCTTTTTCAGAAGATCTGCTCCATCAAGCTCTTCGACTCCTAGGTAAAAGAAAGATCAAGGAATCTATAGATTTTGGAGAACATCTAGCTAGGGCTGTAGATACTATCCAGGATTTAAACGAGACAATCAATATAAAAACAGAGAGGTTAAAGACTTGGTATTCTTTGTATTTCTCTGAACTCGAAAAGCACGTTAATGATGGGGAATTCATCGACCTTATAGTCAAGCATGGTGATAGAGAAGAGATAAAAGAGGAGATCGGATTAGTAGATGACATAACTGGCAAGGAAGTCACCGAAAGTGAAATGGAGCACTTTCAGAATTTAGCAGGATCTATCAAAGATGAAAGATTATTGAGAAAAGAACTCGAAGATTATGTTACTGAGAAGATGGAGGAATATGCCCCAAATATTACCGCACTTGCTGGACCAAAGTTAGGAGGAGAACTTATCGCAGCACAGGGTTCCTTGGAAGGGTTAGCCAAACAGCCTTCCAGCACTATACAAGTTCTTGGAGCAGAAAAATCTTTGTTCAAACATCTAGATAAAGGGACTCCTCCTCCAAAACACGGATTGATACTCCAGCATCCTTTCGTCCATAAAGCACCAAAGTCCATAAGGGGTAAGATAGCTAGGGCATTCGCAAATAAGATAGCTATCGCATCGAGAATAGACTATTTTGGTGGCGAATTTCGTGGAGATGAGATGAGAAAAGATCTAGAAGAGAAGATAGAAAAGATCAAAAAAGAAAGTTAGACATCTAAATTTCTATATCTTCATCGTCCAGAGCCGATCTAGCCGTGTTAAAAACTGATTTCAGTTTTCCTTCTAATACATTTACTCTGGATTTCAATCTAGCGTTTTCTTTTTTCAGTTCATCGAACCTTTTTCTCAACAAGGAATCAGTATTCTCCTGGATATGCTCGTTTTTCTCCGTCGTTGCGGTAACGGTCTGTATGTCACGTCCCTTGAGATAGGATGCTACTTTTATCTGCACTTCTACCAAATTCCTTTTTTCGATATCGTAGTAAACGCTTTTTTTTCCTATATTTATCAGATTCTCGTGCAGTTCGCTGTCTCTAGTTACCATTATGTCATCTTCTTCCATCTTATCCACCAGTTCAAAATCTAATATCCCCTTGTATTCCTGGTCAACGTCTAGGATTTCGTCGAAATTTTGTATTTCATCTAGCTCTTCTTTGACCTCCGCTGGAAGGTTCTCGTCCAGTATGATACGCATGGAGAAAGATTTCGCCTACCTGTAAATATAATTTGTCGTGACAAGTATTAGGAAAAGTTTATAAGAAAAATAATCATTGTCTATTCAGGTGAAAGAAGATGGTAGTAAAGATAGATGAAGATACCTGCATAGCTTGCGGTATGTGTGAGGAGGAGTGTCCGGTAGACGCGATGACGGTAGATGACGTAGCTAAAGTTGATGCTGACAAGTGTGAAGATATCGGTAAATGCGTAGAAGTCTGTCCAGTAGATGCGCTATCACTCTGAATTAGAGTAGCAAAATATTTATACAGTCCATTACTGCCAAAAACTGTGATACGATGGTAGTAAAAGTAGACGAAGAAGCCTGTGTAGCTTGTGCACAATGTGAAGAGGAATGCCCTGTAGATGCATTTACTGTTGAAGAAGTGGCAGTTGTGGATGAGGACACCTGCATCGACTGCGGCAACTGCGTGGATGTCTGTCCAGTTGATGCTTTGAGCCTCTAAAGAAAATCATTTACTTTTCTTTTTCTTTTAAATAACTGATGATAGTTTCCTGTCTCTCTTTTTTGTTTCCTTCGAATTGTCTTATTTTGATAGCGCTTTGGTTGAGCATGTTCTCTGAGAGTGAATCGGTGTAATCCCCGTCATAAACTATCTCCTCGACCTCAGCATTTATCAGCATCTTAGCGCATACTACGCAAGGATAAGTCGTACAGTAAAGTGTACTACCTTTGATGCTAGCTCCAGAGACCGCTGCTTGGATGATCGCGTTCTGTTCCGCGTGGACCGCTCTGCACAACTCGTGCCTTCTTCCTGATTTTACGCTTTCACCCTTTTTCGGGAAAAAGTCTATCTCTTCCATTATCTTCTCTTTGTCTACATCTTCATTCTCTTTGTATTGCTCCAAGAATATATCGATGTATGGAGGATGGATATCACCTCTACGCATGCATCCTCCAAGTTCTTCACAGTGTGCTAATCCTTTTGGAGCGCCGTTGTATCCGGTACTCAAGACCTGTTTGTTTTTTACCATCACTGCGCCGACTTTCCTCCGGAGACAAGTCGATCTTTCGGAGACTAAATGTGCCATCGCCATGAAATATTCATCTATAGTAGGTCGATTCATTGAAACCAATGCAGTGTATGGGCCAAGATTATTTTATTTTTTCTCAAGTCAGCTTCTCCCACCTAAAGTAAGGGAGCTATCTCAGAATTTTCATAGAAAATCCTAAATATCGATTGAATTCCAC
>CAYNOV010000003.1:0-28776 GCA_964398905.1 uncultured Thermoplasmata archaeon
CTACGAGTTCTTTATATCTCTCCGTAACTTCTTTCATACCTTCTGCATCAAGATCCACATCCTGATCCGCGTTCCTTTCTTCCTTGACCTCGTCCATTATCTCTTCGAATTCACTATGTGGAATACCTCTAACCACTTCACCGAACATGTTGATAAAACGTCTATAACTATCATAAGCGAATCTTTCATCTGTTTTTTCTATGAGTCCCTCTAAAGTTTCATCATTAAGCCCTAAATTCAATATCGTGTCCATCATACCAGGCATAGATACTGCAGCTCCTGACCTTACAGAAACCAACAGTGGATCTTCAGGATCACCAAAGTTCTGATCCATCTTTTTCTCTAGTTTTTTCATGTGTTTTTTCATCTGTTTTCTTATCTTCTTGGTCATCTCGCCTTCTTCTAAATATTCTAGACATGCCTCAGTTGTCACTGTATAACCTGGAGGGACGTTAAGACCTATATCAGTCATCTCCGCAAGATTGGAACCTTTACCACCGAGTAAATCTTTCATCTCAGCACTGCCTTCTTCAAAGGAATAAACATATTTAGTCATGATTACCAGATACATGACAAATGGGCTATTATAAAAAAATTCTGCCTCGTATCTATTGATCATATCATAAAGATGATCAAAAATAAAAAAGGGTTTTAGAAAATGATGAGACTTAATTGTTTTTCAGCTTATCCCAGGAAAGAACCTCCAGTGATGTAGGCAGCTTAGGAATATTACCTACCTTTCGACCTATCAATTTTTCAACACCCGCATCCATGGCTATGTCAACGAGACGCTGCGTCACTATACCGTTGAAAACAACTTTCTTGACCGGATGCTCTTTTTCTCCGAGTGTATCGGCAAGGTCTCTAGTAGGCACTTCATCTAAAACTTCTCCATTACCGTTCAATAATTTAGCGATCTTCTCTTTTTTTATCGAGTCTATGATGTCTCTGTAAAGATCGTATTCCGTTTTGGGCTCAGTTTTTTCCTTTTTTTTACTCCCTGAAGCCTGCTTGCCCTTTGCAGTGCCTTTTCCTCTAGTGTATCCAACGTTGTCTTTGACTTCTTCTTCATTAACGTTGATATCGTACATTTCAACGTACTGATCAACTGGTATCTTGCTTCGAAGGGCTTTCATGATCTGCTTCTGAGTCAATTCTTCTACCTCGGTGTTCTCTGGAGCTTCGGCAACATAATCGACCTCAGCGGTCTCGAGAAGTTCCTTGAGTATCAACGAACCTCCACGATCACCGTCTACAAAAGCCGTTGTTACCCTCTTAGATGATAAATCTATCACTTCATCAGGTATATCGGTTCCCTCAACTGCGATGGCGTTCTTTATCCCGTACCTTAACAAGTTAAGAACATCTGATCTTCCCTCTACTACTATGATGGCATCAGAATCATCTACGTTAGGTCCGGCAGGAGAATGAGATTCCCCAAAATCACTAATCTCTTCCATCTGGACTTCTTGTCTTACTGACTCAGTAAGATTGCCCGTGGGAACTTTGCTCTCTTCTATCGTAGAAGAGAGTAACTCCTTTGCCCTTTCCACTATCTTGTTTCTCTTGGACTCTCTTACATCTTTGATCTCCTCGATCTCGATGTTAGCTTTACAGGGACCTACTCTATCTATCGTCTCGAGTGCAGCCGCGAGTATCGACGTCTCTACCAGATCTAAACTTGACGGTATGGTTATGTCTCCAGAAGACTTGCCTTTAGAAGAACTGACGGATACTTCTATACGACCCATCCTTCCACTCTTTTGAAGATCCCTAAGATCGAGTTCATCGCCTAGTAGACCTTCAGTCTGACCGAATATAGCACCGACGACGTCAGGTTTCTCAACAACACCGCTCGCCTTTAATTGCGCTTTGATGACATATTTAGTTGTACTCGGATCAATATCCATATTTAACACCTCATGTATATTTCACCGAAAACAGTCGATCCAAATAACCCTCAGGATATTTTACCTACTTTTAAATCAGTCTCTTTATGAGACCTACCCTACTCGATTTCTAGCTCATATCAGGGTCATTTCAAGTTACTATCACAAGCAAGGTAATGAGGGATGAGGATGATACATTATTTAACCATTATCAACTGCTTTCGGTATTAAATGCAGGAAAGGTAAGGTTATATAAATCTTACTCTCTTTACCTGGTTCTATCAAAAACTGGTTGAGCTCTTCTTATATCTCTAACTTTATGGAAATCTAAAAGACCGTCTTCAGAGATCGCATATACATGGAAGTTGGCAGGTTCCAAACTGGCAATGCTTTTTGAGAAGAAGGAAGAAGAAGTGATTATATCTCTACCGCTTCTCATCGGATCGATAGATGGCAAAATCAACACTTTTTCCTCCTCATCATATAGAAAACATGGAAACTTCATGGATGACCCGACTTCATCTTTTATCACGATGGCTGGATGTTCATGTCCTATCATTAAAAGATCCTCCCACTCTATCTCCTCATGACCATGACTTAATGTCATGTGATCAAGTTTCATCTTTACTTCGTGAAGAGTGACTTCCTTGAGACGTGTATAGTTTTTTAGATAATTATCATGATTTCCTTTTATCATTATCAATGTCGAATCCTCCAACATATAATCCATGACATCCAGTATTTCACTGAAAACACGATCTTTACTTCTACCAAAATCATGTTTGAAATCTCCAAGAACTATCATCGTCTCAGGCTGATATCTGTTCTTGATATCAGATATATTATCCAATATCTTTTCTTTTTGTATCTCAGGTAAAGATATGCCTTCATCGTGCATGGCAGATTCATAACCTAAATGAAAGTCGGTGACGATAACAACATCTTTAGGTCTGTACCAAACACAATAATTGGAACTTAAAAACAAACCCTCTATTATCTCGATTTCTCTCATATATCATGAAACAATTTCTTTGAAATCTTCACCGAAGTTATCGAAGGCGTCTTCCTGCTTTGCCCTTTCTTTAAAACTTTCATCAAGATCGACAGCCCTCTTCAAGAAATTCTTAGCCATCTTTTTCTGATCCTGTTGGGCACCGACCAAGCTTTTGTAATACCAAGCTTTGGCCACATCTTGGTCTCTTTTCACTACCTCGTTGAAGCAATCCATGGCCTCATCATACTCACCCATATCGTGATAAACTAACCCCTTGTTAGACCATGCCTCTAAGTCATCTCCATCCTCTTCGAGTGCTTTGTCGAAAGCCTGTATGGCCTCTTCATACCTTTCCAGATGATAGAAACAGGCACCTTTGTTATGCCAGAGATCCACATCGTTTTCGCCCATCTTTAACAATTTATCATAACTTTCCAAGGCTTCCTCAAATTTTCCCTCACTGTAAAGGATACTTCCTTTCTCATATAACAAATCCGTATCCTCAGGATCTATCTCTAGGGCTTTGTCGTAGTACTCTAACTCATCACCTTTGATCTCGTATAATCTTTCATAAGTATCTTTAGCTTCATCGATCTCATCCTGATTTACTAGATACTCGGCTTTCTTCTGAAGCAGATCTATGTTTTCTGGTTCATGAGACAACATTTTTTCGATCAGTTCGATGTTATCAGGATTTTTGTCTAAAAGTTCCTCATACAGTTTTCTAGCCAAAGATTCGTTGCCTTTATTTTCCAATTTTTCAGCCTGTTCTACCGCCATTGAAAGATCTTCAGAAGACAATTCGATGATCTCTTCCAAGGCATCGTCATCATCGGTAAGTGTCAATATCTTCTCATAAGCCTTCATCGCCTTGGATATTTTACCTTCGCTTTCAAAGTACTCAGCTTCCAATCTCCAAAGATTTGGATCATCCGGATTTTGTTTGACCAGTTTGTGTATCTCTGAGATATTTGAAGAGTCCTCTTCCAATAACCCTCGGAAGACCTGCATGGCTCTAGAGTCCCATCCTAAAACTCTCAATGCTTTGGCTTTGTTAAGTTTCGCCTCTTTATTGTCAGGCTCTTTCCTTAAAACGTCGTTGAAACATTCCAAGGCGTATTCATTCATCTCATCCATGCTCAAGTAGGCCTGACCTTTTTTAAGCAGAGAATTCACGTTACTCGGATCTCTGTTCAAGGCCTTCTCGAAGCATTGGATAGCTTTCTTATTTTCACCATTTCTAAATAGCCTATCTCCGATCTCGTTCAGCTTATCAGAGACGAATTCACCATCCTTAACTTTTCCTTCCTTCTTGATTATAAAATCAACTATGTCCATAAGCTCAGAAGCGGAACTATTGGCGCCACTCTGATCAATCTCGGCTATCTTCTCTTCGATTTCTTTTTTAACTTTGTCTTCACTCAAACCAAAAGGCAACTGTATCCCCGCTGTTGTTTTCTAACTGAGAAATAGCGAAATATAATATAAAACCTTCGGTTTTTCATGTTTGAGCCAGCACTCTTCCGACTTCTTTATCCATCGCCTTTAAAAACTCTTCGATTTTACCTTTCTCGACGGTAGCTCCCGCCGCTATATCATGACCTCCTCCCTCTCCACCGACTTCTTTTGCAAATCTGTTACAAAGTTTTCCCAGATCAAGACCTTCCTTTACCATCTTCTGGTTGGCTCTAGCGGAGACATCTACATTCTCTTCTAGTTCGCTCAATCCAAGAACTGGCTTATCTTGATCTAAAAAGTAAAGCATGCCCAAACCCGCTAGTTCTCCTTTCCTTGTTTTCTTCTCTTCATAAAAATATTGGATGTGGTCCTTTTTTTCAACTTTGTCCTCTAATTCTTTGAGCTTTTCGACCATCTCCTGTCTATACCTATCTCTGATATCTTCGGCTTCACTAAGAGCGCTATCATCCCCAAGGCACAGTGAAAGACCTAACCCAGGACGGTCATTTCTAGCACAGGAATTCAATAGTTTATATAGAACGTCTACGTCCATCTCATTTTTTGGTGAAACATAATGAGTCCCATAGATGGACTCGATCACATGGTAAGGGATGTTTTTCTTGAGAAGAGAAAGAACTAACAGACTGTTCAACTTCCTTTTCTTCTCCGAACTGACCGATCCCAATCTAGCTTCAAAATCTATACCGATATCTTCAAGGATCTCTTTTATCTTCTTCTCTTCCCCACTGATACCCGGAAAGTAAGGATCACACGCTTTTTTGAGCGCGGATAAAACGTTATCGCCATCGATAAAAAGTTTTTCTATCTTCTTCACTTGGTCCTTTTCCAACGCTTCTTCTATCAGCTCGAGATTGATACCAGTGTACCCACCTAAAGCCTGTTTATCAGCAGAAGCTCCGGCAAATCCGTATATAGTTTCATCCCAGTTAGTACTATCATATTTCACAGCTAAGAGAAGACTCAGAGTGCCTCCGCTGACTTCTTGAGAACCATCGATACCATGATCATGAGGATTGATGAACACCTTATCTTCAGTCTCTGGAATATTCACATCTTCTTTGATATCATGATGGTCTAAGACTACAGCTGGCTCATCGAGTTCTGCGATACGTGGAAGATAACTGTTACCGATATCTGTGAAAATCAATGGATGTCCTTTAGAGATATTTTCGGGAAAAGAGTCAACAAAAGTGGCATGAAAACCCTTTTGATGCTTCATCAACGCTCTCGTGAGCACAGCCGCAGATGAGATCCCATCAGCATCGTAATGAGTTATCAATCTGAACTTATCGTTATCTTTCAAGATCGATATGGCTTCATCCAGTTTTTCTTCGAGCTCAGCGGGAACATCAACCAAATTCCCTTCCTCTCCCTTTTATTCTTTATTGAGTCAGTATCTCAGCTTTATCCATGGAGTATCTCCAATCCTCTTCCAACTCACCCTTTTCTTTGTAATAATCTACCAGACGTCTTATCTTTGACTCTACTAGTCTCATGGATCTCCTGTTGGACTTGTCCTTTGGATTCTCCTCAAGATGATCTTTCAGATTGACCGCCTTCTCCATCAGTGCTAGGAGATCCTCAGGGATCTCTGGTCCAAGATCGTTTTCCTCGATAACTTCAGTTACACTCTCACCGATTGCTAGCTCAACATCGGGAACACCATATTGGTCGCGGAGTGTCACTCCTATCTGGCTAGCGGTCTCACCTTGTCTGGCAAGATCGATTATCAATTCTCTTATCTCATCTTCATCTAATGGAACCCAATCGGGATTCTCTTCAATATTCGGTCTAGTTGAACCTGATTTTCCTTTTTTTGAGCTGTGCATTCTTGACATGCTTTTTGACCTCCAAGTTAAATATACGATGTGCCTAAGTATACCTTGGATTCCACTCATATAATTCCTATTACTTAAAAGTGACTATGCTTCATTTTACTCTTTGTCATCTATCTTCCTCTCAACTTCATGGTGACTTCTTCTATTTTTCGATCGAGGTCATTTATGGAGATATCATTCTTTCGAGCTACTAGAAGCATGGCTGTGATTATCTCTATATCTAGTTTATCCTGAACTTCGTTGACTTTGGACATTATCTGCTGTTTCGAAAGACTACTTTTTTCCACCATCTCATCGAGTATTTCAGAAAAAATATCCTTACTTTTACTTTCGAGTATCTTTTTAGAAGGTTCAAACCCGATAGGGATGTCTATTTGACCATATTCAAAATTAGCTTTTATGATATTTTCATCTGCATCAACAAGTCCCGCCTCAAGTGCTTTATCTATCAGCTTTCTAGCCTCATCTGAAGAGAACCACTCTAGATCCACTGATTGTGCGTAGACGAAATCTTCTTTGCTTATCTCAGAGCCTTCCCTCTGAAAGAGAAAAGCTAGAGCTTTTTTCAACTCTTCTGAAATTCTATCGCCTCCCTGAAGGTCAAAATAAATTCTTTCAGATTTTCATGCTGAACGTAATCTATCCTTTCAACGGGTATGCCTCCGACATAAAGGTCGTAGTTTCCTGAAGGCATCTTTCTGAGACCTTTTTCATCGAAAACATCTTTAGATAGATCATTGAAAATCACTTTGTCGATGCCCTCACCGACACAGAAATCCGTAATATCCTTCACATCCATCTTTCGTATACGTTCCGAAGGAGAAACTATACCGTTATCGTAATCAACGCAAAGGACGAGTTCGTCGCTAAGTTCTATCGATCTTTCGACCTCGTTTAAAGAGGATATAGTTTTGGTTGAAAGAACGGCTTTATCTGCCCCTGCTATAAAAGCATCGGTTATACCTTCAGCGGTTCTAGCTCCTATATCAGCCCATACCCTCTTCATGGTACTCGCCTTTCTGATCACCTCAGTCTGTGGTCTATTGGACTTGATACCGTCCAGATCTAAGAAATATATCTTTTCATAATCTGAAAGTTCTTCAAAAGCTTCTCTCAATGTTATCTCGACTCCGCTATGGGAGACGGTCTCATAGGACCCATCATTTACTACGACGAGTCTGTTATCTTTGAATGAAAGGGAGGGCATCACGTTCATAGACATGGTTAGTAATTTTTGAGGTCCTTAATAAAAGGATTGATGGAGTAGGACTCCAACGACACTTTTTTATATAGTGGCGAGAGATTGATAGGCGATGATAACGATAATCGGTTCTGCCCATGTTTTTGACATCTCAGATAGAATTGAAAGAGAGATAAGGGCTAGACGACCTGATGTTGTCGCAGTAGAATTGGATAGAGGTAGATACGAGGGGTTGAAAAGAGGAGCGCATCCAGACAAAAAAGGACTTCCACTGATCTATCGTCTCCTCCACATCGTTCAAAAAAGGATAGCGAAAAAATTCGGCGTGCAGGTGGGCGAAGAGATGCTGACAGCGGTAGATACCGCTGAAGATATCAACGCAAAGATCGCCTTCATAGATCTTCCCGCTCATGATATCCTGAATAGATTGATGAAAGAGATGAGTTTTAGAGAAAAGATAAAACTCTTTCTAGGAGGTGTGATAGGCCTTTTTACCAGTAAAGAAAGGATCGAGAAAGAGATAGAAAATTACAACCGAGGAGGATCGAATTCCGGATTAGCTTTCTCTTTAGAAGACCAGATGCCTGCTTTGTCTAAGATATTGATAGATGACAGGAACAAATTCATGGCCGATAACCTGAAAGAATTAGAAGATCGATTCGGATCGGTAGTTGCAGTGGTTGGTGATGGTCATGTTCCTGGACTAAAAAAAGAATTGAGTACTAGAGAACTCGATATATTGAGACTGAAAGATGTTATGGAAAGTGACGAGGTGATCGAAGATGAGTATGTTGAAAAGGATGACAATAAAGAAGTA
Organism: uncultured Thermoplasmata archaeon; assembly: GCA_964398905.1. Taxonomy (GTDB): domain Archaea; phylum Thermoplasmatota; class Thermoplasmata; order Halarchaeoplasmatales; family Halarchaeoplasmataceae; genus Natronoplasma. Next base: position 8,219 of record CAYNOV010000003.1, read on the forward strand.
TCTTTTTCTATCGAATACGAGATGGACTGAATACTAATTATATCTTTCATCATATTTTGAAGTTTTTCCTTGAGATCCATAATACTCGTACATTCTGTAAGGTTCATTTCCGCCTCTTTCATCTTTTCCAGCTTTTTCCACCAAAACCGTACTAGCCCAGATACCCACCATGTATTGGCCAACGATCGATGAGTATGTTATCACGTCTTCCAATCCAAAAGGATCTTCCAATCCTCTGATGGTCTCTAGATCCTCTTGGCAGAGCTCACAGAACTCGTGGGTAGGAGGGTCCTCCGCCATATCTTCCTTTATCTCCACAGAACCGGCCATAACGCAATCCCCTGCACTTTCATCGCAGTGATGAGGATACTCCTCATCTTCATGATCGCTCTCGTAATTGAGACCGACCAAAGATAATAGATGGCCGAACTCATGAACGAGTACGGGAGTTTCGATCTCAGCAGATTCTAGATCGTTCTCGCGCTCTATATTGCTTATCACACTGCTGAATATGACTATCTGCTCTGGTCTTTGTGAAAGACCTAGAACGTCTGGATTGTCTTCCCAGACACCGTTCAGATAGAGAACGTGGATAGGTATCTGATTCCCGCCTCTTTCGTGATCTTGATATTTATCCTTCAGTTCTGAGATATCATTACTGTCGTAAGAGGCGGATCTGTCTTCAAAGTCTATCTCTTGATCTACGACGGTCTCTACACTTTCCTTGTCGGTATATCTTTCAACTTTTTCCTCTAAAATATTCATCGATGTTTCGTCCGGTTCCTGTCCCTCCATATAATCATATTCGATCACGACTTCTGGATAAGGTTCATTCTCCAAAAGCATCTGTGAATATTCGTAAGGTTGATAGAGATCTCCTCTTTCCTTCGCATAAGCCGGGACAAAAGAATAGGTGATCAAAGCCGCTATGATCACGATCACCCATATAGTGCCTAACAAGTGATACTTACTTGACATGCGTGGTAATGATATGATTTTTCCTGATATTTGTAATTAACTTATTCATTCCACTTCTTGTTCCTTAAGTTCATCATAAGCAGTGGAAGCCGCTTCAGAACCTTGGCCTGCTGCGGTGATAGCTTGTTTTAGAGGTGAATCTATCACGTCACCTGCTGCATATATTCCAGGAACATTGGTTCTTCTCTCTTCATCTGTTTTTATGTATCCATTTTCTGTCAATTCGATATCCAAGTCCTCCGCAAGACCAGAATTTGGAATAGACCCTATCTCTATGAAGAGGCCGTCTACTTTCATCTCCTGAGAATCATCGAGTTTTACCGCTTCTAGTCTATCTTCGCCTATCAAACTTTCAACGTTGACCTCGAATACCGGTTCAATATTTTCTCTCTGCTCTATCTCCTTTATCCTTATAGGTTCAGGTCTGAAGAATTCATCCCTCCTGTAAAAAATGTAGACTTTCTCACAGTGGTCTGAAAGCAATAGTGCAGAAGCTAAAGCGGCGTCTCCTCCTCCAACTACCCCAACGACTTTATCTTCATAAAAAGCAGCGTCACAAGTGGCGCAGTAGCTAATTCCTTTACCTTTAAACTCGCTCTCTCGTTCCAATCCGAGCCGTCTCCTTTCCTGACCCGTGGCGAGGATGATCTTCTTAGCTTCGTATTCTCCTCTCCGAGTTTCGATCTCAAAATCCATATCAGAACCTTTTATATTCGTGACCTCATCATAAACGATCTCAACGCCTAAATCTTTAACCTGGTCTTCCATCTTGTTGGAAAGTTCCATCCCACTTATACTCTTAAAACCAGGGTAATTGCATACGTCGGGAGCTTCAGAGATCAAACCGCCGGGCATCTCACCGATCTGTATCGTATCTAAATTATATCTGGCCGTGTATATCGCTGCGGTATAACCTGCAGGACCCGTACCCACTATGAGAACATCATACATCTTATCTGCTGTGAGATGAAAAAAAGTAGGATTAATAATTTTGGGAGTACATCGAAAAAACGGATACTTACCCTTATATAATACGAAGAAAATAAGGCCGATGGTGTCCTGATGGAAGAAGAAAGTGAGGATCTAGTCATATCCATAGGCGGTTCTATATTGCTGCCAGAAGATTCGGACGTTTCAAAACTGAGATCGCTGGTTGATATGTTACAGAGTAATTCTCGAAAAAGAAATCTTTTTCTAGTTGTCGGCGGAGGCAGGATAGCGAGGCAGTACATCAACTGGGGAAGAGAATTGAACGCGGACGAGGCTACACTCGACGAGATGGGGATAGCTACTTCCAGATTGAACGCTCGACTTTTGATAATCGCTTTGAAAAAAGATGTTTATCCTACGCCCGCGAGAAACTTCGACGAGGCGATATCGGCGGGGAACCACTATTCTTTAGTCACCATGGGAGGAACACACCCCGGTCATACTACTGACGCTGTCGCAGCTATGCTCGCTGAAAGACTCGGCTCTAAAAGGATGATAAACGCTACCTCAGTCGATGGTGTTTATACTGATGATCCAAAGAAAGACGAAAACGCGGAAAAGCTGGAACGATTAACTTACGATAGATTGTTGGAGATAGTCTCGCAAGCAGAACACAATGCAGGACCTAACGTCGTCTTTGATCCTTTAGCTGCGAAGATAATCAAAAGAGCCAAGATAAAGACATATATCCTTGACGGACGAGACCTTGATTCCTTTGAAAGTGCGATCAAAGACGAAGATTTTGACGGCTCCAAAGTCGATGGTTGACTTCCCGTGTTTTTCTATAGCCGCTATATAGACTAAATAGATTATACAGATAAACCTAATATACTGAGTCGGTTTTTTCAAAAATCTGTATGCTAGGACTTTCTACTTTAGCCCTCACGATTCTACTCGCGGGATTGGCCTCTGGGCTTTACATGGCTTGGAATATAGGAGCTAACGATCTAGCGAACTCTATGGGCCCTGCGGTCGGTTCAGGAGCTATCTCGCACAAGCAAGCGGTGGTTATAGCCTCCCTCCTCACTGTCAGTGGCGCAATCCTGGCTGGAGAACACGTAACCTCTACGGTCCAGATCGGTATTTTCGATACGCAAGCAGTCATCGAATCCGAGGGTATAAACAGGCTTTCTCTAGGTGCATTGGCGGCTGTAACCGCAGCGGGACTTTGGATCACCGTAGCCACATGGAAGTCTTTGCCTATCTCTACGTCTCACTCCATTGTGGGAGGTATGTTGGGATTTGGACTTGTTGCTGGAGGTACAGGTATAATATCCTGGGGGACCTTGGGAAGGATAGTGGCCAGCTGGTTGACTTCACCTATCTTTGGAGGGATCACAGCATTTTTGGTGTTCAAACTCATAGTAAAATTGATCTTCGACTCTAAAAAACCCTTTGAAACTGCTAAAAGATCAGTTCCTTTCATCTTGGGTATAACCATATTCATAATCTCTCTCTCCCTTCTTTACAATACTGCTTTATCTGAGAGGCTCTTCGGAGAAAGGCTCGATATATTCGGGGCGATGTTTTACTCGATCTTTCCCGCTGCGATATTAGGATTCTTGGGTAAATATCCCATGATGAAAGGTGTAGAGAAAGATAATGGTTTTGAAGACGTTGAACACGTATTCAAAAGACTTCAATTGCTTACAGCGTGTTACATAGCCTTTTCCTTCGGCGCAAACAATGTAGGGAATGCGATAGGTCCTATTGTCCTGATCATAGAGAACACATTTGGCAATTCCGGACTACCATATTTCTTGAGAAATGAACTTTTGCTTCTAGTAGGCGGTGGAGGACTGGCAATAGGCATCTCTACCTGGGGATATAAAGTTATCAAGACCATCGGTTTCAAATTGACCAGTCTGACCAACACCAGAGGATTTTCCGTCTCTTTTGGTGGTGCAACGACCATGTTGGTTGCCTCCATGGTCGGTATGCCGATATCCACAAGCCATACAGTCGTGGGTGCGGTTCTAGGGGTGGGTTTTGCCAGAGGTGTTGAGGCTCTCGACCTTTCCATCATAAAACGAATTATAGTATCTTGGCTGATCACTGTACCTATCGCTGCGACGACGTCAGTGGTTTTATACGGTATAATGATCCAATTCATTTGAATCGAGGATAAATTTAAAATCAAGCAAATAAGATGGTGTCATATATGACAGGAAAATTTAGAAGATCGAGCTTGGAAAACGCGGTTTTCGATTCGCCTTTTGACGGTCTAGAAAAACACTCTAATCTGATCAAACAGGCGATAAGGGAATTGAAAAAAGGAGTCCACCACTACAGCGAGGGGGAGTTCGAAGAGGCGAAGGAATGTTTCGATAAAGTCTCCAAACTAGAACACCAGGCCGACGAAATAAAGATCAAGATCAGAGAAAACCTACCTAAATTCATCTTCATGCCGATAACGAGGGATGATTTTCTTAAGTTGTTAAAGGAAGCCGATTCTATATTAGATTATGCAGAAGACGTTAGCGTTCTTCTACCCATGAGAGAAGAAGAGATACCAGAACTGGTAAGAGAAGACTTCAAGAGTTTCTCAGAAAAGGTATTCGAATCTGTCGAACAGTTCGAGGAGATGATGAACATCTTCTCTAAACTGCTCAAGTCCTCTTTCGGGAGAAAGCCTAAAGAAAGAGCAAGAGAACTGCAGAAAGAACTCAGCGATCGTGAACATGAAGCGGATAAGATCGAAAAAAGGATCTCGAAAGCGATGTTCAACTATCAAAAAGAACCTCTCACAGCAGTTCATCTTCTAAAAGTGGTAGATAGGATGGATTCTATCGCGGACCACGCTGAAAATGTCGGAGATATGATCGACTCGATACTTGAATCTAAATGAACATTATTCTCCTAAATCCCCTATATTTTTCGTTTCTATTCTACTATTTAGAAAATCATAAATATATGTAGTTTAATAACGGATATATGCCGGAATCCAGAAAAGTCCAGATCACTGGAGGATCGACCTATATAGTTTCTCTTCCAAAGGATTGGGTAAGACAGAAAGAGATAGAAGCAGGGGATACCCTCATCCTTTCTCCGAGAAAAGACGGTTCCATCGTGGTCAGCCCTGAAAGAGAATACGAAAAGAAAGCGAACATAAAACATCTTGATATAACGGATGAGGATCAGAACTCTCTTATCCGTGAGCTCATCGGCGTATATATGGCAGGATACACGAAGATAGAACTAACAGCCGAGAACAGTATAAAACCTGAATTGAGAAGATCCATAATGGAATTCACTAGGATGGTCATAGGACCTGAGGTGATAGAAGAATCTGACAAAAGGGTCATTCTCAAAGACTTGATCGATCCATCTGAATTTTCACAGAAAAAAGGGCTGCGAAGGATGTATTTGATAGTGAAAAACATGCATAGAGACGCTATCTCAGCTTTCCAGGAGGGAAATAAAGAATTAGCTCAAGATATAGTTCAAAGAGATAAAGACGTCGATAGACTATTTTGGATGATCACTAAACATTACAACATGCTTCTCTCGAATCCAAGATTGATAGAGACCTTGGATATAACTTCGGAGAGAAGTCTCAGTTATATGTTGGTTTCTAGAGCTATGGAACGGATAGGAGACCACGCTGTAAGGATAGCCGAAAACGTGTTGAACCTGAAGAACGGATTCAACGGTCCGTTAAAAGACCAGATCGTTGAAGAGAGCGATATGGCCATGGAGATCCTTGAAAAGTCCGCAGAAGCTTTCTTCGATGAGGATCTAAAGTGTCTCAACGAATCGATAGAGATGCGAGCTGATCTTTTAGAGAAGAACGACGAGCTGATGAATCAGATAAAGCAGGAAGAGAAAGAGAACGTTACGCCTCTTTCCTACATAATCGAGAGTATCTCGAGGACTGGTTCTTATGCAACTGACATCTCTGAGATCGGGATCAACTACATGATGTCGAAATGAATATCTAAATAGAACTAAGAATTTCAAAAAGATATTAGATTTAAGAAATCAAAGGTGGATAAACATCATAGAATTCATAGGGGCCCCTGGTGTAGGCAAAACAACTTTAGTCAAAATACTACTGGATGGGAATGAAAAATATCGTAGTCTAGACAGGGCCTACATCGAAGGTGTAAAAAAAGCCATCGATCAGGGTGAAGATTTGGTGTTGCCTTCTACCGGCCTGATAAAAAAGACATCTCTTCGTCTTTTCAGGATCGTATTTCCTCTATCTTTAAAAGTAATACCTGGAGGTCTAAAAAAGTACGATGCATCATTTTTTGCAGGTATGACTGGATTATCTACCAAGATGCTTTTACGATATGAATCAAAATATCCTGATTCTATGAAGACGATGATAAAGCATTTGAAGTCTTATACCTCAGAAAAACAACGTTATTCTAAAGTTTCAAACATGATCATCCTAAATGCGGAAAAATATATGATTCTAGACAAATATTTTTTCGATGATCCGGTGATCATCACAGCTGGTTTTGTTCAACTCACAGCATCTGTTTTTGTCCCTCCAAACCCAAAAAAAGATTTCCTAGAAGAAGATATCCAAGAATACATAGAAAAAATACCTTGCCCAGATAAAGTAGTATTTTTGAAATCATCTCCTGAAACTTGTTTAAAGAGGATGAAGAAAAGAAGCAAAGGATATCCTTATACTTACCATGAACTCACAGAAAAAAATATGCTCAAAAGATTGAAAGATTGTAATGCCTGTTTCGAAGTAGCGGTAGAACATCTCAATTCTATGGACGTTGATGTCATAGAGATCGATGCAGAAAAACCCATAAAAGAGATAATTGAGGATATAGAGTCCAAAGTTAATTTTTAAAAGGATTTATTAATAGAGTGTTAGAATTATGCCGGGAGAGAACAGATGAACAAGATAAAAAGAGGTCTAAAAAATTTCTCGTACCTCACCTTGGGCACCATAATATCCCAGGGTATCGGCTTCATAGGTTTTGTGTATCTCGCTAGATATCTCGGCCCGGATCATTACGGGATATTTGTCACGGTAGGAGCTTTCGTCAGTATATTCCAACTGATAGCTCTACCAGGGCTCCGAAAAGTGGTTTTAAGAGAATGCAGTAGAGATACGGAGAATGCAGCGAGTGTTTTGAATAAAACTATAGGCCTTCAGTCTCTATTCATATTCATAGCCATAATCGCTATGCTCGTGGCATCATTGTTCACAGGCTATGCTGTCACCACTCAATTATATATAGCGATATTCAGCCTGAAACTGTTTTCAGAAAGTTTTAGAGGCTTTATAGATGCGATCTACAAATATAGCGAGAAGATGCAGTACATAGCTGTATTCAGGATCATCAGGATGGGGCTTTTCGTAGGTTTTGCAGTCTTGTTTCTTCGATTAGGATATGGGCTTTTCACGGTGGTTATGATCACTATTTTCACCGCGCTTATAGATGTTCTTTTCCGCTTCTATCACTCGAGAAATATAGTGGAATTCAATGTATTTTCTGATCTCTATATCGATAAAGATATTTTAAAGCCATCTGCAATTTTTTCCGGGATCAGCATAACGAGCCAGATGTACAAGAGAGTGGACCTATTGATGATATCATTCTTGGGTACCCCAGCTCAAGTAGCTGTATACGGAGTAGCGTACAATCTTGCAAGAGAAGCTAATCTTTTGAAACACCTGATTGGAGAAGCATTTTTTCCGATAGCCGTTAAAACTCTTCATAAAGGGAGTGTGAGCAAAAGGTTCGTTTTAAAATATTCCTTCCTATTCTTTGTTGGGATGATGGGTTTAGCCCTCCTCGCTTTTTACCTAGCTGAACCAGTTATAACTATTTTGTTCGGTGAGGATTACACCGCTTCAATACCCATATTTAAGGTGCTGATATTTTATATGGTCGTTTGGTTCTCAACTCTACCCTTTGTAGAAGCTTTGAATGCCACTAATAATGAAAAAGTTGTCCTTTTCGCGAAAAGCATTATGGCCGGTATCAACATACCTTTAAATATTGTACTGTTTCTTATCTATGGTCTTATAGGAATAGCATACAGCACCTTGATTGTCTATGCTGCAGGCAGTGTAATCATAAATCTCTATTCATATGTACTTCTCAGCAGGCAAGGCTACTTTACGTGAGCTGGTTCAACCTCTGAGTTCTGGTATGACCTCATCTAGACGTTTTTTAATTGTTTCATCTGCTTTTTTAAAATCCTCATCGTTCTCGATCCTAAAAGATTTCACACCATTTTTTTTAAGGGTGCGGTGGATGATTTCGGAAGTTTCCAACCGGATCATAAAATCCTTTCTTTTCTTTTCGAGATCAAGCTTTTCGCCAACTATGTATCCTCTTTTACTTTGCCTTTCCAAACAGGTATCAAAATCCGCCCTAACGTAAAAAGCATAGTCGATCTTATCGGAGATGAGCTCAGTAAATCTTTGCACATCCGCCTGAAAACCCTCGGGGATCTCACCTGTCCTAAAAAGAGAATGAGCACTAGAGATGTGTTTACAAAAAGCCTCGTGAAATATTATTGGATTTTTTATATAATCTTTAGCGAGTTGATATTTGAAGAAATCGTTATAAAATCTGTACAACCTTTTTTTCGCTTCTTTAGGCCCATGCCTCCGATCGATATTTTTTATTACTTCATTGATCAGATCAGGATTTTCTATGATAAATTCATACGCTAGATCGTTTCTAAAGATAAACATACCTGAAAAAAATGAACAGTCGAAAAGTTTTCTCCCTAAAAAATCCGGTAGCACATCTAAAACTGACTGTAGTCTCTTCATATTTTTCTCATCGGTTTTCGAAACCCAATTTTTCGATATCGAGAGCCATTTTTTGAAGGCAAAATAACGGGCCCTTTCGAAGTCAGAGATCTCGATACCTTCATTTTTCAAGTGGGCATATGCACTTTTTGCAAGAGTCGTTTTTCCCGATCCGGGAGGGCCGAAAAACTCGATTATTTTGCCCATTTTATCTATACCTCCCTGTAATGAACATGATCATATTTAAGTTTCGGAGCTTCCTTCAACTATTTCGCTGATGATTTTTCTTTTTTGCTTCATTATGTTCTGGGTATCGTACTTGATAGCATGGTCTCGATTGAATCTACCCATCTTTTTTCTCATCTCAGGATTCTCAACTAGTCTTTTTATGGCTTTAGAGAGTTCGGTACTATTTTCAGGGTCTACAAGATAACCTCCCTTGTTTTCTTGGATAAGTTCTTTATTTCCCCCAACATCGGTCGCTACGACAGGTAGACCGCTCGCCATAGCTTCCATCAAAACATTAGGTAAACCTTCAGAAAGACTAGGCAAAACAAAAATGTCCGCTTTCCTGTAGTAGTTAGGTACATTTTGATATCTAACTTCCTCGAAGAAAGTTATATAATCTCTTATGCCCAGCCTTTGCGCTCTATCTTTCAATTCTTCTTCAAGATTACCTTTTCCCAATAATTTGAGTCTGATTTCAGGATGTTCCTTTATGAGTTCTGCGAAACCGTCCAATAGATATTTCAGACCTTTTACCTCGTGTAGCCTTCCCACGTATAATATATCCACAGTATCAGTTGTTTTTTCGTCGGTAGAGCAAGGTTTGAAAAAATCGGTATCTACTCCTTTATCCGGAAGAACTTTTACTTCAGCATTTGAGCTCAATCGTAACGCTTTATCCAACATCTCATCGGACTGTACAATATTTAAGGTGAGATTTGATAAAAGGATTTTTTTTATTCGATCTCTAAATTTTGACGGCTTCAATAAAAGATCAGAACCCATCCATTCACCTATTACGGGTACATCGATAAGCTTCGATAAAAACAGTGAGGAAAGAAAATCAGAATATAGGTAACCTGCTCCCTTGCATATTATAACGTCAGGAGATATTTTTTTTATCTCCGTCAACATATCGATAATAAAGGTCGGTCTAGTGAGTAAAAAGTCTAGTTCTTCTTTTTCTTGTCTTTTGTATGATATCTTTCCTGCCATGACATGATTAAAATCTCCTTCCAAAGGATCTGATCCGGGCAATGTTACCAAAAAGACCTCATCAGACATCTTAGAAAAAAATTCTGCATTGATCAAAGTGGCTGCGTTCCTGCTGAGGATGTTGCCAGGTCGTCGTAATCTCAACAGTAATATTCTCATCAGTTCACCTTTGAATTCGTTTCAAACTATTTTTATCCTGCGCGAAACTCTTGGTAGTAACCATCTATAATCTTTTCAACGATTTTATCCTTAGAAAGTCTTTTCTTGAAAAATCTTCTCATGTTTTTTTCCATCATCTCTTTTTTTCTTCCGTTTTCTATCATATATTCGAGTTTTTTTACCAAATCTTCGACTTCAGGCTTAACCAGAAATCCGTTGTACCCATGTTTAACTATGTCTGGATTTCCACCGACATCAGTTGCGATTATAGGCTTTCCGAAGTAGGCTGCTTCCAAAAGCACTCTAGAAAGCGGTTCGGGCCAAAGGGAAGTAACAACGACAAAACTAGATCTTTTGTATATCGAAGATATCGATCCGTGCTCCACTTTCCCTAGGAAATCTATCTTCTCATTCTCTCTAACCATCCCCTCTAGCTTTTCTCTCTCTGGTCCGTCTCCAACGATGATGAGTTCGGCTTCAGATTCGACTCTTTGAAAAGCTTTTATCAGAAGATCGACTCCTTTTATTTTAGATAACACGCCTATGAAAGCGATAGTTGGTATCTCGTCGTTAGTTTCAATCTCTATATCTTCTTTATTGTCTAACTCCTCGATATCGGGAATATTAACTGTTTTCTGTATGTGTTTTTCGTCAACTCCGCTATCGATCAACAGTTCGTTGATAAACTCACTCAGGCTGAAAAAGTGGTCTACAAAATTCAAGGTCTTGTATCTTCTTTTATAATCAAGATAGAGAGCTACCCAAAAGATTGGATTGTATTTCAACAATCTGTTAAGCCGGTAATTTCCGATGAATTCCGAATTGGTCAAACAACCTATGAATTTTAAAAAAGAGCAGCCTTCACAGACGGATTCCTCTTTATAAAAAAGATTACCCTTTGGACAGAAGTTGATATACGAATTTATAGTAGCGAACGTCGGCTTATCTACAGATAGTTCGGTCATGCTGGTTATATTGAAAAAATGTATCAGATCGTAGTTGTCAGCGATCTTTTGTACTTCTTTTTTAACGCTTCTTTTGAAGAAAATTTTTCTTTTCAGATTCTGAAAGAAACTCTCGCGGTCCTCACCCGTCTTCAGTCTTCTTAAAACTTTTACACCGTCTCTGTTCTCTTCTTCTTTAACATCCTTAAAACTCGAAGTTATAACAGTAACTTCTATACCTTCTCGTTCTGCAAGAGATTCAGCCAAGAGCTGACAGGATATCTCTCCACCACCATAACTCACTGGTGGATAGGATTCTGTTACGATCAATATCTTTAGATCATGTTTCCTTTCCGGTTTCAAAGCCATATATGATAACTTTCAAGAGAACGTAAACCTATAAAACTTGCCCGTATCTGTTCCACTCACTTCACAAGTCTTCGACTACTTCCTCCACGATATCCATCCCTTTCTCGATATTTTCAGTCGAATTCGCGTAGGAAAATCTAAGATGTCCTTCACCGGTAGGTCCGAATGCAGTACCCGGAGTGGCGATAACGCCTTCTTCCATAAGTTCCATCGCCAGTTCTTTAGCGGTAATATCGAAGTCGAAGGATGGAAACACGTAAAATGCTCCTTTCGGCTTCAGGCATTCAAACCCCGGTATGGAATTCAAGCGATCCACGATGATATCTCTTCTTTCGAGGAACGTCTCCTTCATGTTTTCTACGAACTCCAATTCATTTGTTAGAGCGTGTAGCACAGCATGCTGTGTAGCTATCGGTGGACAAGCTATGTTGTAATAATTCACTTTACCGAATTCTTCGATCCAGTCTTTTCTCGTAACTATATAACCGACTCTCCATCCTGTCATAGCGAAAACCTTCGAGAACGAGTTGATCATAACCACGTTCTCATAATCACCTAAAAATGATCGGTGTTCTCCTTCATAAACCATCTTCTCGTAAACTTCATCCGAGATGATCAGAAGATCGTTTTCCTCAGCCCATTTGGTTATCGCTTTTATATCTTCTTTAGAAAAAACGCCTCCAGTCGGATTCGAGGGAGAGTTAACGATCATCGCTTTCGTTTTCGAAGTCCTTCTCTCTTCGAGTTCTTCAACCTGAGGAACGAAATCGTTTTCCTGTTCTACAGGGTAAGAAACAGGCTTACCGCCGGCCAATTTTATCTGAGAGTCATAGAGTACGAAGCCGGGTTCAGGATAAAGGACTTCATCCCCATTTTCTATAACAGACTCTGTAACTACCCGAAATGCTTGAGTCGCTCCGATGTGCATTAGCACATTCTCTTTTTCCAATCCGGATTTATACCTAGAATAATCCTTGGCTATCTCTTCTCTTAGTTCTTTGAGACCATAAGTTGAACCGTAACCATTGTGTCCGTCACACATCGCTTTATGATAAGCTTCGATAGCTCCCTTAGGGGGTTGAAAGTCAGGCTGGCCTAGACCTAGATTTATAGAATCCTCGTCGGCCATCTCGAACATCTTTCTTATCCCGCTCAATTCCACATCCCTTACTTTTTGAGAAATCATAGCAGGTCTCTTAATTCCCTCCTGTATTAAGTTTTTATCGTTCCCTACAAAACTTCAGGATTTACTATATTTTCCGGCTCTTTTCCCTCTAATATGGATAATATGTTCTCAGCGGCCATGACAGCCATGCCCTCTCTTGCTTTATGACTCGCGCTTCCAAGGTGAGGGGTCAAAACCACGTTATCCAGATCATAATAGTCGGGATTCGCTCCGTGGGGTTCGTCAGCGTAAACGTCTATGCCAGCGCCGGCTATACCGCCTTCCTTCAAAGTTTCAACCAAAGCATCCTCATCGACAACTTCTCCTCTTGCAGTATTTATAAGGTAAGAATCATAACTCATCAACTCGAGTTCTTCCTTACCGATCATGCCTTCAGTCTTGTCTGTCAGCGGTACGTGGAGAGAAACGAAATCGGATCTTGATAGGAGTTCATCTAACTCTACAAATTCAGCTCCGATCTTTTCCTCTATATCTTCGTTTCGAGATTTATTGTAATATATCACTTCCATGTCAAATCCTTGACTCATCTCCGCCACTTTACTACCTATATTTCCCATACCGACGATGCCCAACGTTTTGCCGTGAAGTTCGTGTCCCAACATCAAAGTAGGGTCCCAACCTTCAAATCTATCTTCTCGGACGAATTCATCTCCATTAACAACATTCCTAGCTACAGACATCATCAGTGCCCAAGCTATCTCAGCTGTGGCTTCAGTCAAGACTCCAGGAGTATTGGTTACGACTATACCTCTTTCCGTAGCTGCCTCTACATCTATATTATCATAGCCTACCGCGTAGTTAGATATGACCTTCAGATCGTCTCCGGCCTTTATGATCTCTTCATCCATCATGTCAGTCAGTAAACAAAGGACGGCGTCTTTTCCTTTTACGCTCTCGATTATTTCCTCCTTGCTGAGATTTCGAGGTTTATCGCTCACTTCTACTTCATGGTCCTCCCTGAGCTTTTCGATACCGATCTCAGGTATCCTTCTGGTCACGAACACTTCCATGATATCACGGTTATAAGATTGTGATGCCATATTACAAATTTTCGTATAGGAAAGAATTAAGTAGATTGTTGAAATAACTTTACCGAAAATAGAAGGGAGATAAAGATGAAATTCAAGTTGGCATTCATAGGTTTTGGAGTCGTAGGGCAAGGATTGGCGCAGATACTTCACCAGAAAAAAGAAAAACTGAAGGAGAGATACGATTTTGATTTCGAAGTTCTAGCCATCTCAGATGTGAAATTGGGTTCTATCTACAACGAAAAAGGTTTGGACCTAGGTAAAATTCTGGAACTGGTGGAAAACGACAAAAAGGTCTCGGAATATCCTGAAGGGGAAAAAGGTCTCGATTCTCTGGAAACTATAACAGAAACTGAAGCCGATACGATCATAGAAGTGACCTTTACTGATATGGAAACAGGAGGACCCGCTCTTGAACATGTCAGGACCGCTCTAGAAGAAGGAAAACACGTTGTGAGTACAAACAAAGGCCCTGTCGCTCAGGAAGTCAACAAACTTTTAGATCTAGCTGACAAAAACGAGGCTAAATACAAATTCGAAGGAACTGTCTTGAGCGGAACACCGGCGATCAACCTCGCATCGAAGAACCTTGCAGGATGCGACATCAACGAGATCAAGGGCATCGTTAACGGAACCACCAACTACATATTGAGTAAGATGGAAGAAGGTATGGGTTATGAGGAAGCTCTAGATAAAGCTCAAGAACTCGGTTATGCGGAAGCGGATCCTACAGGTGACGTAGAAGGTATAGATGCCCAGGGAAAAACATTGATCTTATCCAATACTCTGATGAACGCCGATATAGATCTTGAAGACGTGGATAGAGAAGGGATAACTGAGATAACTAAAGATGATATAGAAAAAGCGAAAGAAGAAGGAAAGAGATGGAAACTGATAGCTCATTCGGAGAGAACTGCGGATGGAGTCGATGCGAAAGTCAGTCCTGAAAAGATACCTTTAGATCATCCACTCGCAGGTGTGATGGGACCGACCAACGCGTTGACTTTCTCAACTGATCATCTGGGAGACGTGACTATCGTTGGTCCTGGAGCTGGGAAAGAAGAGACAGGCTACGCTCTTCTCGTCGATCTACTCGCGATAAACGAAGAGATCAAGGATTGAAAGATATACTCTCATCTATCGGGCATGAACGCTCTCCTCCAGTCTTCTGGGGGCAGTATCGTTTCCTTTATAGATCTAGGAGTGAGCCACCTGAGCAGATGTGTCCAATAACCCGCTTTATCGTTGGTACCTGAAGCTCTACCTCCACCGAATGGCTGTCTTCCTACTACAGCGCCGGTCGGTTTATCGTTTATGTAGAAATTCCCGGCAGAATATCTAAGTTTTCTTTCAGCTAGATGTATGGCTTCGCTGTCCTTCGCGAATATGGAACCTGTTAATGCGTATGGAGAGGTACTATCACACAATTCTAAAGTCTCCTCGAATTCATCATCAGGATAAACGTATATCGTAACTACAGGTCCAAAAATCTCTTCTTTCATCAACTTACTTTTCGGATCTTCAGTTTTGATCACTGTGGGCTCGATAAACCAACCCTTTTCGGAGTCGTATTCACCACCATGAAGTATCTCAAGATCTTCATCTTCCTTCGCATATTCTATATAACTGACTATCTTATCGAAGGCGCTTTCATCGATAACGGCACCCATATAGCTTTCCAAATCTTCAACAGGCCCTACTTCTATATCCGGGATCTCCCGGTCCAATATCTCTTTCAATTCGTTCCACATGCTTTCAGGGCAGTACACTCTCGAAGAGGCCGAACACTTCTGACCTTGATAGCCGAAGGACCCTCTTATTATGTTTATAGCCGCGTTGTGAATATCTGCAGAATCGTGTATGAAGATGAAATCTTTACCGCCGGCTTCACCTACGATCCTCGGAAAGTTACGATAGCTCTCGATATTCGAGTTGATGACATCCCAGAGATAAGTAAGGGTGCTGTAACTTCCAGTGAAGTTCAGACCCGCAAGATCAGGATGTTCAGTAAGTAATTCCGATATCTCGCTTGGGAACGGTAAAAAATTTATCACGCCTTTTTTCAACCCAGCTTCCTGCCATATCTTCATTATATGGTAGTTGGAGAAGGAAACGTTAAGAGAAGGTTTCCAGATCACCGTATTGCCGACTATGGCAGGTGAAGAAGGAAGATTGCCCGCGATAGAGTAGAAGTTGAATGGCGTTATAGCTAAAATGAATCCCTCTAAAGGACGCCAATCTATCCTATTCATCTCTCCTTCTAACTGATCAGGCTGCTGCTCGTAGATGAATTTCATGTAGTAAGCGTTCAGCCTCCAAAAGTCGACCAATTCCGCGAGATCTATCTCAGCTTCATATGGATTCTTGGATTGGTTCATCATTATCGCAGCGATGTTCTCTATCCTTCTTGGACCGGCAAGTAGATCAGCCGCTTTCCTGAAAACTGCCGCGCGATGATACCAGTTTATCTGCGACCAGCCCTCGTGAGCCCCTTTAGCTGCTTGAACCGCGATGTCTATCTCGTCTTCTCTAGCAAGATGTACTTCAGCTAGAACATCATCGTGATCGTGTGGAGAAACTATCTTCTCTGTTTTATCCGTCTTTATCTCTTTTCCATCTACGACGAGAGGGATCTCGATCGTTTCGTCTTTCATCCTCTCCAATTCTTTTTTAAGATATTCCCTTTCCTCAGTATCCGGAGAATACCTTCTGATTTTTTCCATCTCATTCTCAGGTTTTTCTATCGACCATAACATGAACTACCCTCCTCTAAACAATACTATGTATAACGACATAATAAGTTCTTTCGATCGGTAGAAATACTTTCAAAAAAGTAGAAGAAGAATAGGGATGAAAAGTTCCTGTTTTGGTTTAATCCACTTTCGGAACTGGAACGTCCTTCAACGTTTTTTCTATTATCTCTTCCTCTTCGACACCTTTTATAGCTGGACCGGGTTTCAAAACGAGCCTGTGAGATAGTGCTTCCTTCGCTATGAACTTCACATCGTCAGGAACCACATAATCTCTTCCTCTCATCGCAGCATTTGCCATGGCGAGTTTCATCAAGGCCAAGCTTCCTCTCGGACTGGAACCCACTTCGACATCTTTGTTTCTCCTTGTCTTCTGGACTATGTTGACGATATACTTCTTTATGTCATCGTCGAGATGGACGTCTTCTATCTTTTGCTGCATCTGGATCAACGTTTCAGGATCAGTTATCCTATCGATCTCAACATCGTCGGTCTTCCTATCTTTTCTCCGTTTCAATATCTCGACTTCGTCAGATGCGGAAGGATAACCAACTTCTAACCGCAACAAGAATCTGTCCACCTGAGCCTCAGGAAGCGGATATGTACCTTCATATTCTATGGGATTCTGAGTGGCTATAACTATGAACGGATCATCTAACATGTGAGTTTCTCCTTCTATAGTGGTCTGTTTCTCCTGCATAGCTTCAAGCAGAGCTGCCTGAGTCTTAGGCGGCGCTCTATTCACTTCGTCCGCGAGCAAAATATTGGTGAATATCGGCCCTTTCCTCATCTTGAAGTCGCCTGTATTTTTATCATAGATAAAAGAACCGGTTATATCTGCAGGTAACAGATCAGGAGTGAACTGTATCCTCTTGAAATCACAGCCTAGTGTTCTAGCGAAACAATTTGAGAGTAGGGTTTTAGCCAACCCAGGATAATCCTCGAAAAGGATATTACCGTTAGCCAAAATACCGAGCAAGGTCTTCTCGAGAACGGAACGCTTTCCAACTATAGCCTTGCCCACTTCATCTATCAACGATCCACATATATCTGAAACTTCATCGATCTCCATGATTAGCACCTATTTATATCTATTAACGTCGTATTATCTGTTCAAAATTAAATGTTTTGGTAAAGAGGAAAAGAAACATGTGAAAATGTTCAAACCCAAACTATTATATCGAGTCATACGATAATCTTTATCGATATGGATCACGAAGTCGTGGAAAAAGATGAGATCAAGCTGGTTGGACTCAACTATCATGGATCGATCACTGAAGACGATGTCGGTTTCGAAGAAAGAGTCGAGGACATGTGGAGAAGACTATCGGAATTCTGCATGACCAGATGGAACGAGATAGAAGATAATGTCGTGAATCCAGAACTCTCCTATGAAGTTCAGGTCTGGAATGAAGAAGAGCTCACTCAAAGTGGGAGGATGGATGTCTTCGTCGGCGTTGAAACTGAAGAACTGAGAGAAGTCCCTTTAGAACTGGTCGCTAAGGTTATCCCGAGTGGAAAATACATCTCCTTCAAACTCAAGGGTGAAGAGATCCAGGGCTGGGAAGATTATCTTCTTCGGGAATGGTTCCCAGAATCCGATTATTGGCTAAGACCTGTTGATGATAGGCTATTTCATATACAGTGTTTCCATGAAGAAAAATTCAAGGGAATAGATAACATCGAAGAGTCAGAATTGGAAGTTCTAGTGCCGGTCGAGGAGATAGATAAAGAACTGATCGAAGATTGAAGCTATCAGCTGAAGATCAAAGCATCAGGTCCTTCAATCCTTTTCTTATATCTTCTAGTTCATCGTATTCAAGGTCTCCTTCCTTCCTGCTAGCAAGTAACTTTCGATAGTGAGGAAGTATCTCTTTCTGTTGGGCTATGCCTCTCTCTATAGCGACCTCCATAACATAGACCAGATCACTGAAGCTTTTAGGTTGATTCTTATCGAGTTCTTCTTCAAGGATCTCTTTCAATATCTCTGGTTCCTTTTCATCTAAAATTTCTTCTTCTCTATCAAGCAGATCATCTATCCTCTCTTCATCTTTCTTCTTGAGTTCCCATCCGCTGCCGCCGATATTTTCTACTAGATGTCTTTCAGAGGAAGTCCCAGTCAATGCGCTTATCACGCTCTTTTGAGACAAGACCCAATTGATCGCTACCTGGACAGATGATTTCTCGTACTCCTCTCCTATCTCATTCAGTTCTTCAGTTATACGAATAGCGGATCTCGATCTTTCCTTTTTGAATAACGGGTCCATGCTTCTTATATCATTAGGCTCGAATTCAGTACCCTCATCGATTTTTCCGGTTAATATCCCTCTGCCGGTCACGCTGAAAGCTATCGCCTTGGCATCATTTTCCTGACAAAGAGGTAAGAGTTCATTTCGACCCTGCCTCGCAACTGGACTTAATTCCATCAGACAGAAAGAAACGTCACCTTTTTTGAAGTATTCTTTGATCCTTTCGACTGGAAGATGACTGACTCCGTAATGTTTTATCATTTCTTCATCTTTCAGATCGTCTAGAGCTTCTACAGTCTCTTCAACGGGAGTTTCTGGATCGTCGAAATGTACGAGATATATGTCGATCTGATCTATGTCCAATCTATCCAAGCTGTTCTCGCACTGGTCTTTCACGTCGGAATAGGCGAGTGAGGGTCTTCCATCTTCGCCGGCTCCTATCTTAGTAGAGATCACGACTTCTTCTCTATACGGCCTTATAACATCTCCAAGTATCTTTTCAGACTCTTGCCCATAGGTTGCAGCGGTATCGAAAAGATTTATACCGCGCTCAAAAGCGCTTTTCAACACAGACTTAAATTTCTTCCTGTTTATAGAGCCATAGGAACCGCTCAGCGCGTAACATCCCATACCGATTTCAGATATCTCAAGCTCTTTATGCTCTCTATACTTCATGATCGACCTCTGATACATTATCCCTGAACACTATTTAAAATTTATTAAATATTATTTTTTAGAGCGGTAGAACTATGGTTTCAGACTCTTCACCGTATTTTCTGTATCTACCTTCAGAATATCTTTTAGCGGTCAACGCACACAGATAGGCATCGAATTCATGCTCATTCTCGAAGTGTTTTCTATCTTTTCTCTCATCTATGATCTGTTCTACAGCTCTAGGATAAGTCTCTATTATTTCTATATCTTCCAATCTTTTCCTTATCTGTCTGGCTCTATTCGAGAGTGATAACATACCCGGAGTGTTCAATGGAAGCATGGGCCCGAATTCATTCATCATCTCTCTTTCAGCGGGTCTAAAAGGTTCGTCACTTCGTGTCAATGGTGCATCGATCGCGACTATTTCACCTTCTTTTGCTATTTTTATGATTTTATCGTCTTTGAAAACTGTTCTCGCATCTATTTTTCCGTTCAAAGAACAGACTCCGGTTTGGTTTTCTTCTTCCGCGGCTAGGTCTATCCCTACGTACATCCTCTATCTTTTACCTCCTTTTGTTCGGCTAACTTTAAAATATCAATTGTACTATATCATATTTACATATCATGACACATCTTTACGGGACTCATACTCCTCCATTCGAATTTGCAGAGAGAGAACTTAATTTAAAAGCGGTAGTAGAAGATGAGATGGTCAACTATACCAGAGAGATAAGCGATAAAACTGTAGAAAAATCGATGTTTTCCGAAGATAAAAGGATGACCATCCAACCGGTGGAACCTCTGAACCTTCCAAAGGAAATAACTTCTTCTCTCCTCTTAGATCTCGAAAATCCGATCATAATCGATTCAGGCATGAAAAAGAAGATATACGCAACTTTCCCCATCGAGATAGCTGTATTTCTTGAGAGCGGATCGGTAGATAAACCACTAGATATATTCACATTGGCTAAGCAGAAGTACACACTTTACGGGGATGTAAAAACTGGAACTATATGCAAATACTGGGCAACGCAGCAGAGGAGCGATATGCCTCAAGATATCGACCCTATCGTCGAAGGGGTGATGGAACTCACTATCATCAACCGTACCAGCGAATGGAAAGAAGTGACAAAAGTCATTTTCGACGCCTACGGTATGAAGATCTATTACGATGAAGACAAGGTGGGGATGAAAGGAGCGATGTTCATCAAAGATGACGACCTGTCAGAGACGGGATTCTCTAACAAGCCTATAGAGGAAAACATGACCAAAGGGAGAGAGATATACAAGA
>CAYNOV010000004.1:0-18476 GCA_964398905.1 uncultured Thermoplasmata archaeon
GATATTCAACTCTTGACAAAAGTTTTTCATCATTGTTATAAAAGTGGACTGAAGTCGGTTTCAAACTACCGTCTCCGAGCAGAAGGCCCAAAAGCTCAGCTAGTTCTTCATCAATTTTCTTTGGTACTCTGATAGGTGTGGAGTTTCTCTCACTTTTCACTTCCTTTATCTCATGATCGATTCCTGCCTCCTCAAAGATATTCTTAGCGATTTTAACTTTCGGCCTATTCCTTCCATGAGCATATTCAGTGAGAACATCTTCACTGAGATCTAATCTTTCAGCTAGTGCCTTTCTACTACCGATCTTTTCTTCAAGCTCATTTATGACTTTAACTGTTTTATCGAAATCTTCACCATATACTCTCTTTTCCGGTAGAAGATCTTTTACCATCAATTTTTCCGTATCTTTTTCTCCATTGACAGGAAGTTTTCTAGGAGCTAGAAGCGTATCTCCTTCTTTTATCTCTCCCGCGGGTTTTTCTACTATCTCCATATCAGGGGTCAGAACGAACAATTTATGGATAGGGGTGAGCTCGACTTTACGACCTGATTTAGTATTAATAACTACGGTAGAGTCCGTTTTGCCTTTATAAACACAGGTCGCTTGCTTTTCGACAAGCTCACCATCATCCATCGAAAGTATTTTCAGTGGTTGTTCTAGTTCGATCAGCTCTTCTTCAGAATTCACTTTTCTATCTCCTTCGTCTTTATAATCTTCATACACATCTTCAATAGGTTTCTTTGAGCCGTCAGAGAACATAACCGGAGTCTCTCCTGTAACACATTTACCAGTACCAAAGCCCCCTGGTATAGCCGCGGTTCCTCCTTTAGCTAGAGGGAAGAAAGTATCTAGAACTCTTTGACCCGTAACGAGTAATTCGCCTGGCTGTTTCTTATCTTTTATAGGCCTTCCGACTCTAACAGGCCACCGCTGTTTCATTCTTATCTCTTCTTCACCGTTTTCGTTCTCTAAAACCGCGATAGTTTCATTTATAGTGTAATCTCCTTCAGAAACTATCTCTTTTATTTTTCCACCTTTATCCGGCGGAACCATGACCTTATGATCTACTGTCGTTGTCTCTTCAACTATCCCTAAGATGTCTCCGTGTTCGACCTCTTCACCCACTTCCGCTTTTGGTTTGAATTCCCATTTCTTATCTTCATCTAAAGGAGGCACATCTATACCTCTTTTGATGAAGTCACCGGTCTTTTCTACAATACCCTCGAGCGGTCTTTGGATACCATCATAGATCTGTTCGATAAGACCTGGTCCCAATTCTAATGAAAGAGGTTCTCCGGTCCTTTTAACTGGTTCTCCCGGTTTTACACCACCGGTTTCCTCATAAACCTGGATAGTGGCAACATCTTCATCGAGTTCGATGACTTCGCCGATCAGGCCTTCCTCGCCCACTTCAACGACCTCGTACATCTCTGCTCCTCTAAGACCATCAGCCTCAACTACAGGCCCTGCCACATTGATGATACTCCCTGCTCTTTCATCTTCGTCAGGTTTTTTGATCTTGCTTATACTTTCTTCAGCTTCATCTACCATGATTTCTTCCTCCTGGATCGATCTTGATCTTTTTTAATATCAACATAATATTTCATCATCTTCACTCCTTGACGGTTATATCTACACCTACCGCTCTCTTTATCTTACCTTTCAATGGGTCTTCTTTATCTTCAAGTGGACCTCCTTTATCTGGTATCTCGACTATAACTGGATATATCTCTCCTTTTCTCTTTTCTTCCTTCTGGTTAAGATGATCTCTTATATTTTCAGCTATACTTTCCGAGAGTAATATAACGCCCACGTCAGAGGATTCTAAAAGTCTATCTATCTGTTTTTTGCTCTCATATTCATCCGCTGGCGTAAGAGCTTCATCTACCCCTGCTAGCGTGAAACCGAGGGTCATCTCTTTTTTCCCCACCACGACGACTTTCTTTTTCATATGTTCTCCTCCAAGATCATCAATTCTTTGATCCTGATAGGGTCTACATCCTCTTTTATACCTCTTATCAATGCACGGATGTTCCTCAATTCGAATTCTTTACCGACTAGATATTTCAAGGTAGGACCAACAGTTAATATATATTGGTTGTTGAGTTCGATCAGTATCTTGAGTAACTTTTCATCTAGGTAGTGTTCAAAGTCAAATCTCTCGTCGGCCTGCATCTTATTTCTGATGTTATCATAAGATGTTCCCTCCAACTGTACGAGGGCTTCGTCAACACTAGACGACTCTGTCATCTCTTCTAATTTCCATTCCGGTAATTCTCTACCTTTAGGTAGGAGGCTTTCCTTGAGCATCTCTCTTTCAACGTCTTCTCTGATCCCTCTTAACACTATTTTGATATTCCAGAGATCAGTATATCTACCGAAGAAGTATCTTATCGGGGACCTCTGTTCAGATTCTACTTTGAATATGCCTGCCTTGAGTTTGTTGAAGGCATATTTATCGAGGGCTACATCGAGCTCAAATAATTTTTCTTCCCATTCCTTCTTCTCCAAAACATCTCCCAATTCTGTATCTCTCAATATCGAGAGAGCTTCCTGAACATTTCTAGCGGAGGTCAATTCCTCTATCACACTTTCATTTACTTCCTCTACGGGATGGAGTCTTTCTTCCAATTCTTCATTCTTGCCTTCTTTTATGGCTTTGACAGCTCTTTTCGCCATCTTAGCATCATATCGGGCCAGCCAAGCTTTGGTGAAACCCTTCGTTTCATCTGGTGAAGTCCTATGAGCTTTCTTCATCAGTTCAACATTTATCTTTTCGAGTTCCTTTTCGACCTGATCGATATCCTCTCTGGCTTCTTTTGATATCTCATATCCGTCTTCTTCCAATTCAGAATAAACTTCGTTCAAGTTCCCTCCTTCGATCAGATCAGATATCTTTTTCTCCTTGAGATAGGCATTTCCACTTGAACGGAAGACAGCGTTAGGATAGGTAAAATTGGCGATGCTGATCACGACTCTATAATAACTCATGAAGAGGATTATAACTAGAATCAAAGCTAAACCAACGATCAAAAACACGAAATTCGTCATACCTATGTCTTCTATCAATCCTTCGATCACTTATTCTTCCTCCGCGAATAATATGTCAGTTATTTCTTTTCTGAGCTCTTTTCGCTTCCTCTCCAGATTAGCTTCGAAAGTCATATCGATAGATGCTCCTCTGTCTGAGATCGCTTTGATACCGCCGATGTTTTTAAGATCACCTATGACTTCTAAATCAGGATCGATCTTTTTAGCAATACTCTCTACTGCATCTTCACTTCCTTCTTGACAGTGTATCTTGACATCTCCTTCTAATATCTCTTCTGCCTTTTCAATAGACTCCTTGATATATCCTTCGTAATCATTGGGATCCATCTCTCTCAATCTGTCTTTGCTACTATCGAAAACTCTCTGGATCATCTCTTCCCTGACATCCAGTCGTTTTTTCCTGGACTTTAGTTCAGCCTGGGATATGATCCTGTTCTTCAACGTCTTTATCTCTCTTTCTTTTTCTTTCTCGATGTCATTCAATCTTTTCTCTTTTTCTTGCTCTATCTCTTTTCTGATCTGTTCGGCCTTTTCTTTTTCCTCTTCCATGATAGAGTCTATCTTGTTCTGGATGTCTTTTTCTATCTTCTCAACTATCTTTTCCACTGAAATCTCTCTCACCCCATGAATCCAAGCGAAACGATGATCAGTATGGCTACGAGAAGACCGAAGATAGCGAAAGTCTCTGACATAACGCTGAATATCATCCCTTTACCGAAGGTCTCCTCTCTATTCGCTACGGCTGCGATGGCTGAACCAGAAGTGATCCCTTGTCCTATACCAGATATGCCTGCGATCCCTATCGCTAGACCTGCACCGACTGCGGCGATACCCATCCCCATGGTCATCGTGGCTTCCTCTCCCATCATGCCGCTGAATACGATGAGGAGTATACCGATCAAAAGACCGTAGATCGCCTGGGTCTCAGGAAGGACCGAGAAAACCATACCTCTACCGAACATGCTTTCGTCTTCTGCTACAGTGGCAACACCACTAGCCGCCGCGATACCCTGTCCTATTCCTGAAAGTCCAGCAATACCAACAGAAAGTCCAGCACCGACACCGACAAGACCTATCGGTATATCGATGGCTACAGCTTCGCCCAAAAGACCACTGAATATCATCAATAAGATCGAAAGTAATAATCCATAGATCGCCTGGGTCTCAGGAAGGACCGAGAATACCATACCTCTACCGAACATCTCGCTGTCTTCTGCAACAGTGGCTATACCACTCGCTGAAGATATCCCTTGGCCTATAGCTGAGAGACCAGCAAGACCAACGGATAATCCGATCCCAACAGCTATTATACCGACGGGGATCGAAACGAATCCTGGTTCTCCGATCACTCCAGTGAAAAGGAAAAGCAAGATAGCTACCAAGAGACCATAGATCGCCTGTGTTTGAGGGAGTGCCTGAAATACGAGGGAAAGACCGAATTTATCCGGTTTTTCCGCGATGGTCCCTGCTCCGGCGGCGCCTGCTATACCAACGCCTATGCCTGCGCCCATGCCTGCTATACCAACAGCGAGACCTGCACCGATTGTCGCGAGGAACATCCCTCTTTGGTCTTCTTCGACTATGATCATTACTGAGTCTGTAAATTCATCATCTTCTGTCTCTACAACCACTTCTACTTCATACTCTCCAAACTCCCTATAAGTGAGCTCTATCTGATAGTCTCCAGCCTCATGTTCGGCCAAGACGTTTTTGGTAAATGCTTCTTCATCTTCAAAAGTCCAGTTGATACTAGTAATCTCTTCATCTACCTGGCTTAGATCTACGCTTAGCACGGCTCTAACTGATCTATCTGGTTCCAAGCTGAGAGTGGTCTCCTCTCCTACGTCTTCTCCGTTGACCAAGATAGCGATTTCACCATCTTCTTGAGCTTCGATAGACTGTACCCCAGCTATGAATCCAAAACTGAAAACTAGAGATACAGCCAACAAGGCGATCAGCAAATCCTTTCTGAACTTCGATCTCATATCCATTCTCAAATCTCCTCCTTTGATTTTAATTTAGTGTGTTCTCTTTGAAATTTAAAAGGTTTGAATTCTTTCCCTCCTCCTTCGAAGAAATATCCGAAGAACTCAACATATTGGAGCCTGAGCGAATGTACGAAAGAGCCCAGGCCCTGAAGTGCAAGGTTTATCATATGTCCTGCCAAAAATACAAAAAGTGCCAATACCAGGAAAGGATAAGATGGATCTGCCAAACCCATCACTCCAAGTATTATGAAGAAGCCTCCGATCCCAGCCATCATCTTACTATCTTTTTTGACATGACCGTACAATGCAAGGATGATACCTACTGCAAACAAAGGTCCGACTATCATGACCCCTACATCTGCCGCTGCGATAAGATCAGTGATCACGTTCACTGTCAATGCTATCCCCGCTGTCGCTAAACCTAGAGCTAATATCCTTGAGAACGACAGAAAATCTCCTAAAAAGCCAGTCAATTCAAAGAAAGATAATCCTTTAGAACGCAGTGCTAGAAGTCCTAATCCTCCTGCAGCCATCACATAAGATACATTATAGATCATCTGGGGAAAATCCCACCAACCAAACATCATGCCAGATATCAGGATGAAGCCACTCGGCTGTAAAAGCCACCAAGATCCATTTTCGAGTATCGCCCTTTTATAATCTTTTCTTTTTAAATGTTGAACAAGCTGTAGGGCTAGACCTACATTGATGTAAGTCAATCCTATCACTAGCGAGATCAACAGTAGAATCAGAGGTCCGTCACCTTCTAAAGTGTTCAAAAGAGCGGGAGTCTCTACTCCAAATCTTCCCAGCAGATTGTGATAGTCATCCCTGCCGGGACCCATGTATCCGCCCTGAAGTAAACCGAAAAATATTGTAGATAATCCGGTCGCGAACATTATCCATCCGAAATTCTTGATCCCTTCTTCGATCTTCCCAGGCCCCTTTATCATCATCACAGCCCCGCCGGCAAGTATGAGTCCATAGACTAGATCCCCCAACATCAGACCGAAGAATAGTACGAATGCAGGAGCCACGATCATAGTCGGGTCTACTTCATCGTATCTAGGAGGAGCGAACATCTTCGTGAGTAATTCGAAGGGTTTGATGGGTTTTGGATTTTCAAGAGATATCGGGACGTCATCCGGATCGGCCGGTTCTTCATCTACTATCTCTGCGTAGCCTTCAGAACTTTCTGATACTAACTCCCTGACTCTATCAACTTCATCTTCAGGAGCCCATGCTTTCATCACATTGGTTTTATCAGTACTGCCAAAATTCTGTACTATCTCTTTTTTGTCTCTATATATGTTCAATTCTTCTCTTAAAACCAGATATTTTTTCTCCCATCCTTTTTTATAGTCTTTAAGTTCATTGACGATGGCTTTTTTCTTTTTTTTCAACTTTGTCAAGCTCTTTTTCACGTCAGCTAAAGCCTCTCTTGGGTCTCCTTTAAGATCTTCTAGATTGAGTGGTCTGAAGTTTCCTTCTCTCAGTGCACTTTCATATCTCTTTAATTCTCCTAAATAAGCTCCGGTCAAAACGATCGCTTCTTCCTCTAATTCTCCCGTTTTAGTGAAAAATGCACCCTCGATCTCTTCCAAATTCTTCTTAAGTTCCATCGGCTTTCCTGTTTTACCAAGACGTATCACGGTAAAATTGGATTCTCCGAGGGTACTCAATTCTATATCTACATCGATGATCGTCTTTAGCGCTTCTTCTTTTTCTTTAAAATTTTTTATTTTATCTTCGATCGTAGTGAGTTTAGAATTGAGTTCGTTTATATCTCTTCCACTTTCTTTTAAAACGGTTTCTACTTCATCAAAAATATCGTCTAGTGATCTTTTTTCTCTTTCGATCTTTTCGGTTTCTTCAGGATTGAGAAGATCTTTTATTCCTATTCCTTTGTCCTCTTCAACCTTTTCAAATACATCCAGCACGGAAGATAACTTCATCTCATAATCTGTGAAATCAGTTACTACTTCGGGAATATTCTTTTCATCTACGAGTTCTTTAACATCCTCATCCCTATCCAAAGGATCTATCTCCACCACACCCTCATCTTGAAGGGAATCTATCACATCTTGGGTATGATCTTTATGTACAAGGATTGTGAGGTCTTTCATCCTTTTCGGGAAAAACACCTGCTCATACCTCCATTATCTCTTCTAACACATGTTCAATAGCATCTGATAAATTTTTCTCAGTGGATCTTTTTATCTTCTCAGCCTCTTTTTCTCCTTCTTTTACGATTTTCTCCGCCTTCTCCTCAGCTTCCTGTCTGACCTCTTTCTCTTTTTCTTCCATCTCCTTCTTCAATGAGAAAAGAGCGTCCTCTTTTTCCTGCTGAGCTTCTTCTTTGGCTTCTTCCACCATCTTTTCGGCTTTTTCTTTTGCCTTCTCGATCTTTTCAAGGCCTTTTTTCTCTGCCTTTTTTATCTTTTTGATCTCTTCTACCGCCACGATATTACCTCAGCCGAGTTTTAGCAACCAATTTGAAACGTTTTTTCGAAGATTGATATTTGATATAAGTATTTTGGTATTTTCCTTGAAAATGAATCTATTCCAAGCTTATAGCTACGTCTAGAGCTTTGGCACCGTCTTCAAGTGCAGCTACCGGATTCAGGTCTATATCATTAATTTTATCTACTTTAAAGATCAGGTCTCCAACTCTCGAGATCATCTCTGCCAGTGCATCTAGGTCTTTACATTTTTCTCCTCTAGCCCCTGTTAACAGAGGAAAGGAATCAATATCCGCTATCATATCGTGAGCTTCATCGAATGAGATCGGGGCGATCCTGAACTCGACGTCCTTGAATATCTCTACGTATATACCTCCGAGTCCGAACATCACCACTGGTCCAAAAGTAGGATCCATCATACCACCTGTAACGACTTCGGTCCCTCCTTCGATCATCTCAGCGACGGAGATACCGTTTATATTCGCGTCAGGTTTTCTATTTTGAACTCTAGAATGTATGGCTTGATAAGCGTCTTCGACTTCATCTTTACTTTCAAGATCTACTGCTATACCACCAACATCCATCTTGTGCACTATGTCTTCCGAAACCACCTTCATTACCACGGGATAACCTATATCTTCGGCAGCCTCTATACTTTCTTCAAGACTTTTCACCACTCTGCCTTCAGCTATAGATATACCTGCACATCCAAGGATCTCGCGGGCTTCGTTCTCCAAAAGTTGATGTCTTCCTTTTTTCTCAACTTGGGAAATTATATTGTTTATCCTCTCGACGTCGATTTTCCAGTCCTTTTCGATTTGCTTTTTTTTACATGCTGTTTCTGAAACGATATCTATCACCTCATTTGAATCTCATCTTCAATATCACTTCTCCACCTTCCCTTCGTTTGTGTATCTCGTACCCCATCTTTTCGAAAACTCTAAGCATCTTCTGGTTGTCTGCTAAGACTTCCGCTGTAAATCCATAAAGACCTTGATCCTGAGCTATCATGGTCAGATATTCAAGTAGTCTAGTCCCGATACCTTTGTTTTGATACTCGTCCCGTATCATGAAAGAAACTTCTGCCACATACTGTCCTTCTTTGATCCTGTAATCTCCAACACCTACCATCCTATGAGGTCCATCTATCTCGGGATCGATAACGACGATGGCCATCTCTTTGTTGTAGTTTAGCTGAACGAATTCTTGTCTCCTTTCGTGAGGCATATCCTTTCTAGCACTCATGAAACGTTTATACCGGCTCTCGTCGGATAAAGAGTAAAATAGGTCTTTTAAAAGTTCATCGTCCGTAGGTTTCATCGGTCTAAATAAATACTCTTTATTACTTATCTCGACGTAATCCTCGTATTCATCGGGGTATCTTCCTCCTTCCCCTACAACTAGCATCTGATCTTCATAGACTAGATTGTGTTTTTTCGCCTCTTTGAGCAGATCATCCCTGAATTTTGGATGAGCTATATTTATCAGTTCCATAACTCTGTTCCGTATATTTTTCCCTTTCAGATAAGCAGTACCATATTCTGTCACTATGTATTCTACGTCGCCTCTTGTCGTGACGACGCCAGCTCCTTCATTCAGAGAAGGTACGATCCTAGAGACTTCTCCATCTTGTGCTGTAGACGACAGAGCTATGATAGATTTGCCATCTTCCGCGTATCCTGCACCTCGCATGAAGTCCGCATGACCACCTATACCGCTGTAAAAACTGTATCCTAAAGAGTCCGCACAGACCTGTCCTGTGAGATCGACCTGTAAGGCAGTATTTATAGCGGTCATCTTGTAATTTTTAGCTATGGTAAATGGATCATTGGTATAATCAGAAGGATGAAGTTCTATCGATGGGTTATCATCTACAAAATCATAAAGCTCTTTAGTACCCATCAAGAACGACGCTATACTCTTACCGGGATGTATACTCTTCTCCTTGTTAGTAACTGTTCCATCTTTGATCAGTTCTGCGAGATCTTCGGACAACATCTCTGTATGTATTCCGAGATTTTCTTCTTCATCAAGATGGGATAAGATAGCATTCGGGATCTCTCCATAACCGATCTGTATGGTCGCTCCGTTTTCTATCAACGGGCCAACATTGTCGGCTATCTTTTCAGCTTTTTCGCTTGGAAAGATAGGATCGAATTCCAACAGCTCTTCTTCGTGATGTACCAGGTAGTCCACATCATCTACATGGATGAAAGAATCACCGTGAACCCTCGGCATCTTTGGATTTACTTGTGCTATAACTGTTTTGGAGTTCATCACAGCTGATTTTATTATATCTACTGCTATACCCAAACTCATCCAACCGTGTTCATCGGGAGGAGATAATTGGACTAAAGAAACATCTAGAGGGACCCTTTTATTTCTGAAGAGTTTAGGGATATCCTTCATAAATATCGGGGTGTAATCGGCCCTGCCTTCAGCTACCGCATCTCTAGTATTATCATCAACGAAGAAAGCGTTGTGTCTGAATCTATTTTCAAACTTATCTTCGGTATATGGAGCTACACCTAAAGTTTGGATATGAAATATCTCCGTATCGTAAAATTGATTTGCAAGTTCAGCGAGCCTTTGAACTAGATATTGGGGTTCTGCTGCACCTGAACCAACGAAAACTCTATCCCCTCTTCCTATATTATTGAGTGCCTTTTCAGCTTCCACATACTCAACATCATATACCATGCATTATCTCTCCCAACATCATCTCATAGAGAGCTTCCAAACCCTATGTTTAAATGCTTCAAAGTTCTATATCAAGTCTTGGTGTGATCTCTTCTTTTATGTTGTCGATCTTGAAATCGTCTTCTATAGTAGTTATCGTGTCCATGCTTTCTATCCTCTTAGCAGCTTCGTAAGTGTCTATCGGTACTGAGATGAGTGGGATATTAGCCCTGTCGGCTTTAGATATTATATTGCTGGGAGGTATGATGTCATTGGTCAATACAAGACCTGAAGTTCCATCTTCTATAGAAGCTAAAATAACATCGGTTCTGTCTCCACCGGTGACTATCAATTTTTTATCTTCTTGAAAAGCTGGATTACGGACCATCTCGTCAGCACTCATCGCACCAACATAGATGTTCTCGACTATATTGCTCAGACCGTCTTCCCCCGCTACCACTTTACCGAACAGCATATCATTGATGAAGCTCATCCGGGTCAAGTCTAGACTCGGTATCTCTGGGATCAGACCCAACACGTCCAATCCTATCTCCTTTATATCATCGACCACAAAATCTTCAGCCTCTTCTATCGATTCTAGTCTATTCAAGATCACTCCCTTCAGGTCTACATCCATGCTTTCAAAATAGTGGTGTGCCGTGGTGAGCTTATCTAAAACCTCTGTTCCGCTACCAGAACAGACTAATATGACTTCAGAATCTACCATCTTCGAAAGTGAAACTGGATCGAGATTTATTGAGGATCCGAACCCCCAATTCTTTCCCGTTTCAATTATCAATCCCTCTTTTCCTTCTAAAAGTTCTTCGACCCTTTCCCGGATTTTATTTTGTATAGTATCTTTGTCAAAAGCGTACTTGATCTTTGAGTGATCGAACCCTACACAGAACTTCTCGTAATCCGTATCTAACGATAGAACGTTTTTGAAAAGCTTGGCGTCATAGTCGATCAGTCTCTTTTTTTTGTATATCGGCCTATCGCCAAACGGTTTGAAGTAATTCAATGGTATATCTTTTTTAAGAGCTAAACCTAGACCTATAGTCGTTTTCCCAGCGTCTTCTTCCGTTGAAGATATTATGAGATTTTTCATTTTATATCACCTACTCTCAAGATTTATAGCAACATCTACAGCTTTACATCCTTCTCCCTGATCGAAAGCTTTGATAGGATTAAGATCCATCTCTGCGATCTCATCTACTTCATTCATCAAATAAGATACCCTATATATAACATCTGCCAACGCATCTAGATCTTTCCTCGCCTGTCCTCTCGCACCGACTAGAACTGGGAACGAATCTATCTGACCCATCATCTTTCTAGCTTCCTTTTTTGTTATAGGGGCTACTCTAAAAGAAACATCTTCAAGTATTTCGACGTAGACACCGCCTAGACCGAACATCACCAATGGTCCGAATGAATTATCTCTCGAACCTCCTACGATGGTCTCTTCACCCCCTTCTAACATCTTCGCAACAGATATGCCACTTATGTGTGCATCGGGATAGTTTTTACGACAGTTGGAATATATCGCCTGATAAGCATCGATGACTTCGTCTTTGTTCTCTAGATTTAGGGCGAGACCACCAGCATCGGATTTATGGACTATATCTTCAGAGACCACTTTTAGAACCACGGGATAACCTATATCTTCCGCGACCTCAACAGCTCTATCTATAGAATTTACGACTTCCCCATCAGCCATAGGGATCCCAGTCAATTCCAAGATATCCCTAGCCTCGTCTTCTAATAAGGTCAGTCTCCCCTCTTTTCTAACCTCTTGAACTATCTCTTTTATCTCTTCTACAGGGATGTCCAATTCTATCTTCTCTGATTTTTCTTCTTCTCGCTCTAGATACCTTTTCTTTTCAAATAAAGCACCAAGAGATGATATGCATTCGTAAGTATCTGTGAAAGCTGGGATCTTATTTTTTCTCAACCATTGAACACATTCTAGAACTTTCTTACCTCCAGTGAAAGTGTAAACAGAAGCCTTTTTATCCCCATGATCATCGTAAACTTCCTTTATCGCCTCGGCGACTTTCCATGGATCAGTAGTCCCCGTTTCACAGTACAAGCCTACAACAGCACCTGTCTTCTCACTTTCAAAGGCCTTTCTCAAGGCTCTTTCATATTCATCTTTCCCTGCCTGTCCAGTTATGTCTATAGGATTTTTGGTCGAACCGAAAGAGGGTATCGCGTCTTCAAATGTCTCTTTGAGATGAGTTTGATCATCCATCAATTTGACATCGTATTTTTCCGCAGCATCGGCACTCAAAACTCCTATCCCTCCTCCGTTGGTCACTACTACAGTGTTATCTCCTTCGGGTAGAGGAGAAGTTGAAAACACCCTAGACCAATTGAAAGCCTCGCGAAGGTCTTCAGCTCTATGAACACCACATTGCTTGAAAGCGGAGGAGAATATCCTATCACTTCCTGCTAGAGAACCTGTATGGGAAGCTACAGCAGTAGCGCCTTTTTTAGATCGCCCAGATTTTATAACGACCACAGTTTTCTCATCTGGAAGTTCTTCGACCTTTTTCATGAATTCCCTTCCGTTCTGAAGTCCTTCCATATATATCATGATGACTTCAGTTTCTTCGTCTTCACCGAAATGATCTATCAGATCGATATCATCTATGTCTGCTTTATTCCCTATACTGACTATGGCTGAAAGCCCTAGAT
This sequence comes from uncultured Thermoplasmata archaeon, assembly GCA_964398905.1. Taxonomy (GTDB): domain Archaea; phylum Thermoplasmatota; class Thermoplasmata; order Halarchaeoplasmatales; family Halarchaeoplasmataceae; genus Natronoplasma. Next base: position 12,882 of record CAYNOV010000004.1, read on the forward strand.
ACTGTTGAGCGGTCTTTCCTATCATAGCTATTCCCAAAGCGCCGCTCTGGGAAAGCAGAGCTATACTTCCCTTTTCTATATCAGGTGGGCCGAAAGTAGCGTTCAAGTCTGTTTTGCCGGAGTAGATACCGAAAACATTGGGACCTAGTACTCTCATCCCATACTTTTTTGCTTCTTCGACTATCTCTTCTTCCTCTTCGACGTTACCGATCTCAGAAAATCCAGAGGATATGACGATCGCATGTTTTATCCCTTTCTCACCACATTCGTGTACGGCATCTTTTACTATCTTTGCAGGAACCACGATCACTGCGAGATCGATTTGATCTGGAATCTCATCGATAGATCTATAAATTTTATCGCCGAGCACCTCTCCTCCTTTGGGATTCACTGGATATACTTTCCCGTCGTACTCGGATTCTTTGATGTTTTTGAAAAGAGTATACCCTATCTTACCCTCTTTTCTTGAAGCACCTATGACCGCTATACCGTTAGGGTTGAAAAGTCCTTCAAGATCTTCTTTTTTTGATCCCATCAATTCGGTGAATAACCGGTGCCTTATTAGTATTTTGGAAATATTCATCACTAATGTCGTAATATAAGAATGGCTCCGGGAATCGGTGTTGTATCTTTTCCAGACATCGCATATTAGAACAGCCTACCAATCATATAGCTAATTGTGGTAATATTTTATAGACGATCGTGGTGAAAAAGATATCTGTCAAAACATTAGAAGAGACGTTAGAAAAGACGAAAAGTAAATAAATGGTTATATGTTGGATAGGACCGAAAGAGAACTCCCCGTGGTGTTATCATGGTAATCGGCGAAACCCAAAGAGGAACCAACATAGATAAATTGCTTGATCCAAAAAGTGTGGCGATTTTTGGTGTATCCCTCAGCGACGAAGAAAAGATGGGTAATATCATATTTGATAATTTGAAGAGTTCTGCCCGAGACGTTTTTGCCATAAATCCGAAGGCTGAAGGTGAAGAAGGTTTTTATCCGAGTATCTTTGACGTACCGGAAGAGATAGAACTAGCCATACTTGCAATACCTTCTAAATACGCTGTGGACGCTGTCAAGGACTGCGTGGAGTTAGACGTAGGTGCTATTATCCTTGTCTCTGGTGGTTTTGGAGAAACCGGGGAAAAGGGGAAAGGTAGGGAAGAGGAGATAAAAGATATTTTAGAAGATAGTCAGACACGCCTATTAGGCCCGAACACTATGGGTGTTCTTATCCCTCCTGTCGACCTTGACACCTTTTTCCTTCCCGAGGATAGAGTAGAAAGGCCTGGTAAAGGAGGCATCGCCTTCATATCTCAGAGCGGATTCATGGCCACTCCCTTCATGGAAACATTGTGTGAACACAATACAGGACTGTCGGGTTTTGTAGGTATAGGAAATAGACTGGATATAGATGAAGTGGAACTTCTTGAATACTTTGCTAAAGATGAAAAGACCGATGTGATCGCTCTTTACCTTGAAAGTTTGAGTGACGGAAGAAAACTTTACGAGATAGCTAAGAAAAAGATTCACGATACCCCTATAGTCCTTTTGAAGGGAGGTAGGAGCCAAATCGGTCAAAAAGCTACACAATCACATACTGGTTCTTTGGCCACAACCTCTGATAGAGTTGTGAAGGGAATATCTAAACAAGCTGGGATAATTAATGCTTACGATGAGAGAGAACTGACCGACTTCTCTGAAGCTCTTCTGTTGAATCGGCCCATCAAAGGAGAGAATATAGCGGTCATCAGCAGTGCTGGAGGTACAGGAGTTATAGCTTCTGATAATATAGAAGACACGGATCCGGGACTTGGGCTGAACATGCCTTCATTCAGCGATGAAATAAAAGAAAGATTGGACGAAGTGATCCTGCCTATAGCATCTAGTGACAATCCTATAGACCTGACCGCTAATGTAACAGATGAGATGGTCGACGATGTTCTTCGGATATTACAGGACGAAAACGAGATAGATGGGATATTTTTGTACGCGTTGTTTCAATCTCCATATGTTGGAGAAGGTATGGTAGAATCTATTTCTAAATGGTATCACAAAGGAGAAAAACCGATAGTCGTAGCTTGTATAGGCGATAGAACAGGCGACAAATGGAGAAAGAAATTTTACAAGGAAGGTGTGCCCGCTTATCCAAGCACTAGAAGAGGCATAAATGTCTTAGATAAATTGATAAAACGTGGCAGACACCTTGATAATATTGGTGAGAGAGTAGATGAGTGAAGAGGAAAGATTGACCAGAAGGATAATCCACTCTATGACGTGGATCGTACTCGTTTACTATCTCGTGCCAGATCCTTTATTTGGATATGCTAGAGATTTTTATCTCATAATCATCTTGGCCGGTGTTCTGATCTTTGAAGGTTTTAGACTTTATCTAGGTTTCAGCGTTTATGGGATGAGAGAATATGAAAAGAGACAGTTCGCCTCATATGCCTGGGCTTCTATAGCAGCGGCTATAACACTCCTATTTTTCCCGATGCATTTGGCCTTCATCTGTCTTCTTGGCATGGGACTCATCGATCCTTTGATAGGCGAGATACAGTACCATAGACCTGGGTTTTATCCCTATGTACCTTTCATCGCCTGGGCTGTCCTTGCGATGGTATTATACAGCATCCTAACAGATCTTTCTTTACCTGTGCTGATCACTCTATCGATGGTCGGATCTCTATCGGCTATTTTAGCCGAATATCCTAGCATTAGGATAGACGACGACTTCTTGATGATCATCATACCTCTTTTCGTTCTTCAAGGGATCGAATTTTTGATAGCATAGTCCAAAAATACATAAACTAAGCCATCGTAATATTCTATATGAAAGAGCGTATATTGACCTGGTTAGATGAAGATAATAGAGATTATGAGGTGCGCGATCAGGAAGCCTTGAATTGGTTGATACAGTTGAAACACGGCAAGAGGACGGTATTACTCGGGAACCCAAAGAAGTATGAGAAGAGAGTTGAAGTAGTTTACAAATTGAACGTCAGTCAAGAACATAAAAAAGTTCTAAAAAAACTGAACGACAAACAGAGGTCGGGTTTTGAAAAGGCACTAGTGATGATATTAGCGGAGGACTCCAACATCTATAATATCCAGAGAGATGGTGAGAAACTTCCGGACTCTATAGTAATCAAAAAGCATCTCTATGACGAAGAATTGAATAGAGGAAGATTCTTCGATACGATACAGTATGTTGTAAATCTTGGCATGAGGACCACGATGCATTTCCAATCTTTAGGTGGAGCAAAGATATCTGATCAAGAAGAAGTATCTTCGACAAAAACCGGACCATCCATATATAGATAGAGAGAAATCAATACGATCTAGCATAATTCTTAACTACATGGAAACATCTAAATAGTAGTGAAGGTTTAAGATTGAACGCTTAAAAGATTTTATGCTAGCAGATTTAAAGTTCTGCGAAACAATTAGAAATATTGGGTTGAGTGTGAAATTATGGATGAGAAAAACAACAATAAAGGTACAACCACACTAGGTCTGGTCTGTGAAGACGGCGTAGTGCTAGCAACGGAGAAGAGAGCAACCAAAGGACATATGATATCTCACAAAGATACAAAGAAGTTGTTCAAGATAACGGATAACATAGGACTTAACATCGCAGGATTGGTCGGCGATGGACAAGTTCTTTCTCGATATCTGAGTTCCGAGGTTGAACTTTACGAGTTAAAGAGGAAGAAAACTATATCTGTTGAAGCAGCTACAACTTTACTTTCCAATATAATGATGGGTAGAAGGATGATGCCCTATTATGTTGGACTCGTGCTTGGAGGCGTTGACCCTGATGGTACTGGAAAGGTATACTCGATAGATGCCTTAGGAGGGGCAATAGCCGACGATTATGTAGCTGAAGGTTCAGGTTCTCAGTTCGTTTACGGTGTGCTCGAAGATCATTATGAAAAGGGGATGCCTGTAGATGAAGGTGTTGAATTGGCCGTTCTTTCCTTATTGGTTTCAAGCAGCCGAGATTCAGCATCTGGTGACGGCGTCAACGTTGCCAAGATAACACCGGAAAAGGGTTTTGAACGACTTGAGGATGAAAGTATAAAGGAAATAATCTCCGAGATCAGAGAGAAGAAAAATCTACCCTCTTTATAAAAACCTTTCACTTCAGATATATTTATGAAAATCAATTTCTTTACTAAATCACCTTTAGAAGGGTGTTGATCCCTTCTTTGAGAGGCATGATGGTCGATGGTTGATAAGATCGAAACCAAAAAAATTCAAAAAAAGTGGATTCTATGAGTGTAGAGGACGTTTTAAATGAAGCAAAGGAAGCAATCGATGAAGTACTTCCAGCGAGTGTTCGGATAACAGACATACAGTTCGAAGGATCAGTGATCGTTATATATACCAAAGATATGGAAAAGTTTACAGAGGACGCCGACACCGTTAAGAAGTTAGCAGAGAGACTGAAGAGAAGGGTTACAGTAAGACCAGATCCTTCGATCCTTGAAGACCCCGAAAAGGTAGAAAAAAGGATAAAAGAGATAGTACCGGATGAAGCAGAGATCACTGATATGTACTTCAACGAAGATATCGGTGAAGTTACTATAAAAGCTAAAGCCCCTGGTATCGCTATCGGTAAAGAAGGAAAACTGTTGAACGAGATAAAGAGAGAAACCGGTTGGGCTGTCGATGTGATAAGGACTCCCCCTATCGAATCTAAAACCGTCAACGATATCAGAGAGTTTCTTAGACAGGTCGGGGATAAAAGAAAGAAATTCCTTCAGGAAGTCGGAAGGAAGATAAACAGAGATACTCGTGATGGAGAAAGATTCGCCAGAGTTACCGCGTTGGGTGGATATAGAGAAGTCGGAAGGAGTGCACATCTACTACAGACCAGGGATAGTAAGGTCCTGGTGGATTGTGGGATCAATCCTTCGGCCAAAGATGAGAACGGGGAAGGTACTCCATTTTTGAACGCACCTGAGATAATGCCCCTTGATGATATAGACGCTCTTGTATTGACCCATGCTCACCTTGACCATAGTGGTATCATCCCGGCCCTTTACAAGTACGGTTTTGAAGGTCCTGTTTATACTACAGCTCCTACGAGAGATCTTTCAGCACTTCTACAACTAGACTACATCAAAGTCAATGTCAGCGACGCTAGAGACCCACCCTATCAATCTAAACATGTAAGGGAACAGGTCATGAGAACGATACCTTTGGAGTACGGTGAGACAACTGATATCTCACCAGATATTAGGCTCACTCTCCATAATGCTGGACATATCCTTGGATCGGCGATAGCTCACATGCATATCGGCGATGGTGACTATAATGTGGCTTTCACTGGTGATCTGAAGTACGATGATACATGGCTCTTCAATCAGGCTACCAACAAGTTCCCTCGAGTGGAAACTGTGGTTATGGAGTCCACTTATGGAGGGTATGATGATCTACAACCCAGCAGAAAAGATGCTGTCGAACAGCTAAAAGATATTTTAGATCAGGCACTGAATCACAGGAACGGAAAGGTTATAGTTCCCGTATTCGCGGTAGGTCGTTCACAGGAGGTCATGTTGGTCATAGAAGAAGCGATGAGGAAA
>CAYNOV010000004.1:18486-23740 GCA_964398905.1 uncultured Thermoplasmata archaeon
TCCAGTGTATCTGGACGGTATGATCTGGGAGGCGACTGCTATACATACTGCTTATCCGGAATTTCTGAACAATAAACTGAAAAACAAGATATTCCATGAAGATGAAAATCCGTTCCTATCGGAGTATTTCAAAGAAGTAGGTAGTATGGATGATAGAAGGGACATTTGCGACAGTGACGAACCTGCTATAGTTCTAGCTACAGCAGGTATGATGAACGGTGGTCCAGTTTTGGAATATTTCAAAGCTTGGGGAGACGATCCCGAGGCCACTTTGATATTCGTAGGTTATCAAGCAGAGGGAACTCTAGGAAACAAGATCCAAAGAGGATATGATAAGATCGCCATGACTGAGAGAGGAGAGCAGATAGATATCCCGGTCAATTTGAACGTATATACCTGTGAAGGATTTTCTGGACACAGCGATAGAATTCAACTACTCCATTACATCAGTAAGATGAATCCAAATCCTCAGAGAGTCTTGGTTAGTCATGGTGAGGAAAGCAAAGCTCGAAACCTTGCCAGCACTATCTACAAAAAATACGGTATAACGACTAAAGCACCGAGAAATCTAGAAACAGTGAGACTTTACTAGAGCTAAGTAGACAAACAAACTTTTCTCCTTTTTAATCTAGTCATACAGAGTAAAGTCTATATCAAAAGAAAAAAGAGCAAGATCAAATATAAAAAAAGATGTTTTATTGTTCTACAGACTTTGTTCGAAGTCCTCGACTTCGTATTCGAATTCCTCTCTCTCGTCTATCTCTCCTTTCTCCATCTTTATCTCCCTAGCCAGTAACCAGAACACCAGTGCTAGTGACTTTCTACCTTTGTTGTTAGTCGGTAATGCAAAATCCACATTCTTTAACATGTTGTTTGTATCTACAAGTCCGATTATAGGTATCCCTACGTTCACTGCTTCTTTTACAGCTTGACGATCGGCCGAAGGATCAACTACCAAGAGTACTTCCGGTTCTATGAAGTGATCTAGAGAAGGATTTGTGAGCGTGCCAGGTATGAATCTGCCTGCGATGCTGGAAGTTCCTACAACATCGGAAAACATGTCTATCGGTCTTTTACCGTACTGTCTAGCGGAAACCAGCAGGATTCTTTTCGGATCATAGCGAGACAAGAATTTCGCTAAGGTCCTTATCCTTTTTTCAGTTTTATCCACATCTAGAACAAAAAGCCCGTCGTCTCTCACTTTGAATATGAATGGCTCCATATCCTTGGCTTTCTGCTGTGTTCCGATATGTATACCTGCAGTTAGATAAGTATCTTCAGAAACTAACATCTCTTCTTCTTCAACTTCGTCTTCGTCAGTCATTGTTCATCCTCTCTTATTACAGTTATAGGGATAACACCTTTCTCAAATTCTTTTATCGCAACATCGACTGGGTCCAGTGGCCCACTCGCATCATCTTTCAACATAGTCGGAGCTCCCATAGACAGCTGGATGGAGCGGGCACCGATTATTCTAGCCTTCTCGAAACGAGTATATTCCCTGTTCATATTCTTTTAGCCTTTTCCGGTAGAATGATTTCTATTATAAATCTTTTCCTGTTAGAGTCAGGAAACCGGCGAATTTGAGCGTTCATACCAAAACAAGACATGCTTATAAAAATTGCGGGTATTCCTTTTCTTATTAGTCTTTTACATCCTCTTGAACTGTCATCTATCGATATATTTATAACAGAGAGACCATAACTTTATGAAGATGTCACATAAGGTCGTAGTTCTTCTCTCAGGAGGGATAGATTCCCCTGTCGCTGCTCATATGATGGCAGAGGTCGGTGCCGAGGTCACTCTTTTGTATTTCGATAACAGACCTTTTACAGATGAGAAGACCATCAGGACTGTCAAAGATCTATCTGAAAAGTTGAAAAGCATCCACAGCGACATAGAAACCTATGCCGGTAGTTTCGGTGATATACAAAAAGAGATAGCTTCCAAGGGTGATGAACACCTTAGGTGCATACTCTGCAGGAGGATGATGTTCAGAGCGGGGGAAAGATTAGCTGAAAAGGTAGACAAAGATGCGTTAGTTACGGGGGAATCCCTAGGCCAAGTTGCTTCACAGACTTTGAGCAATATGGCTACCGCGGATGAGACTGTAAACATTCCTATCCATAGACCACTGATAGGACTTGACAAAACTGATGTCATAGATATCGCAAAAGAGATAGGTACTTACGAGATCTCTATCAGGCCTACCATCTGCTGTATGTTAACACCTGAAAGACCGAGAGTGAGGAGTGAAGTCGAAGAACTTATGATGGAAGAAGAAGAGATGAACATCGAATCGCTCTTGAACGATATGGTCTTTGAAAAGATATATTCCTGATATCACTTTCCGATATATTGTGAGTAAATACTTTTGGCTTTTTTGGGATCCTCTGTACCTTGTATTATGGCTCTACCATCTCCAAAGACGTTCAATTCGTATTCTTTTGCAGGGATCTTCACCATCTTATCACCCATCTTTTTGGCGTTTTCGTACCTATCAGCTAATTTCTTCAAGTCAAGCGTACTCTTCTCAGCAGGTGTTATCTGTACGGAGTCCCTTCCACAGAGCTCAGTGATAGTGTCTTCTTCTCTTTGGAGGAATTCGAATTCATGATCCGCGCAACTTTTACATTCTTTAACTCTTCTTTCTATGTTGGTCCTTTCAAAATCGCTATGCCAAACATCAAAAGTGATCAGATCATCTCTCGTCTCCTTACCCATCAGATATTTGATCGCCTCTGTCGCCGCAAGATTACCCATGATCCTTGGGAGTGTAAAAAGAACCCCAGCGGTCTCACAGGTCTCCAAACTTCCCGGTGAAGGTTTTTCGGGGAAAAAACACCTAAGACACGCGTTTTCTCCTGGGATTATATTTTTGGTCATCCCATAAGTTCCTAAAACCGCAGTATATATCCAAGGTTTATCGTTCTTAACACAGGCGTCGTTCGTCAGATATCTAACTTCAAGATTGTCCGTTCCATCCATCACAATATCAACATCTTCTATTAGATCTTCTACGTTGCTGGTGTCGATATTGACTACTTCATCTTGAACATCTATACTCGAATTGATTTTACGAACCTTCCTTTTAGCCACTTCAGCCTTTGGTTCACCTATATCGGTTTCATCGAACAGTATCTGATGGTTCAGATTTGATAGTTCCACGAAGTCCCTATCGATCAATTTTAATCTACCAACCCCCGCTCTTGCTAGAGCGTCTGTGATAGGAGAACCTAAAGCACCTAACCCAAAGACGGCGACAGATCCTTTTTCTATTTTTTCCTGTCCTTCTTCACCTATCTCTGGGAGTACCAGATGTCTAGCGTATCTTTCCATGTTCATGATTACTAAACTAAAGTTGTGATTAAAAGTTTTGCTGATAGATTGAAAAAATATTATAACTCTAACTACAATTGAGTATAGATGAAAAGATCAGGTTGGTTCGCGCTGTTGAGCATCGTTGCTTTCTCAGTGCTTATAAGTACTATACCTCTCTATCGATACACACTCTGGGGGTTGGACAGTGGAGAGTACCTTTATTATACACACAGGTGGGTTGAAACAGGTGGTGCCTATCTTTCCGTAGATGGTTGGGGTAGTGCATACCCATTTTTCCCAGGGATGTTCATATTAGGAGGGGGTTTCCATCTTCTTTCCGGCGTAGATTTGATCCGATCTGTTGTTTTTGTTCCTGTCATCTTATCAGCTCTATCTCCGATCCTAGTCTTTTTGATCGTGAGAAAGGTAATGGATGATTGGAGACCAGGTATTTTATCTGCCTTTCTTTTCAGTTCTTTACCGCCTCTGATATATGGTTATTCTCAGCCGAGGCCAGAAACTGTAGGATTTTTTTTCATGCTTTTGATTCTATCTTTTACCATAACTTCTTTGAAGGAAAACCCTAAAACTGTTCTTCCTATTTTTGTCGTTCTGATACCTCTTGTTATCACTCACCACTTTTCCACATATTTTTTGATACTTCTGTTTCTCGGAGGGATTTTCACCTCTAGGATATGGAGAAGAAAAGAGAGATCGATCGATCTTTTCAAGACTCGCCTTTTGATACTGTTCATGATAACCACCTTCATATATTGGATATCTTACGCAGTACCGTTCGGGGAGAGTAGAATAAAAAACGCACTCATATTTCCTTCCTATACCGTTCTAGCGGTGCCTTTTCTTTTGCTTTTATTCTTTGAATTTTTGGTCAGGATCAGAAGAAAATTCGATTTTGTCGTACCGATAAACTTCCACAAAGAAGGCATCCGATCTTTCATGATCTTTTTTTCTATAGCGTTGATAATCACAATGTCGATTATGATCAACGTGGCCTTAGGTACATTACCAGTTCGCCAGATCGAGCTCGGTTTCACTGTTTTCCTTTACATCCCTATGGTGATACTTTCACTTTTTGCAATGAGTGCTAGAAAAATAATAAAATCTGTTGAAGAAGGTCCTACTCTTCTAGGATGGCTTTCTTTTGTGATCATTTCGATAATCATAGGCGTTATTTTCGATAGCCACTCTCTCTTGCCTATGAGACAATTCACCTTTTTATTATTGATCGTGACTTTGATTTTTGGAATAGGCCTATTCCATTTTGAGATGACCATATACAATCCTACAGATAAGATGAAAAAAACTTTCGCACTCGGTGTTTTGATCATCCTTTTGACCGCTTTTTTGATCCCTCTCTCTTATCCCTCTCAAGAAAGAGCAGGCGGATTCACCGAAGGTATTGAATCAGAAGATATGGAAGCGGCTTTTTGGGCGAAAACTTCGACCGAAAGAAGGATAGCTACGGACCATAGGATGAGCAATGCTCTTATTTCTGTAAGTTATCAGAATCAGACATGGAGAGACGGATTTGACATGTACTTTTCTGACGATCCAGAATCAGCATTGGGAGATATAGAAGAGAATAACGTGACCTATATCTTGTGGGACGAAGAGATGAGGAAAGGAGCTGTTATCGAGCTGGGTAGGAATCCTAGGCCGTTGTCTCCTGAATTGATCGAGTATTATCAGGAAAATTTTTATTTAGTCTACAGGTCTGAAGAAGTCGTGATCTATGCAGTGCCTTGATTTATATAAATAGATAACTTCTCAAAAATCAATTTAGTCCATCAGCGAAACATTTTAATCGAAAACCTCTCCTTTATTAGTATTGACATGGCTGAGGAGAAGGAACCAGAAGAGATCCGTGAATACTTTGTTCATAAAGTAAAAAGAGAGATCTTTAAACGGAGAA
>CAYNOV010000004.1:23840-27870 GCA_964398905.1 uncultured Thermoplasmata archaeon
GAGATCCGTGAATACTTTGTTCATAAAGTAAAAAGAGAGATCTTTAAACGGAGAAGATCCACCCCTTTCCTTATATCGATCTCATTTTTGATAAGCTTCCTTACGGCTCGACTCTGGGTCATCTATTTTCAAGCCGCGGATCGAGTTACTCCTGAAGTCACTTATACGGTGGGTAGGAACTTGGTTCTAGGAGGATATCATATCCATCACATAACCTACGGCATAATATTATTGGCTTTATCCGCCTGGTTAGCTATACACTACTGGAGTAAGACTATTGCAAGGATCAGCTCAATTTTGTACGGATTGGGTTTGGGGCTGATAGTGGATGAATTGGGCTTCATAATAGGAGGTATCAGACCATACCAAGGAGACACTGAGGTGTTCTACGTTGCGATAAGCGTTATAGCGCTCCTAGCGAGCATAGTTTATTTCCCCGCGTTTTACCGCGCGATAAAACGCGATTGGAAAAGGTTCCAGAAGAAATTCAAGTGACGGTCTTTGACTTATCGATTTTTAAGGAGAGAGGACAAAAGTTAAACTATATCGATCAGATGAATTATTGGAATGAGAAAGAAAGGTACAACTGATCTACCCCTTCATGGGGGAAACGCTCCAAGATGGCTTTTTGAAAGGATGGTCCGACTCAGTGAAGGGATAGTGGAACTCTTGATAGAAGAATTCGGTCAGGAGGAATTTTTGAGGAGGATAACCGATCCTCACTGGTTTCAGGCTTTTTCATGCACTATAGGTTTTGATTGGCATTCTAGTGGAACCACTACGACAACTTGTGGAGCTTTAAAGGAAGCTATAGACCCTGATCAACATGGGATAGCTGTCACTGGTGGAAAGGGAAAAACCAGCAGGAAAACCCCCGATGAGATCAAGAGTTTGGAAAATATTTTTTCGATTAGATCTTCAGATATCGACGAATTGATCGAAAGATCAAAGATCTCTGCAAAGATCGACAATTCATGTATACAAGATGAATATCAACTTTATCACCACTGTTTTATAGTCTCAGAAAGTTCCCAGTGGGGTGTGATCCAACAGGGCATGAAGGAAGAAAGCGGGTATGCACGTAGATATCAGTGGTTATCTGATGATGTGGAGGATATGGTGGAAGAACCACACGAAGGGATCTGTTGTGACAGGAGAGAACACGATGTTTTGAACATGACAGATAGAGATAGTCAGGAAGCAAGAAATATAAGTGTAGATCTCATCAAAGACGGCCCTTCACATTTGAAGAAGTACTTTGGGAGAGGCGGACAGACTTCTTTGACCGATTTTGAAAATAAAAAAATAAAAATGCCGTCACATCACGCCGTTTTAGATATGGATATAACTGAGAGAGGATGGAAAACTCTAGAAAGAGCCTATGAGTTTCAACCTGAGGACTATCAGGAGCTTATCAGTTTGAGAGGTATGGGTCCTAAAAAGATCAGGGCATTAGCTCTTGTCTCGGATATTGTATATGGTAGTGAAGTGAGTTGGAAGGATCCTGTAAAATACAGTTTTGCTCATGGGGGGAAAGACGGTACTCCATATCCTGTAGATGAAGAGGTTTACGATAATACGATAGAAGTTTTGAAAGAAGATATAGAAAAAGCGGAGGTCTCTGAAAAAGATAAAAAGCATGCTTTAAAAAGGCTAAATTCTTTTTTGAAAAGTTAAAATCACACCCAGAGTAAAATTACCACAACCTTTATAACACAGCCTCATCGTAAAATAATTAATAGACGGTGGTCACTTGGAAGAGGAAGATTTGAGTGGAAAATCAAAAGAACTAACGCAGAGGATCGAAGAACTTCAGAAAAAGCATGCGGAAAGAGCAGACGAATATCCACGCTCCACCAGGGATGATTATGTAAGGAATGAACTCGAAAGACTCAAAAAAGAAACAAAAGAGCTGAAGAAAGAAGTAGCTAGGTTGAAGAAACCTCCTCTTTTGGTCGGACAAGTGAAAGAATTATTACCGGACGATAAAGCCGTGATAGAGAGTTCAACTGGTCCGGATTTCATCGTCAATGTTGCTGATTTTTTACCTAATAATGATCTTACACCAGGTACGAGAGTCGCTTTGAATAAACAGACGCTGTCTGTCGTTGAAGTGCTTCCATCACCTGTTGATCCAGATATAATGGGGGCCGAATTAGTCGACAAGCCTGAGATAACATATGATGACATTGGAGGCTTAAAAGATCAGATCAGAGAGGTGAGAGAAACGGTAGAAGAACCTTTGCTTTACCCTGATAAGTTCTCCAATGTAGGTATAGATCCACCAAAGGCTGTTTTGCTCGTAGGTCCTCCAGGTACTGGTAAAACCATGATGGCCAAAGCCGTAGCTAATCGTACCAACGCGACTTTTATCAAGCTAGTTGGCTCTGAACTCGTACAAAAATACATCGGTGAAGGAGCCCGTATGGTGAGAGAGTTGTTCCAGATGGCCAGAGAGAAATCACCATCAGTGATATTCATCGACGAGTTGGATTCAGTCGCAACTAAAAGACAAGAACAGGCGACTTCTGGAGATAGAGAAGTTCAGAGAACTATGATGCAGTTGTTATCTGAACTCGATGGCTTCGATCCCTTGGGCAACGTTAAGATAATAGGGGCTACGAATAGGCCTAAATTACTGGATCAGGCTCTTTTGAGACCCGGTCGTTTTGACAGGATAATAGAGACCCCTAAACCGGATTATCAAGCTAGAAAAGACATATTTAAAATACATATGAAAAATATGGATGTGGCAGAGGACATCAATCTTGATCTTCTCGCATCTGAAAGTGAAGAGGCTAGTGGTGCTGACATAAAGGCTATCTGTACCGAAGCGGGGATGTTTTCCATAAGAAGGGAGCGAGGAGATAAAGTTGAGAGCGAAGACTTCCTCGATGCTTTAGAAAAAGTACTTTCTGACTCGACAGAAAGGAAAATCAAGAAACAAGTGATGTACGCTTGAAAAGAAAATCGATTACTAAAACTTCTTCCTTTTATCTTCTTCGACATCTCTTTCTATTACTAGTGCTCCTACATAATCACAATCTTCACAATGATATTTATATCCTGTAATAAAGGCTGTTTCTGCGAAGATCTTCTGACTGCCACAGTTCGGGCATTCTAATCTCTTTTTTGTCTTCTTCATAGTGATCTTTAGATAAGATGTCCCCTGGCTGTAACGGGTCGGTTCATAGTCAGGTGCGTCCAACTCCCCACCCTGACTCTGCCAGGGGTATGTCCAGTCCTGGGGTTGGTCCCTGATCATTTTTGGGACGTTTCATCCACATCACAGGGGGACCCATCAGGACCGTGTCCGGTAGAACCGGACAGTCATGACATCCTTCTCGAGGTATTTCAACCCATCGGAACAGTGCTGATTTTTAATCTACCGAGTTTTTCAACGTTAAATGTTTTATAATAGATGTTCGTAATACCTCAATAGATGTACGATATAACCATAGGCTTTTCAAAAAGGCGGAAGGACAGCCTATTTTGGAGGGATTTTTTTTCATGTTAGATGTTATGAAAGATGGTGGTTCTAGCGGTGAGAAAAAAGAGGGTAAACGAAAGAAAAAAGTGATGAAACGAAAAGACGAAGAAAGGACAAAAGCCGTGAAAACTTTGATGATCGCTAGTTATAGGGAAAATTACACTAAAGAGTCTTTGGATGTAATAAAACAGATAATACAACAAGAAGAACCGGAAAAGATAATTATTTTGAAAGCTATAGAGCAAAAGACCCCTCCTGAGATGGTAGACGCTAATATCGGTGTCGAAAGCAAGAAAGACTTTCTCGAATCTGTAAAAGAGGAAAAGAAAGAACAGGCAGATAGATACGCTAAAGATATCATCGGTCTAGTAGAAGAATTTGATATACCGTCAGAAGTACATCTTAGGAAAGGAGAGAACGTTGCGCTGGAGATCATCGATGAGTTCGAAAATATGGATGTCGATCATATAATACTGCATAAACCCAAAAGAGGGCCCTTAGGAAAAGTTATAGAGGGCAGTGTTTCGGAAAATGTTAAAA
>CAYNOV010000005.1:0-21201 GCA_964398905.1 uncultured Thermoplasmata archaeon
CGCTTCGGAGATGTCCGATTTGATATCTATATTATTTTTCAGCTTGTTGTTCATCATATCACTCGTCTTTGATTCGTCGACATAACAATGTTATAATTACAGAGATAAATAGGTTATGGTCTTATGACTAAATCCGACAGCGTTATAACTTTCGAGTTCTATTCCGAGATGATGAAGATAAACGCAGATCTCCATATACACAGCAAGTACTCCAGTGGAGTTTCAGAGTGGATGGACCTGAACACTTTGAGCGTGGAAGGGGAGAAGAAAGGGATCGGACTCATCGGAACTGGTGATTGTTTACATCCCGGTTGGAGAGAAAAGATAGAGGAATTAGATAAGGAGCGAGAGTCCATCTTTACCAATCAAGGTATGAGATTTGTCCTAACGAGCGAGGTGGAAACAAAAGATAGAGTCCATCACCTGATGATATTTCCGTCGATATCTAAGACCGAAGAGATGTATGAAAGGGTGAGCCGTTTTTCATCAAACATAGATTCAGATGGAAGACCGAGAGTGGATCTCACAGGTGAAGAACTCGCTCTCATAGCGAAAGAGACAGGCTGTCTTTTTGGCCCTTCCCACGCATTCACGCCCTATACTGGGATATATGGGAATCACGATTCTCTAAACGAAGCTTATGGAAAATATGCGAAGGATGTTCAATTTTTGGAACTAGGTCTGAGTGCTGACAGCAGCTACGCTGACAGGATTTCAGAACTTCACGGATTGGTTTACCTATCAAATTCAGATGCACATTCTCCTTACCCTCATCGTCTAGCCCGGGAGTTCAATACCTTTGAACTCGAAGACATCAGTTTCAAAGGTTTAGAACAACTCCTAAAAGGTAAAAAAGGAGAAATCACAAGGAACGTTGGTTTACCACCTGAAGAGGGTAAGTATAATGAGAGTGCGTGCAACAGCTGTTATACTCATTATACCTTCAAAGAAGCTGTAGCGAGGAAATGGAGATGCAAATGTGGTGGAAGTATCAAAAAGGGTGTTAAAGATAGAGTCGAGCAACTTTCAGATGTTGATAAAAAACCAGACAACAGACCTCCATACATCCATCTTATCCCGTTACAGGAGATAATAGCAAAATCTATAGGCCATTCTAGTCCTACGACGAAAAAAGTCGATGAGATATGGAGGAAACTCATCGATGATATAGGAGACGAAGTCGAGGTGTTGTGTAACTCGGGCATCGATGAGATCAAACGCCTTGTAGGGGAAGATATAGCTGGCCTTATCGCTAACTTCAGAGAGGATGATATAGAAATCAGGCCTGGTGGAGGAGGAGAATATGGAAAAATACTTCCTGAAAAGGGTAATAAGTCAGAAAAGAATCAGAGATCTTTGACCGATTTTTAAGATCATCGTCTCCGAAAAAACTTATCCATTCTCTCCGAAAATAATAATTAATAGGATAATTAATAACGATTGGGTATGGAAAAAGTGGCTTTGAATAAAGCCAATTGAGCTGGTAAGATGGACCTGTTTGGGAAGAAAAAGGAAGAGGAAATAAGATCTTTACAAGAAAAATTGAATGATAAAGAGGCTAAAATCGAAGCTCTCAGAGAGAATTCTAAAGAGAAGGAAGAAAGGATAAAAAAACTCAAAGACAAAAATGATGATAAAGAGAAAAAAATAAAAGATTTTGAAGAGATATTAGAGAAAAAAGAAGAAAGGATAGGATCACTTGAAGAAGCTTCAGATGAAAAGGAAGAGAAGATCGAAGAGCTTAAACAGAAGATTGACGAAGTAGAAGAGAGTAAATCCACGCTAGAAAAAGAAATGGAGGAGGAGAGAGAAGAGATAAAAGAACATATAAACAGTATAGAGCAGGTCGTTAAAGACATAACTGAGGGCGATCTGAGTGAAAGGATCGATACGACTCACTTTCAGGAAGAGGGTGAGGAAGCGTATTTGGTCGGGCTCGCCAGCAATATCAATAAGATGGCAAGCGGTTTGGAGAGCACCCTTAGAACCTTACAAAAAGTATCTACTGAACTCAGAGAATCTTCAGATAATACTAAAGATACTTCTAGAGAGTTAACCGATATGGCCGAGACCCTATACGATAATATAGAAGACATCTCAAGCGGTGGTCAAGAGATAGCAGAGATGAATAGAGATATCTCAGACCAGATTGAAAACGAGATCGAAAAGATAGGATCAACTTCTTCAGATATCAAAGATATCGTGGATACTGCTGAAGAAACCTCTGCCCAGACGGAAAAAGGAAAGGATCAGGCCAAAAAAGTGAGCGAGACAGTCGAAAGGTTGAAAGAATTATTGGATGAAACTGCTTCTGAAGGCGAGAAATTGGAGAAAAAATCTGAAGAGATAGGTGAAGTGATCGATGTCATTTCAGACATAGCTGATCAAACAAATCTACTCGCTTTGAATGCTTCGATCGAAGCCGCTAGAGCAGGTGAGGAAGGGAGAGGATTTGCTGTTGTCGCGGACTCCGTTAGAGAATTGGCGGAAGATACGCAAGAGGAAACTGAACAGGTAAAAGAGGCCATAGAAGAGACTCAAGATTGCGCGGATAATATAGCTGAAAAGATTGAGGAAGTAAAAGATATGACCAATACCGTCGAAAGTTTGTCAGAGGAGAACAAGGATACCATCGTACAGATCGATGATAAGATGGCATCGGTCAAAGACTCTATAAAGTCAGTTTCTTTAACCACTTCCGATCTCCTAGAAGTTCTCAAGAGAGATTTCGCTCCTCAGATCACTGGTGTGACTGAGATAAGCGCACAAAACGCTGAGCTAGCGCAATCTTGTCAGGACATAGCTGAAGACCAAAAGCTCATTTCAGAAGATTTACTTTCTTCTGCGAAAGACCTTTCCAACGTATCTGGAGAACTTTCGAATGTATTGGAGCAGTATGAAGATGTGTATTTTGATATGATCGAGAAGGCTAGAGAGACTGGAGATAAAGAACTTGAAGCTAAAGGGCTGAGAAGACTTGGTTTCGTTTACATCGAGACAGGGAAATTTGAAAAAGCTAAAGATTATCTTCAGCAGGCTTTGGACATCTCTGAAGAGATCAAAGATCTTGAGAGCATCGCAGAGTGTTATAGAGGTCTAGGAAAAGTAGGCTTCAGAAAAGGCGAGTTAGAAAAAGGTAAGAAACATTATCGAAGAGGTATCGAGGCCGCTCGAAAAGCCGGAGATGATAGGATACTAGCGATGAATTATATAGGCATTGGAAATATATTTTCACAACAGGGCCATTCCGATAAGGCGATAGATTATTATGAAAAGAGCATCCCGTTGTTGGAAGAACTGAACGAAAAGACTCAGTTGTCAAGAGTTCATAACAATATCGGCGACAGATATATGAAAAATGAACAGTGGGAAGAGGCCCTCGAATATTTTGAGATCTGTATAGATTATGCTGAAGAAGTTAACGATGAGAAGTTTATCGGATGGGGCTCTTTCAATGCTGCAGAATCCTGCGTCAATATGGGGCTTTTGGATGAAGCCTCCGAATACATAAAGGGTACTGAGAAGATCATGAAGCGGGAGAATGATAGAGTCGGTCTAGCCGCTGTTTATAGAAATAAGGGATTCATCTCTCACGAAAGAGGTGATCTGGACAGAGCTATTAAATATTATGACAAGGCACTGGAGATCAACGAGGAACTAGACGTGCCTTACAGTGCCGCTGAGACAAAGCTGTATCTGGGAGAAGCATATAAAGACAAACATGAATTTGGAAAGGCGAGAGAGTATTTGGAAAGCGCAAAAGAGACTTTTCAGAGAATTGGCGCTGCAGGTGAAATGATACAGAAAGCAACCAAAATGATGAGAGATCTACCTCAATGAGTTGAATGGTATCGCATCCAAAAACTTATGAATAATCGTTTTTTTCAAACAGATATGACAAATGCATTGATATTGACCGACGGGCACCTCGATGAAGGAGCGGCAAAGACAACACATGGTTTACTCAGACATTCGGAGAAATATAATATAGTCGGTATAATCGATTCTGAATTCGTTGGAAAGAAACCTGATGAAATAATACCTGGTGCTCAACGAGTGAATATCTATCCAGATTTAGATTCCGCTTTAGAGGAGAATGAAGCTGAAAAACTGATAGTGGGTGTTGCGACCGTAGGAGGATACTTACCGGAAAATTTCAAGGAACATATCAAAGATGCTATAAAGAACGGATTGGATATAATCTCAGGTCTTCATCATTTTCTCAGCGAGGATGAGGAATTCGTTGAGTTAGCGGAGGAATATGGAATTGATTTGTATGATATAAGGAAATCTCCTCCACTCGACGAACTTCATTACTTCAGTGACAGGAAAAAGGATATCGAGGCTCTGACCATACCTTTTTTAGGTACAGATAGTTCCGTAGGTAAAAGAACTGCACTTTTAGAAGTCTACGAAGCCATGAAAGATAGAGACCTAGATGTAGAATGGATAGCGACGGGACAGACAGGCCTTTTACAGGGCTCAGAATACGGCATACCCTTAGATTCTATCAAAGGCGATTACATGGTAGGTGAACTGGAAAATCAGATCTGGAGAGCGTGGAAAGAGAAAAAACCAGATTACATACTGATTGAAGGGCAGGGAAGTATATCACATCCTGCTTATGTCTGTGGGTCTAGAGCAGTTCTTGCCGCGAGTCAACCAGACGCTGTAATATTGCAGCACGCACCTAAAAGAAAATATCGACATTATCAATCTGAAAATATACAGTGGCCGATGCCTTCTGTTGAAGATGAGATCCATCTCATACGCTCTTTTTCAGGCGCCGACGTGATAGCTATAACTATAAACCCAGAAGAGATGAGTGAAGAGGAAAAAAAGGAATATATCTTGAAGTATGAACAGAGGTTCAACGTGCCTTCAGCAGATGCATTGCAAGATCCCGAAAAGATCGCAAAAAGGATAGAGATTCAAAAAGATATCCAGGGTTGAACTTTCACTCTTTGATCACAGCCCCGGTATTATCGGGTTCACCGATCCAGAATCTGTAATCTTTTTCATCTCTACCCTCTAAGATATCGTCTTTGATACTATCGATTTCATCCTTTTTGACTAAACCGTAAGCTGTAGGTCCCCATGAACTCTGTCCACCACCATGAGTCTTCTCGATCAGCGAATGGACAAGTTCACTTATCGCGGGATGGTAAATACCTTCTTGATAGTCAGAAAATGATCTCCCGACCAATTCCTGTATCCTTGTTAGATGATCGCCAAAGGCGCTTATGTCATTTTTCTCCATAGCTGGCAAGATACCCATCAAAATATTGTGACAGATCATCTCAGCGTATTTTTTATCCACGGTCAATTCTTCCATGATCGGCTTCTCTTCCTGTTCATCATATCCCTTTCTCTTTTTTGGATAAACTATCAGGAATCGCCAGTTTTTTGGGATCTCTATCCTTTTCAAAAGAGGGGAGATTTCATCTTTACTGCTTTTGCCTCCTTCGAGAATAAAACCTCCCTTTTCGAATCCGTGTGTGCCGATGGCAGAGTAGCGTCCCCTTCCTAGTATTTTAGCTAGTTTCACTATAGGAATATCTTTTCCTATCGATCTCAAAATACCATAGCCAGTTCCTAGAGTGAATTGAGTAGTGGATCCCAATCCTACATGATCAGGAATACTTTTCTCGACTTTGATCTCAAACCCGTGAGTTATGTCGAATCCGGTCTTCAGCTTCTCGAAAACTTTTTCAGCGATCTTTTTCTCTCTCTCGCTGCCCTTGACATGTATTCCCTCTTCAACAGTTTCTATTTCTATCTCATAACCGTTCTTCAAAGTGACTCCAAAGGCCCCGTATTTTCTTTTGAACTCTCTGCTCAGATCTATTATGCCGAAATGGAGTCTAGAAGGGGTTTTTATCTTCATGATTCACCTTTTAGGTCCATCCTGTATTTTTCCAACTTATTCTCGTCGACTTTCATACCTAGACCGGGCTCGTCAGTGGTCCAAAGTTTGCCTTCTTTGAATTCCAATCCTGTCGCGATATTATCTGAAAGCATGAAATGACTGTCAAGGTCAGCATATTTTAGATTCGGAGTAGAATTGAAAAGATGTGCGCCCGCCGCGATGGAAACGCTGGTTTCTCCCATACAGCCGACCATCCCTTCAACGTCATATTCCTCCATGATATCCACTATCTTTATCCCTCCGGTGATGCCACCACATTTTGCCAATTTTATGTTGATCATATCAGCTATATTCTCTTCACATATCTTCTTAGCCATCTCGGGACCTTTTATGGTTTCGTCCGCCATAATAGGTATATCAGTTTCCTGTGTGACTTTTTTCAAACCTTCTAGATCGTCTACTCTGACCGGTTGTTCCACGAATTTTATTCCCGTTTCTTTTAACTTTTGACAGAGAGTGATAGATTCCTCTGGGGTGAACGCTTGATTAGCGTCGACCCAAAGCTCGATCTCATCTCCGACTTCTTCTCTTACAGCTTTTACTCTCTTCACATCTTCCATAAGACCTAGACCTATCTTGATCTTCAATGCTTGGAAACCTCTTTCAACAAATCCTCTTGCGTGTTCTACCGTCTCGCTTTTTGTCATATGGCCTATGGTTCTGTCCGTAATTATGCCTTCTCTCTTTCCTCCTATCATTTCAGTTACGGATTTTCCCTCTAACTTTCCTTTAAGATCATGGAGCGCTATATCGAATCCAGCTAGAGCCGCCGGATCTTTAGGTAGCTCTTCTCTGATATTTTTCCAATTTTCCTCTATATCTATATCTTCACTTTCAGTTTCAGCTTTCATTATATTGAGTGCTTTCAGTATCGATTCGATGCTCTCTTCAGTAACGCTGTTCGAACTCGCGTTACCCCATCCTTCTTTCCCTTCTGACTCCAATTTGACGATAACGTTTTCAGCTGTCAGAGAAGACCCTGTCGAGATCTTGAAGACTTCGTTCCTATCTATACCTATCGGGATGATCTCCCAATTATCTATCTTCATCCATATACACCTCTTCGTAATATCTACACATATCCGTTAACGGGCACCTCCCGCACTCGGGCGTTCTCGGTTTACAGATATTCTTACCGAACACGACCATCAATCTGTTTATCTCTATCCAATATTTTTTTGGAATCTCCTCCTCGAGTACTTTTTCAGTCTCCTCAGGTTTATCGGTGTCCGCTATCCCCATCCTGTTGCTTATTCTGTGTACGTGAGTATCGACGGGAACTGCGGGCTCGCCAAATCCGTAGACTAGTACGCAGTTTGCGGTCTTTCTGCCCACTCCTTTCAGATCGAGCAGATCTTCCAAGTCCTCTGGAACTTCATCGTGGTACTCTTCGTGTATTTTTTTAGCAATGTTCTTTACCCTTTTTGCCTTCACATTATAGAACCCGGAGGGTCTGATCAATTCCTTGATGTGGTCGAGAGGCGCCTCGGCCAGTGCTTTAGGAGTAGGATAGCTGGAAAATAAAGCTTGTGATGCTTTATGAGTGTTGACGTCTTTAGTCCTCTGTGAAAGAACAGTAGATATCAAGACCTCGAAAGGAGATCTGTCAGGGATTTCATTCTCGTTTGGATTTTTTCCTGGAAAAGCCCCCACGTCGAACTTTTCTTTTAGACGTTTTATCATCTCTCCATAATCCATATTATCATCTCAACTTCTTTAGAATATCTCCTAAAAGATACATCGAACCGGTTATAAGGATAAGGTCGCCTTCTGTCCATTCTTTTTCTGCTCTTTTCAGGGCGTCTATACCATGTTCGAAATTTTCAGAGGGACAATATTTTTCGAACTCATCTGCTAGTACTTCACTGTCGAGTTTCCTTTCACTCACAGGTTCTGCTGTATAAACTAGATCTGATTCTGGCCCGAGTGTTTCCACTAGACTTTCATGATCTTTATCTTCAAGCATACCTCCGATTAAAATAAGTCTGTTGTATTCGATATTTTTCAATCCCAGCTTAAGGGCTTCGAATCCTGTTTTGTTGTGAGCGGAGTCTATCATGATCCTAGGTACTTGATTGATCAATTCCATCTTACCTGGAAGACTAGTTTTTTCGACTCCTTTCACGATATCCTCTTCGTTCAGGTCGCAACCTCTTCCTTTCAGTCCCTCCGCTAGTTTTAGAGCGATGAGTGCATTTTCGGCCTGCCAAGAAGTCACTCCTTTGATATCGATCACGCCGTAGGGCTCCGTGATTATCTTAAGAGGATCCTGAATTATCTCGTATTCACGCTCGAAAGCATAGTTGAATTCGGCTCCTCTTTCTTCACAGACCTTTCTGAAATATTCCCTGATAGATCTGTCCTTTTCTCCTGTCACGAAATGATTCCCTTCATCGATTATACCGGCTTTCTCGTAAGCCCTCTTCCTTTTTGAATCACCGAGATGTTCTGCGTGATCATAACCCACATAAGTTACAACAGAAAAATCATGTGGAGCGACGTTAGTAGCGTCAAGTCTACCACCCATACCCACTTCGAGTATGGCGAAGTCAACCTCATGTTTAGAAAAACTGAGGAAGGCTAGACTGGTCAAGACCTCGAAAAAACTCGGTCTTCTTTCGGGGTCATCT
Organism: uncultured Thermoplasmata archaeon; assembly: GCA_964398905.1. Lineage (GTDB taxonomy): Archaea > Thermoplasmatota > Thermoplasmata > Halarchaeoplasmatales > Halarchaeoplasmataceae > Natronoplasma. The sequence continues at coordinate 8,560 of CAYNOV010000005.1, forward strand.
TTTTCGATCTTCTTCACTTCTGGATCTACCTTCTCGATAAGATCCCAAAGTTCCTCTTCTGGGATATTTTCACCGTCGATCTGTATCCTCTCTTCAAAGTCTACAAGGTGAGGTGAAGTGAACAGGCCGGTTTTGTAACCACCTTCTTGGAGTATGTTCACTATGGTCCTACACACCGATCCTTTTCCGTTAGTTCCACCGACCACTATCGCTTCGAAGTCTTTTTGTGGGTTGTCAAACCTCGAGAGAAAATCCTTTATCTTATCCAATCCGAGCTTAACTCCTATCCTTTTCAAAGAGTAAAGGTAATCTTCAGGATGCTCGAATTCCTCCTTCATGTCTCCGTGTGATCTTTCCTCATCTCCAGTACCCATAGAACCACTCAATGTTTGAAAACTCTCTGTCCAGTGAAGACCATACTCATTTCGTGTTCGTTAACCGCTTCGATAACCTCTTCGTCTCTTATCGAACCGCCCGGTTGTATAACACTTTTTATCCCGGCTTCTGCAGCTTCGTCTACACCGTCACGGAAGGGGAAGAAAGCATCTGACGCCATTGTGCATCCTTCGGTACTAGACCTAGATTTCATCCGAGCGATCTTCACCGCGTCAACTCTACTCATCTGACCTGCACCGATGCCTACGGTATGATCTTCTCTAGTGAATATTATAGAGTTCGATTTGACGTGTTTTACGACTTTCCAGGCGAACTCCATAGCGTTAAGTTCTTCTTCTGTCGGCTTTCTTTCGCTTTTGATCTCCATATCTTCTTTGGTGACTTTATTTTTGTTCCGATCTTGAACCAGTAGACCTTCTGCGACTTTCGAAAACTCGAAACCTTCCCTTTTTGGTTTCCATTCAGGGAGTTCCATTATCCTTATGTTTTTGCTGTTCTTCAAAACGTCGATAGCTCCCTCTTCGTAGCCCGGTGCTATGCTCGCCTCGACGAATATTTCGTCCATCTTTTCAGCCATCTCTACTGTTATAGGTCTATTAGCTCCGATTATGCTGCCGTATATAGACTGAGGATCGCAATCGTAAGCGAGTTGATAAGCTTCTGCTAGGTCTTCCCTTGAAGCAACCCCTGTTGGATTGGTATGCTTGATAGCTGCAACGGCAGGATCCTCAAATTCTTTCACAATATCCAATGCAGCTTCAAGGTCTCTGATATTGTTGTAGGAAAGCTCCTTTCCATGAAGCTTTTTTGCCTTCAAAATAGAACTTTCATCGGTTTGTTCGGTCTGATAGAAAGCCGCGTCCTGATTTGGATTTTCCCCGTATCGAAGATCCATAACTTTTTTTCCAGCCACCAAATAAGTTTCCGGGAGTTTTTCATTTTTATATATTTGATTTAGATAGTTGGAGATGATAGAATCATATCTTGCGGTCCTCTGGAAAGCCTTGAGAGCTAGTTCTTTTCTGACTTCTTCACTAATTTCTCCATTGTTCTCTTCGAGTTCGTTCAATATCGGATCATAGTCCTCTTTTTCAGTCACTACAGTCACTCTTTCATTGTTCTTTGCTGCAGCTCTCAATAAAGCTACTCCGCCGATATCGATGTTCTCTATAGCTTCATCCACATCGTGATCTTCTTGGATGACTTTTTCGAAGGGATATAGATTAACAACTACTATACTCAGATCTGGAAGAGCGTGTTCTTCCACATCCTTTTCATGCTTTCCCGTTTGATATAAGATACCTCCATGTATCTTAGGGTGAAGAGTTTTCACCCTTCCATCGAGTATCTCTGGAAAATCGGTGATCTCACTCACTTTTTCTACCTTTATCCCCGATTCTTCTAGAACGGAAGCGGTTCCACCGGAAGAAATTATCTCGAACCCTTGATCTTTTAATCCTTCAGCCAATCTTACAATACCATCTTTATCTGAAACACTCAGCAACGCCTTTTTCGGCAATTGAAACACCAATTTTTCAAATCCAAGACTGGTTGATAAGTTTTTCTAATGAATCGAATTAACAATAAGGAAATTCGATTTTCGTCGCTGAGATGACAAGCATTTTAAATAAGAATATCTATACAGCTTCAACATGAGATCTGATGTCGAGATCGCACAGGAAGCTGAATTGGAACCTATAAGCGATATCGCCGAAAAGATAGGTTTAGATGAAGATGATATAGAGCCAAGAGGGAATTACGAGGCTAAACTGACACTTGATGCTATCAATAAAAATAAAGAGAAGGATCATGGCAATCTTATATTGGTCACGACGATGACACCGACGAGAGGAGGGGAAGGAAAGACCACAACCTCTATCGGTCTCACTCAGGCGCTTTGGAAATTGGGTGAAAAAGCCACATTAGGTATAAGAGAACCTTCAATAGGCCCAACGATGGGTATCAAAGGAGGTGCCGCCGGAGGAGGATACTCACAGGTCTTACCGATGGAGGACATAAATCTACATTTTACTGGGGACATGCATGCGATAGGTATAGCACACAATCTACTTTCCGCCATGATCAACAATCACATGCACCGCGGTAACGAGATGAACCTCGATACTAGAAAGATAGTCTGGCCTAGAGTCGTCGATATGAACGATCGCGCTCTGAGGAATATTGTTGTCGGATTAGGAGGAACTTCTGACGGTATGCCGAACGAGACTTCTTTTGGGATCACGGCTAGCTCCGAAGTCATGGCCATCTTGTGCCTAGCTGAAGGTATCGAGGACCTAAAGGAAAGGCTTTCAAATATCATCATCGGTTATACTTATGATAAAGAACCCGTGACCGCTGGAGAGTTCGGTGGAGTCGGGGCGATGGCCGCTCTTTTGAAGCACGCTATAAAACCCAATCTGGTACAAACCATAGAAGGAGTACCAGCATTCATCCATGGAGGGCCTTTCGCTAACATAGCTCACGGTACAAGCAGCCTCTTATCCACTAAATTGGGATTGAGCTTATCCGATTATTTTGTGACTGAAGCTGGTTTTGGCTCCGATCTTGGTGCGGAAAAATTCTTCAATATAGTTTGCCGAGAGGGAAATCTAGAACCAGATGTTGCAGTCATGGTGGCTACCGTTAGAGCTTTGAAACGACAGGGAGGAGTTTCTAGAAAGGATCTAGAAAAAGAGAATCTCGAGGCTTTGAAAGAAGGTCTAGCAAACTTGGATAAGCATCTTAAGAACATCCAGATGTTCGGTGTTCCCGTTGTCGTCGCCATAAACAGATTCCCTTCCGATACCCGAAAAGAGATAGATTATCTAAAAGAATTATGTGAAAATATCGAAGTACCTTATGCTGTTGCAGAGGTTTACCAAGAAGGCGGAGAAGGCGGCATCGAACTGGCAAAAGAAGTGAAGAAGATCATCGATAAAAAACAAAGTAGTTTCAGACCTTTATACTCACTGAAAGAAGAACCCGAAGAGAAGATTAGAGATATAGCTACAAAGATATACGGGGCGACCGATGTAGTATTCACCCCTCAGGCTAAAAAAGATCTCAAGCGGATAAAAAAGATAGATCTAGGGGAACTGCCTATATGTATGTCTAAGACCCACTACTCTTTATCTGACGATAGAAAGTTGAGAGGACGTCCTAATGACTTCAAAGTCAAGATAAGAGAGGTAAGAGTGAACGCGGGAGCTGGCTTCTTGATACCTATGGCAGGAGATATAACTACTATGCCCGGATTACCCTCACATCCCGCTGCAAAGGATATAGATATAGATGAAGACGGTAAGATATCAGAGTTGTTTTGAGGATTAACATGAAAGTTGAATTGATAAATCATACCCCGGAACCCGATAGAAGTGCTGCGCACGCTGCATTGACTTGTTACAGTGAAAGGGTACCTGAAAAGCAAGAGATGAGTGTTGAAAAGATCGAAGAGATCCTGGATAAGATAAAGGAAAGCGGCCACCACAGCGTTATAGAGCACGCCTCTTTTACTTTCGCCATCGAAGAAGTTTCCCGTACACTAACGCACCAATTGGTCAGACATCGGTTAGCATCTTACAGCCAGCAGAGTCAGAGATACGTGAATATAGAAGATTTCGATCCTGTGATCCCTGATTCTATAAAGGGAAAAAAGGAAGCTAAGGAAAAATTTGATGAGCTGATGGAAGAGATCAAAGAAACATACATGGAATTGAAGGAGATAGACGATGTTCCACTGGAAGATGCGAGATTCGTACTTCCAAACGCGACAAGAACTAACATAATAGTTACGATGAACGCCAGAGAACTTTGGCATTTCTTTTCCTTAAGATGCTGTAAAAGAGCCCAGTGGGAAATAAGGGATATGGCGAACAGGATGTTGGAACTGGCTAAGGAAAAAGCGCCGATCATATTCGAAGAAGCGGGAGCACCCTGCGTTAGAGGTCCCTGTCCGGAGAGCGAGGAATTCTTCTGTGGAGAACCCGTTTCTGAAGAATGATTTGATTGAGGAGAAAGAAATCTTGATATCAAGGAAAATAAATAAAGTGAATCTTTTCTATTGATCCTTATGAAAGATAAAATCCTTGAAAGTTCGAAAGAATTAGAACCATACATCATAGCTATGAGAAGAGATTTTCATAAACATCCTGAGATAAAGTTTAAAGAAAAGAGGACTTCAAAGATCGTAAAGGAGGAATTAGAGAATTTAGGTTACTCGATCGAGCCGACTGCAGAGACAGGGATAATAGCTACTTTAGAGGGAGGATGTAAAGGAAAAACAGTCGCCTTGAGAGCGGACATGGACGCCTTAGAGCTTCAAGAGGAAAATGATGTCCCCTATAAATCCCGGATAGACGGAAAGATGCATGCTTGTGGTCATGACGCACATACAGCTATGCTTTTAGGTGCGGCAAAAATATTATCTGAAATCAAGGATGATATAAAAGGCACTGTAAAATTGGTGTTTCAACCTGGCGAGGAAGGCGGTGCTGGAGCCAAAAAGATAATTGACGAAGGTAAATTGGAAGATGTCGATGCTATTTTCGGAATACATATTTGGGCCTACATACCTTCAGGTACAATAGCAACTTTACCAGGTCCTGTTATGTCGTCTTCCGATCACTTTCGTATCACAATAAAAGGCGATGGTGGACATGCGGCTTATCCTTATCAAACTACAGATCCCACGATACCTTCTAATGCTATATACGATGCTATTCAAAAAGTAATTACAAGCAATATAGATCCTTTATCTCCAGCAGTTATAAAAACACCGAAGATAAAAACTTCTGATGCTTACAATGTGATACCTGATAGCGTCGTGATGGATGGAACTATCAGGACTTTCGACCTAGATGTTAGAGAAAAGATAATCGAACGGATAAAACAGATATCAGATCACTACTCTAAGGCGTGGGATTGTGAGGCTGAGTTTAATTTAGAAAGAAATCATTATCCTCCGACAGTTAATTCTGACGAGATGACAGATTTTGCTATAGATATAGGAACGAAATACTTTGAAGAAGAAGAATTTAAAAAACAGATGGGTGCGGAGGATTTCTCATTTTATTTACAGGAGATCCCAGGATGTTTATTATTCATCGGGAGTGGAAATGAAGAGAAAGGAACTGATCATCCTCACCATCATCCCAAATTTGATGTGGACGAAGAGCAACTTTACAAAGGAACTGCATTGTACGCCAACTTGGCTTTTGAGTATCTGAAATTGGATTAAAAATAGTTCTTCTAAAGAGTCAAAACCAAAATTGACCTCAGATGTTTGAGTACGACTCAAAGATGATCTTCTAAACCTCTACTTTTTCAACCTTCCAGATCTCTTCATCCTCTTTAACGATCAATCTTACTCCATATTTATTTTCAAATTTATCCCCTACATACAGACCCATGTTCTTGAATATGGTGGGAGGAGCGGTATATCCCTCTTCGAGGTTCATCTTGTCGGGCCTTAACTTCACCATGTTTACATACTCTCTATTTTCTCGAACACCTATATGTCTTTCCATCTGGTCGTCTTTATCGCTAGAACTATGAAGAAAGCGGCGAAAGCACCTATCACTACGAAAGCGATGATCGCCTCGGAAGGATTATCCAAAATCATCATCTCTCGCAGACCCTGATGAAAGTAATACAGCGGTAATAATCTAGCCACGGTCTGAAGATAACTAGGGAATGTTTCTATCTGAATGAATGCTCCGGATAAAAACATCATCGGAAAAGCTATCGCATTTCCCGCGCCGCTAGCCGCTTCAACGTCTTTTATCAAACCACCCATGACTATTCCCACCGAACAGAAAGCTACCGCCCTATCGTAATCTTTAGTTAGATTGTTTACCTTGATGAAGTTATTCGACATTGACGCTACAATGATTTGTTTTAGTTTATCATGAATCAGTTTTTTGATTAAAATTCTTAGTTTAAAATTCAATCAGTTAAAAAACTATCTCTAGATAGACTCGAAAATACTATTACTTCCGAGCGACTAACTATCTGATAGGGTTCATCATGGGTGAATATCTAGAGGATAAAGATGTGAAGAAAATACCTTTATCAGAGATAGATAAGATTGTTGAGGAGTTCAAAGAGAGAAGGACCGGAGTGGAAATAGAAGTAAAAGAAGGTTCGTTAGAGCTGAAAAGCGGTCCCAAGTTCTTTAAGATACATGAAGACGGTAGGATCACGGGTTCTATGCCTCTACATAAATTTGAAACTCGAAAAGCTGAAATGATCGAGCTAAGAAAAGATGAGCTCAAAGTCCATTTCGATGGCGGAACTTATACATTCAAGATCTGATTTTTAGACACTCATGGGAGGAAGATCACGATGGAACCTAAAGAGTATTCACAAGTGAGATATCTCTCCTCGAAAAAGTCTGTCGACGACGAGTCTTTGAACCGTAAAGTTTTGGATTCGTTAGAGGAGAGATCTGAAGATCTAGAACTGAAAAGGGATTTTGAGGTCCTAGAAGTCGGCGCTGGTATTGGATGTATGTTGGAACGATGTATACAATGGGGTATATTACCTTCGAATACGTCTTACACCGCGGTAGAGATAGATGAGGACGCTGTTGAAACAGGGAAAAAGAGGTTGAAGGAATTCGCCGAAGATAGAGGATACAGTACTCATCAGAACAATTCTGGCATAATACTGAATAAACCAGATAGATCTTTTACTATCGAATTCAAGAAAGAGAACGCGTTCGAATTCATCAGAGAGAGCGATAAAAAATACGATCTTTTGATAGCTCATGCTTTTCTCGATCTAGTAGACTTGGATAAGGCCATGCCTCTTTTACTATCGATACTCAAACCGAACGGTCTTTTTTACTTTCCGATAACTTTTGACGGGGTCACCAGCTTCCGTCCTGAGGTAGATCACTCTCTAGATCTAAAAGTCGAGCGTATATATCACGAAAACATGGGTCGAAAGGACAATGGAGAACTGAAGCGATCTGATAGTATAGCTGGAAGACGACTTTTTGATCAGATCGCTAAAATGAACGCGGAGATCATAAACGCAGGGAGTTCGGATTGGGTGGTATATCCTGGGAGAAACGGTTACGACAAAGATATAGAGTATTTTCTGCATCATATCATAAATCTGGTTAAAAATTCCATCGAAGGGTCTGATCAGATATCCGAAGAAAAAGTAGAAGAATGGGCTTTGACCCGACACGAACAGATAGAGAACCAAGAACTCGTCTATATCGCCCATCAGCTGGATTTTCTAGGAAAGGTATAGATAGAAAGTTAAAGGATCAGTTGTTAGTTTTCTTTTTTACAGATCACTACAATATACTCTCCTACAAAAACTCAAAGGAAAGCAATAACCGGCTAGCACAACGTTTTTAATCAAAACCTTGATTGTGGAAACATGAATCCAAAAGTCGAGATAAAGACGGATAGAGGAATGATCGAGATAGAACTTTTCGAAGACGACGCACCCGAGACAGTCGAGAACTTCATCAAATATGTTGAAGACGGATTCTATGACGGTCTGATATTTCATAGGGTTATAGAGAATTTTATGATACAGGGCGGTGGCTTTTATCCAGGTATGGAACAAAAAGAACCTACTCATGATCCCATCCAAAACGAAGCTGAGGAAAGCGGGCACAGAAATAAAAGAGGCACTATAGCGATGGCTAGAACTTCTGAGCCCCACTCAGCTACTAGCCAGTTCTTCATAAATCATAAAGATAACGAAAGACTAGACTATGACAAAGCCCAAGATGGCTGGGGATACTGCGTTTTCGGTGAAGTGATTGATGGGATGGATGTTGTCGATGAGATCGCGTCTCTTAAGACCACTACTGTAGAAGGACACAAGGACGTGCCTAAGAAAGATGTAGTTATCCAGGAAGTCATCATAATTTAGTCTTAAAACTAGTGGGAAAACGATAGACCTGCCCCCTAACAGCGGATCTGTAAAGGATAAAGGTGTTATAACTAAACATAACAAACTATAATTATACCTAACTCTTATAGTAAATAACGATGTCTAAAACTACAATCCAAGTTAAAAAGGAAGTACGAGATGAACTGAAAAAGCTTGGATCGATGGACGACGATTACAATAGCGTGATAGAAAAACTCATCCGAGAACACAATCGAAATAGATTAGTTGAGCACGGTCGGAAGATAGTGGAAGAGCGAAAAGAGGATTTCGTGGATATAGATGAACTTTGATGTACTCGTTCTACCTGACCTCTTCCAAGATATCCCACCGGATAGAGAAGACCAGATAAAGAAAGCTCTCAAAAAGTTGGAAGAGCCTTACCCAGGAAGGGGTGAGGGAGACAAGAAAGAGATCAAAGGATCTGAGGACACCGCATATCGTCTTCGCATCGGCGAGTACAGGGCTTTCTACCGTATAAAGAAAGATGAATCTAAAATATATGTCTTTGATATATTGACCGCTGATCAAGCACACAAAAAATACGGGCGGCTGTAGAATTTTTTTCTTGTTTTGATTTCACGTTAGTTATTGAGAAAGTGATTTTTCAATGAGTGTTAGTTGATAAGTCAAGAATGATTTGACTCAAGATATTACCTCAACGCAAATTTTAAATCAGAAGTTACCGCTCCAAAAACGGGTAAAATCATGAGCGAAGGAGTGCTTGTAGTTTCATATGGGGCCAGAGCAGCTACGATGGTAGATCTATTAGATAGAAGCGAACATGACGTTGATCTTTTCATAGTTGATAAGCAGAAGAATCCGTTCAACGTTGAGAGAGCTGAAGAACATATAGTTGATCCGACTCTATCAGTAGACACGATAGTCGAATTTGCAGAGGAGAACAAAGACAGGATAGATTTTGGAATAGTAGGACCTGAAGATCCGATAATCAATGGGGTTAGAGACGAGGTTGAGGAACGAACTTCTATACCGATGATCTGTCCGACTCGAGAGTTCGCGATTGAGAAGAGCAAGGTCAGGCAGCGAGAACTGATGGAAGATGTAGCTCCTGAAATGAATCCCGAATTCAAAGTGTTCGATCCTGAAAACTATAATTCCAAAGAGGAAATAAATGACGCGGTTTATGATTATCTAGATGAGATAGGAAACGACGTAGCGGTGAAACCGGATACCCCTGCGGCAGGAAAAGGAGTTGGTGTGTGGGGAGATCATTTCACTACTAGAGAAGAAATGTTCGAAGAATACTTTTATCCTAACTTCCAGGACGGTAAAGTCCTCATAGAGAGAAAGGTAGAAGGTGAAGAGTTCAGCCTTCAATTCATCTCCGACGGCGAGCATCTGATCAAGACGCCGGCGGTAAGAGACTACAAACGCGCCTTTGAAGGGGAAGAAGGCCCTAACACTGGAGGTATGGGTTCTTACAAAGCCCAAGGTGAAATACTTCCTTTCATGGATGAGAGCGATTGGGAAAAAGCTTTGGATACAGGTCAGAAACTTCACGAGGCCTTGAAAAAAGAATCAGGTAAAAACGATCTCAGAGGTTTTCCATTATACATGGCCTATGTTTGTTCATCAGATGGAATAAAAGTGTTCGAGGTGAACAGCCGACCAGGAGATCCTGAAATAATGAATATACTTCCTGTGTTGAAAGACGATTTTGTCGAGGTCTGTCATAAAATACTAGAAGGTGATCTTACATCTCTAGAATTCGAAGATAGAGCTACAGTGGTCACATACAAAGTTCCATGGGACTATGGAAGAGATGAGGACTACGAAGGCGATAAAAAACTCGATCTTTCAGAGGTCCAAAAGATGGAAGAAGAGTTTAAAAACAATTTGAGGGTTTATCCCGCGGCTTTAGAGATGGAAGATGGCGAATACTACGCTCAGAGCTCTAGGACCATAGCTTTGGTAGGTATAGATGATTCCATAGAAGATGCGAGAAAAATATCTCAGAAAGCGGTGGAGAAAATCAAAGGAGCGGACCTCCGCTATAGGAGTGATATAGCCTCAAAAGAACATATCCAAAAAAGTATAGATCATATGGCCGAATTGAGAAAATAGAGATTTCGGCCATAAAAAAATTTTTTAATCCCTAGACCACACCATGTGATCTACGGGTTTTTCTCCTTCTCCTATATCTAGACCGTTTTTTATAGCGTCGTCTATGAACTTCTTACCTATATTGACCGCTTCCCTCACTGATTTTCCTTTCGCGAGGTTTGCAGTTATAGCCGAAGAGAACGTACAGCCTGTACCGTGTTTGTGAGAGGTGAATTTTTCACCGTAGATCTCTCTAAAGTTTTTCCCGTCATAAAAGATATCAACGACTTTATCACCTGCTTCGCCAGTTTTAACCACAATGTTTTCAGCGCCCATCTCTTGCAATCTTTTAGCTGCCTCTTTCATGTCCTCTATGGAACCTACTTTGATATCGGTGAGTTTTTCTGTCTCTCTTATGTTAGGCGTTAAGATAAACGAACGTGGCACCATCTCGTTGATGTACTTTTCCACCGCTTCGTCTTCGATCAACTGGTCCCCAGATTTAGTGACCATGACTGGATCTACGACCACTTGAAGTTCCCATTCATCGATTTTTTGCGCTACAATTTCGATGATATCCGAATTACTCAGCATGCCTGTTTTCACTGAATCAACGGCGATATCGTCCAAAACAGCGTTGATCTGATCTCCTACTATCTCGCTAGGAATATCGTGAACGGCTCTTACCTCTTTTGTGTTCTGAGCCGTGACCGAAGTGATCACTGCGGTCCCGTAAACATCGAAAGCTGCAAAAGTCTTCAGATCTGCTTCGATGCCTGCTCCTCCACAGGAGTCTGAACCGGCTATGGTCATCGCAACTGGTATTTTTTTCATGTATCTTCTCAATCCTTTTTGTGCAATCGCCATCTACCGATAAAGAGATCGATATCCCCGTCTTCTTCCACTTCAAATCTCACCGAGTTCTTCTCCCCGTTTCCGTCCAGATAGTAGAATCGGAGATCATCTACATCTTTTTTTTCCGGTATCAAGATCAACTTCGTGCTTTCAAGTCTCTCTTTTACCGTAAGTTTAAGCAGACCAAATTCTTTCTCTATCTCCATCTCTTTGATACCACGATATGACTTGTAGGTCCCAGTCAATCTGTCCATCCTCTCGTTCCTCTTGAAATACGTGAGATCGCTTCCATCTTCGCCTTTTACAGTCTTTATGATCCTTTTTGCCACTTCTTCATATGAACTGCCTGGGATAGTATTGGCACAGACAGCAACACCTATCTCATCCACGAAACCGATAAATCCGCCGGAAACAGCTATCGATCCACCGTGTCCCACGAACTTTTCGCCTTCGAACTCCTTGACAGCCCAGCCGAAACCGTAGTCTCCAGTTTCTCTCTTTATATGAGGTGCATGAGCTTTTTCCAATAGATCTTTATCAACCAATTGTTCATCATCGAATTCACCTTTGTTCGTTTGCATGATGAGATAATTGGCGAGATCGTCGGCTGAACTCAATAGTCCTCCTCCTGGATGACCTATCTCTCTGAGCGGATAGGGCGTCTCTTCAGGGCCATCTTCGCCCATGAAGTAAGGAGTCATTATGTCTTCGGCTTCATCATCGTAATCGAATCTAGATCTTTTCATATCCAAAGGCTCGAATATCTCTTCCTCTATGAACTGTGGATACGACTTTCCGCTCACTTTTTCTATTATCTGTCCTAATAGAGCGTAACCTGAATTGAAATAGAAGAATTCCTCACCAGGCTCAGATGCTATTTCATCTTTAGCGCTGTTCAGATGAGTGTAAAAGTCCTCTAGATCGCTGAGAGCTAATCCTCTTTCATCCATCTGGATCAACCTGTCTATCAAAGCCTCACTGACCCCCAAGGAAGGCATCCCGGAAGAGTGGGTCAAAAGATGATGGATCGTAACATCGTTATCCCACTTTGTGGGAACGTAATCTGTGATATAATCGTTAAGTTCGATTTCTCCTCTTTCTACCAATTTCAAAATCGCAAGACCTGTAAATGATTTGGTCACCGAAGCCATGCCATAGAGCGTTTTGGGAGTAGCTGGTAAATTCTCTTTTAGGTCTCTTGCTCCAAAACCTCTAGAATATATTTTTTCGCCGTTTTTTACTATAGATATGCTCATACCCGGGACTTTGTTTTCACTCATCCATTTAGTTGAAAAGTCCTCAATTTCTTCTTCCATTTCAGGGGAAAGTTCAACTTTTTTATCGACCATTTTGTATCGACCTCTATCTAGAAGGATTTAGCGAAGATAGCAGTAAATAGTTTTTCGGTCG
>CAYNOV010000006.1:0-14060 GCA_964398905.1 uncultured Thermoplasmata archaeon
ATATCGAGAAAAAAATTCATATATGCATTTGATAATAATTTAAACGGGATAGTGAAAGGATGAAAAAGCTCATCACATTTGCTATTGTGATGTTATTAATCCTCGGTTTGATGAATTCTAGCCTTTCTGTTGTTTCTATCAGATCTGAGGGAAGTGAAGAAAGTCTAGAAGAAGAATACACGTTAGAGATCAATACTGCAATCCCTTTTGCTGAAACTTATATGTATTCCTCAAAAGGAGGCACGACGGATCCTAGCCCCGGATCTCATAATTTTTCTCAAAGTGTTGAAGTCACTGTCAGAGCCATACCAGAAAGGGGCTGGAGATTTACTCACTGGTCTGGAGATATACCTGAAGAACGATCCGAAGAACAAGAAATAACGATTTCCATGGATGCTGACAAGACACTGACAGCAAACTTCAGAATTCTAGAAGAAGATGAATACTTAGGTTCTGAAAAAGAAATATACGGGCCTGGAGAAAACATCACTATAGAAGTGAAAAATGATAATTCAGCCGATAATTTGCCTATAATAAATGATCTCGAAATTTACATCCAAAAGGTCGAAACTGGTGAGATAGTTTTTGAACCATCGACTGATATTGTGCAGCCCGCTCCTCCCTCTTATGGTTATACTGAATATGTTATTTGGAATCAGACTGATCCTGATAATAAACAGGTTTCCGAAGGAGATTTCATCGTCAAAGCAGAAAATGATGAATTTAATCACACAGCCGAATTTCAGATTTCCAAGGTTACTCCCGAACTAGAAGTATCCAATTTAAGGATGGAACCTGAAAAACCCAGAGAAGGGGAACAGATTGAATTAATGGTAGATGTAAAAAATTCTGGCAACGAAACATCGGAATACAGATTTGAATTTTACGTTTATCTTCCCTGTAGGGTTTCGTTCAATCGATCTGAAACTGTAACTTTAGAGTCCGGAGAAACCGAGACGATCTCCATCACTTTTCCTGCTGTGAAAAGTGGAGAATATCATGTGGAAGTCGATGGTTTTGAAGAGACAATCCTTGTTGATTTCGAGGGGGACGAAAGCAACTTTCTGATAGATATAGGGTGGTTGTTAGTGATGATGGGATTTGTTATAAGTTTAGTAATTTTAGTTCCTTGGTACGAAGAAAAACAACACGATGAAAAGTGAAATATATCAATCTACTTTTCAATCTTTTGTGAATATTTATATACATTGATGCCCTTACTTTAGAAATAGAGGTGCTGATATTGGTAGAGAAGGGATGTGAAGAATGTGATTATTTTGTGAAACACGATTCATACGATTTTATAGGATTTTGTATCAACGAAGATAGATTGATAACCAAAAAAGAAAGGTGTCCCGGACAAAAGGACATCGATATCGAAAGACTCAAAGAGATACTACGGGAAAAGGGTTGGATCTACTGCATAACTTGTGGAGAGCCTATCTTCTCTTTAGAGGAGTTGGAAGAACACAAGAAAGGAAGACTTGTAGAGGATAGATTTTCTGATGATGTCGCCTCGGAAGATAGTCCTGCAGCTGATTGAGTGATAATATGGATGAGAAACTTACCATGATATTGGGCGGAGCTCAGGGCTCCGGGTTGGAAACGTCTATCCAGATACTAAGCGCAGCTTTCGCTTCTTCTGGACACGGTTTTTTGGCCGATAGAGAGTATTTTTCTAACATAAAAGGAAGACACAGTTATGTGCATGCAGAGATATCCTCCAAAAAAATACCACGTTCCATCGAATCTAAGATCGATCTATTAGGTTGCATGGATGCCGAAACTTTGTTCACGCATTTCGATGATCTGAAAGAAGGCGGTCATCTGATATATGATGTCTCGACCGGAGATAAAACTCAGGATTCTATTAAAAGTATAGAAACCCCGTTGAGAAAAAGATTAGAGAAACGATTCGACGAAATAGGTATCGAAGGAGATATATCTTCACTAGTGAACTATCTAGAAGAAGAAAAGGATGTCGAAGTGGTGGAACTAGACTATCTAGATATTTTGAAAGAACTCGAGGAAGAACACGACATATCGTCTTCACAAGCATCACGATACGTCAGCTCGATATTGATCGGTGGTGTATCTGGACTCATGGGCCTAGAAAAGTCCATGGTGGATATAGGAGTCGATAGAAAGTTCGCTGGAAAAGAAAAGATAGCCGAACAGAACAAGTCGTTGGTGAGTAGAGTTGCCGATAAGGTAGTAGATGATCACGGTACTCCTCTATCCCTTGAAGGATCTAGTTTGGATGAAGATAGATTTTTGATGGTCAACGGTAATGAGGCAACCGGTATGGGCAAGATGGTAGGAGGGATAGGCTTTCAAAGCTATTATCCTATAACTCCCGCCGCTGATGAAAGTTTCTTTATAGAACAGCACTCAGGTTCTGAAGGAAACAGCAACGTACTGGTATTCCAAACTGAAGATGAATTAGCCGCTGTAAATTCTTGTATCGGTGCGGCTTTGACAGGTACTAGGAGCGCGACCGCGACCAGTGGACCCGGTTTTGATCTGATGGTCGAAGGTCTCGGCTGGGCAGGCATCTGTGAAGTCCCTATAGTGATCACTTATTATCAGAGAGGAGGTCCCAGCACAGGCCAACCAACTAGAGGAAGTCAAGACGACCTGATGAACGCGCTATACTCTTCACACGGGAACTTTCCCCGTTTAGTCATAGCCTCAGGTGATCATGAAGAGGCTTTCAAAGACGCGGTCAAGGCTTTCAATCTCGCAGAGAGGTACCAAACGCCAGTAATACACCTTCTAGATAAGTTTCTTGCCAATTTCGTCAAGACCATACCAATTCCTGAGATTAAGGAGATAGAGATAGATAGAGGGAAACTTTTCGAAGGCGATGGATATGAGAGGTTCGGCGACGGCCCCATCTCTGAGAGAGCTTTTCTCGGAGAAGAAGTGATGTGGTATACAGGTAGTGAACACGATGAGTCAGGTCACGTCAGTGAAGATCCGCAGAACAGGATAAAAATGCACGAAAAAAGGATGAAAAAGTTGGAGATCGCTGATGATGAGATGGATGAAAGAGCGATGTATTATGGGCCCCAAGATGCTGAATATCTTATGGTCAGTTGGGGTTCTGTCAAAGGTATCGCGTTAGATGTGATAGATGAATTTGATATGGATATCGGTTATCTTCACATCAGGACTTTCTCACCATTCCCTTCCAAAGAGGTATTGGATCATCTGGAGGTAAGAGATAAGGTGATCGCTGTAGAGCATAGTTACTCTCCACGTATATCTGAAGTGATCAGTTTGAAAACCGGTTATCAGATAGAGAGTGAGATAGTAAAATATACTGGACGTCCGATCTATAGAGATGAATTGATCGATTCATTGAAAAAAATAATCGATGGTTCTGATAGGGAGGTGTTGTCCCATGGCCCGTAAATATGGTACCGAGAACTGGATAGATTGGTGTCCTGGTTGTGGTGATTTTGGTATAGTATCGAGCGTTTACAGAGCTTTTTCAGAACTCGATATCGACCCGGAAAGCACTGTCGTTGTTTCTGGTATAGGATGTTCCGGAAAGATGCCGCATTTTATAGATGTCAACGGCGTACATACACTCCATGGTCGAGCTATCCCATTCGCTTCTGGGATAAAGATGGCCGATCCGGAGCTTGAAGTAGTGGTCAACGGTGGAGACGGTGATCTTTTAGGCATAGGTGCAGGTCATTTTGTAGCCCTCGGAAGAAGAAATATCGACGTTCTAGTCATGATGCACGATAACAGAGTCTATGGATTGACAAAGGGGCAGGCTTCACCTACATTAGATCTGGGAACACAGACCAAAGCTCTCAATACTCCAAATATACAGGATTCCCTTGATCCTGTTTCACAAGCTATCGTTTCAGGTTACACACACGTGGCCAGAAGTTTTGCTATGGATTCGGATCATCTGAAAGACTCGATAATAGCCGGTATAGAACACGACGGAGCCGCTTTCTTGGACATACTTCAGCCGTGCGTCACATACAATGATATACATACATCAGATTTCTTCAACGAAAGGATAGAGAAATTAGAGGATTGGGATCCGAAAAATGTAGAAAACGAAGCAGAAGCAATAATGAGATCCAAGATAGACGAGAAGATACCTATAGGACTTTTCTACTGCAACACTGAAAAACCCACCTTTGAAGAAAGGATAAAATCGCAGATGCCTAGTTACGCGGAAAAACCACCTGCGAAGAAGAAAATAGGAAAAGAAGGCAAACCTGTCCTAGATCAAGATAGATTTGAATCACTATTCGATGACAATCTGATAGAAAAGGAAAGGTGAAAAAAAGTTTTACCTTCTTTCTATTGTAATCCTTTATATGGTAATCTTACTGGTATCTGGAGTACGCTTTTGATATTTAATACGCCGTTTTTTTCTTTCGGTATTCCTTTAAATTTTTCCATCCTCTGTCCAAAGGGTTTGTAACCTTTTTCTTCGATAAAGTCGTATATCTCTTTATAAGCTTCAGCATAGTCTGCAGGAGTGCCTTGGAACTTCATAGTGGCTACCTGAATATCGGGATAAAATTTTAACTTGTATCCACTCCCGCCTTTATGGACCCTCTTGATAGGTATCCCAATATCTGCTCTAAAGCTATTGTTGGATGATTTGTCAAAATCGCTGATATAGAAAGCGGTGGGTTTCCCATAAGGTTTCGCTTTTCTTTTTCTCGCCCATTTCTTAAGGTCCTTTATGTAATCTTTAAATGGTAAACCTTCGATAGGTCCTTGATATTCCTTGCTCACATAGTAAGTCGTACTCATTCTCTTAATCCTAACCATTCTTATCCCCTATCATACCATATTGTGTTAAAGATATATAAACTTGAGTGAAAATTTTACAGTAAATCCTTTTTGTGGTATTCGACCATCTTTGAATCTGCGGAGCGCCATTCCTCTTCAGAATTTTCTAAAATCATCTCGGCTCTTTTCTTAGCTTCTTTTTTGATCTTAACTTCGTCGATCTCTACGAATTCCCCGTTCCTCAATACTTTCCTACCGTTGATTATCACATCGTCAACTTCCATACCTGTTGAAGAATAGACCAGATTAGGGATAAGGTTTCTGAAAGGTCTATGAAGAACAGGAGTAAGATTTACATTTTTCATATCAACGGTGATTATATCTGCTTTTTTCCCCTCCTCGAGACTTCCTATCTTATTTTCTAAACCAAGGGCTTCTGCACCGTTTTTCGTGCCGAGCTTCAGAGTTTCCCAAGCAGGAAGGGCAGTTGGATCTTCTTTATCACATTTACTCAATAGACTTATCGTTCTCATCTCTCGAAATATGTTGTGGGCACCGTTACCAGGGACCTGATCAGATCCAAGAGATGCGTTCCCTCCCAGGGAAAGGTATCGATCGATGGGTGGAACCATACCGTCTATCAGGCCTATCGAACTGGGACAGCCTACCATACTTGTTCCGCTCTCTACCAATGTAGCCTTCTCTTCTTCCGTGGTATCATGACAGTGAGCTGCCAAAAGATTCCTATCCAAAAAGTTCTCTTCTTTTAGCTTCTCCACTGTCGAGCAGCCGTATCTTTTTTTGATCTGTTCTCTTTCTCTACCTCCCTGAGCCACATGCATATGTATCCCTCTCCCGTTTTCTTTTGCTCTTTCCCGTATCTTTCTTAAAGTTTCCAGACTCACCATATCTAAAGCCTGTGGCCCATACATCATATCGATAAGATCGTTAGGGCTATATTTTTTAATTAGACGTTCGTTTTCCTTCAGTTGTGAAGACGACGTTTCCAACTCGTAAATTTCGTTGTCTCTATCGACTACTTCGTTGATGGTCTCGGCGCCTACAACTCTAGCGCCGAAAGGTTGATGAACCTCTTCTATCAACTCATCCAATCCACTGGTGAACTCACCAAAAGTAGTCGTGCCCGACCTCAATCCTTCCATTATTCCCAATTTTGAACCCACTATCAAGTCTTCTTTATCCATATTATTTGTAATAGGACCGAGTGCTTTATCCATCCACTCGATCTCGGGAACGTCTTGGGCAGTGCCTCTTAAAAGGGCTAAGCCAGAGTGGATGTGAGCATCCACCATCCCCGGCATGGTAACATGATTGGATCCATCTATCACAGTGTTGTAATCATTCTCTGCTAGATCGCGGGTCTTACCGACGAAGGATATCTTATCCATTTCCACTCCTAAGGCGCCATCTTTTATGATGCCCGGTGTGCTTCCTTTAAACGTTATGAGAGTCGTGTTTTTTATAGCTAAATCCATCGGCCCACCATGTTTTGATAGAGGATTCTTACATTATAAACCTTGAGATGGAATATACGGGTAATATCCATACCGGTTAAACCGATAGTTTTAATTGGTAGTTCTGATGTGAAGTATATAACGCGGTAATCCCTTGGAGGTTCGGTAAACTTGTATTTGGTTTTTGAAACATTTCTATGGCTCGGCATCATCTTCGTTCTATTAGGATATCTCTGGGAACGTAACAAGCATATACACAGAGCAGCAGGTTATGTTTTCTTTGGACTGTTCTGGATAGGAGAGGTTCCTGCTTATCTCGCCATCAACGACTATTTTAACGCTTTCTTCACTTTCATCGGTTTACCCGCATTTGGATATTTAGCATATCAGGAATATCTTTCTAAAAAGTGGGACCAAGACCCAGAAGTTCTTCGTTTTCTCGCCGGTGGAGTCTCTATAGCTTCTTTGGTCTATTTCGGTGTGGATAGAGTACCTATACTCAGCGGTTATTTGATCCAGATGATTACAGACCAGACAGTATGGTTGACAAATCTTTTAGGATATGAATTTTCAGCAGCCGCTATAGACTATGCTGGAAACCCCTGGTTTTATAAAACAAATCCAGGAGGATCTATCAATGTGCCTATCGATGGTGTGAATATCACTATCGTAATGGCCTGTACCGGTCTTCAGGCCATGGCAGTAGGAGGATCGTTCGTATATAGTACAGCCTCTGACACGGATAAAAAGATAAAAAGTCTATTGATCCTCATACCTACTATCTATATCGCTAACCTTTTCAGGAATCTGATGGTCATATATTTTACCGTTGAGGGTATCTTTTCCTTCGAAGTAGCTCATAATCAGATAGCCAAGACCTTTTCGGTTGTTGTTTTGATCGCACTACTGCTCATCGTTTTCGAGATAATGCCAAAATTCCACGAGAATATAATGAAAACCGCTAGACTTATCAAGAGAAATCCTATCCACCAGAAACCACGGGAACTATTTTGAGCTGCATACCTTCTTCTATTTCCTCGTCGATAGGAAGTGGCTTTCCTTTAGAAAGCACTACAACGGAATCTAGATGATGATCGAGTTTTTCTACAACGTTTGATACTTTGCTTCCCTCAGGAACCTCGATCTCTCCTTTATTTTCGATCTTTACTTTCATATACTCCGTCATTGAGTCCGGACATATATAAATCTCGGGAAACTTCGATGGAATTATATTTCACCTTTCCCTTTCAAGGATCGATCTGATGAACTATAGTATGATCTATGAGTGGTTTGTAATGATACATGAACTAGAGGAGTGAATAACTGATGTCAAGACAAAACTGTAAAACAACCGAAAACGACGATATAAAAAAAGAGGTGAAGAAGGTACTTTCTGAGCTAAAAGAACTAATTCAAGTTGCTGTTTATCTGGGTATCAAGACGGATAATGAACAGCGTAAACAAACTATCAAATCGGCAGTGGAATCAGTAAAGGATAATGATCTTGAGGGAACATTAGGCAAACTCGAAGAAACCTGTGATTTTTTGAAAGATAAGATAGATGAAAAAGTAGATAGGGACCTTGAAGAGATCGAGTCTAGAAAATCAAAATTGTCAGATAAAGAAAATTTGGATCTTGGAAAAATAGATAGAAATATATCAAAGATAAAAAAAGGGACGAAAAAAGGTACTTACAAAAAAATACCAGATCTTCTGTTTCAGGCGTGGAATGAATTGAAGAAAAAAGAAGATGAGATATTTGAATAAGATAGAACTCATGCTCAAACTATAAATAAGTAAGTGATCATAATAAATTCATGGGAAGGATGAAAAAGTCCCTCTATTTTGCCGGTCCTGATAAGGTGAATATCGAGGAGGAGCCTTTACGAAAACCGGAAGAAGGAGAGGTCCTGATCGACTCTATCCTATCTTCCGTAAGTTCGGGTTCGGAAAAACTCATCTACAAAGATCGATTAGAAAAAAACACTTTGCTAGATACTGATATCGAGACATTACGAGGTAGGTTTGATTATCCTGTAAAATACGGATATTCTGTTATAGGAGAGGTGATTTCTACTGGTAAAGGGGTCGACGAAGAGTTGATCGGAGATAAAGTGTTCTGTTTTCAACCACACGAAAGCAAATTCACTCATTCAGTCGAGGATATAATACCGATCCCAGATGATATAAGTCCAAAAGATTTCTCTTTCCTAGCCAGCATGGAAACCGCGGTAAATCTAGTACTCGACGGAGCTCCGCTTATAGGAGAGAACGTGATAGTCATCGGCCAAGGTGTTATCGGACTTTTGACCACTGCGATCCTTCAAAACTTTCCTCTAGATAATCTGATCACGATAGAACCTCTTGAGTCTCGAAGAAAAGTATCTAGGAAAATGGGAGCCGACTTCGTAGTCGATGATATAAGGTCGCTCGAGTCCACTGATTTGAATGATGCCGGAGCAGATCTTTTATATGAACTATCGGGAGACCTGTCGTCACTGGAAAAGGCAGTCGAATTCGCCAGATACAACGGCAGAATAATTGCAGGTTCCTGGTATGGAGATCAGGCTCAGGAGTTGAATTTAGGCACAAAGTTTCATCGGAACAGGTTGAAGATCAAAAGTAGTCAGGTGAGCTCTATAAACCCTGATATATCAGGAAGGTGGACAAAATCTCGGAGGCTCGACCAAGCGATCAAGATGATCGAAGATATAAAACCAAAAAGTTTGATAACTCATGAGATCCCATTTTCGGAAGCTGAAAGAGCATACAGATTGATAGATGAACATCCTGAGAAATGTATCCAGATAGTGTTTCATTATGATATCTGATAAAAGGAGGTGTCAAGAATTTACAGCGTATCAATACAAAAAAAATTATTCGCAAAACATTTCTTACCTATCGAAGATGAAGCTGAAAAAAAGGTTCACTCCCACGATTATCGACTGACTGTCAAGATACAAGGTGATGAGTTAAACGAAAATGGATTTTTGATAGATATAGTCAGGTTGGAAAATATAGTGGAAGGAGTGATAGAAAGATATAGAGACTGTGTATTGAACGAGATAGATAAGTTCAAAGAGAAGAATCCTACATTGGAGAATTTTTCTAGGATTTTCTGCGAGGATCTTTTATCAGCGATGAGAACTCATGAAGAACAGGATATTGACAGGATCGCTTCGATAGAGATAGTTCTTTGGGAAAACGAAGAAGCTAAAGCCTCGTATCGCGAGGAGGTTCGGTCTTGACTGACATAACTTTTATCTTCTATGAAAAGGGTGATATCTATTCTGGCGGATATCTTTATGATAAAAAATTAATAGATCATTTAAGGAAAAAGGGTCACGATGTAAAATCATATAAGTTGGAAAACCTTTCTTATCTCGAAAATATAAAGCAAAATTTTTCACTAAATATTCTTGAAGAACTGAAAGATAACGATCCAGATATAATCCTTCAAGATGAACTATGTCATCCTTCATTGTTCAAACTAAACGATGACTTGAACTCCGAAATACCTATCATTTCTATAGTTCATCATCTTTCCTGCGCTGCTGAGAGGGAAGAACAGAAAAAAGGGATGTATAAACACTTCGAAAAAGAATATCTGAAAACACTCGACGGAGCTATCTGTAGCAGCAGAAGCACGAAAGGATCCGTGACAGATCTCGTAGAACTAGAAGATATTATACATGCCTATCCTGGTAAAGATCATCTAGCATATCAAGTCTCTTCTTCCGAGAAAAATAAAACTCTAGAAAAAGATCAACTCAGACTCCTTTTTGTAGGCAATTTATTACCTCATAAATGTTTAGATATCCTTGTTGAATCTATGGAAAATTTAGAAGACGTAAAGCTCACTATTATCGGAGATAGATATCTTGACAGACAGTACAGTAAAAAGATAGAGGATATGGTGGAAGAAAAAGGTCTAAGCTCGCAGATAGACATACTAGGTTACGTTGAGAAAGATGTACTGATAGACAACTATAGAAAGAGTCATCTGTTGGTTTTACCTTCAAAGTTTGAAGGCTTCGGGATGACCATAGTAGAGGGACTGAGATTTGGTATGCCAGCAATAGTTACTAAAAGAGGTGGGCCCACTGAGATAGTCAGGGATGGAAAAGAGGGACTCCACGTAGTGCCGGAAGATACAGAAGATCTGAAAGATGCGATCCAAAGATTGGATGATGATAGAGGACTCCTGTCAATGATGAGTTTTAACGCTGGAAAAAGATATCATGAAATGCCCAAATGGAAAGATAGTATGGAAAAAATAAATAGATTTCTAAAAGAGATGATTTAGTAAAAAGAAGAATAGAAGGATTTTTGGTCCTCATACACTCATCGTTTCGTAACTTCTTCAAACCCTTTCTGAAGGGCTTCAATATTCAACTCTTTGTATTTTTCTGGGAATTCTTCGCTGACGGTCTTCTTCAAGGCATCTATGTCGATTTTTTCGGAAACTCCCGCTAGAGCGCCCAGTAATACTACGTTCGCAGCTTTCGAAGTTGATATATCTTCCGCTATCTTTCCCGCTGGTATCTCGTAAAGTTTTCCTGATATCTCTGGGACTCTATTCACCCTTGAACTGTCGACTATAAGCACATTACACTTTTTGGCTATATCCTCCCATTCATCTAGAGTATCTTGATACATCACCAACAGATAATCCGGTACATCGATGACAAGCTCGTCCAACTCTTCTTCATCTGCTATAACATCTGAGTAAGCTATACCACTCCTTACCGCAGCAGAGTAAGATCTCTGTTGGGCAACGTGATATCCTTGTTCGATCGATAGAGATTTTCCGAGTATCGTACCCGCTCTGACTGTACCTTGACCTGCCCATCCGCCGATCCTTATCTTCATCATCTAGGGTCACCTCCGGCTTCTTCTATCTGCCGGTATATCTGTTCAGTGAGCTCAGGTCTATCGACTTCTGAGATCGTACCTACATATATTTTATCTGAATCCTCATCCTTGCTTGTATTATCTCTATACCATTCAAGCATCTCTAAACCGTCCATACCCTGCTTTTTTCCTTTTCTTGTAGGACACTGCGTCAGGACTTCTATGAAGGAGAACCCCTCGGTATCCATAGCTTTCTTCACTTCTTCTATCAGTTCTTTCATGTGATAAGTCGTCCACCTTGCCACGTGTCCCGCTCCTGCGGCTTTCACCACTTCTGCGGCTTCAAAATCAGAGGAAGGATTTCCATAAGGGGTTGTAAGTGTCTTCTCACCATGTTCTGTAGTTGGAGCGACTTGGCCGCCGGTCATGGCGTAAAGTCCGTTATTTATCATCAGAACGTTAAGGTCTATATTGTTCCTCGCTCCGTGGAGAAGATGATTTCCTCCGATCCCTGCGCAGTCGCCGTCTCCTGATACCACCATCACTTCTAGATCTTTGTTACCTATCTTGACACCTGTCGCAAAAGCGATGGCTCTTCCATGCGTAGTATGTAATGTATCAACTCTCCAGTGAGGAGAAGGTATCCAAGCTGCACAACCGATACCACTGACAGCGACTATATCTTCTTTGTCGATATCGCTTTCCTCGACCGCTCTAGACATGGAATTCAAGACCATCCCGCCGCCACATCCAGGACAGAAAGGCGAAGGATGACTCCTGATGTATTTTTCTTTGATATCTTTAGCTTTGATCATTTTAAGACCTCCTTTATCTTTTCGTAGATCTCATCTATCGTTGGCAGTGAATTTAATCTATCGAATATGTGTAGGTCTTCAGATGGAACCGCTCTTTCGATCTCCATCCTGTACCCTCTGAGTGAGAGCTCCGCAAGTAGAACCGATGAATTTTTTCCTATCTCCCTTAATCTTTTTTCCGGACTCGGCCACATAACTTTTGGTCTGAAAAATCCGACATCAAGTCCATCTTCTCTAGCTTTTTTAACTGCACCTCTAGCCGGTCTCGACAGAGAGCCGTATGAAACGACCACTAGTTCTGCGTCTTCGACGTGCATCTCCTCCCAGTCTTCTATTTCGCTCCGGTTATCTTCAATTTTAGATACCAATCTTCGGACGAGTCTGTCCTGGGCTTCGAATGTTGAAGTGTCTCTGGTTCCGTCTCCTAGATGCGTCGAACCGGTCACCAGCAACTCCTCTCCATCTCCAAAATCAGGCATCGGTGGCACGTGGTCTTCTCTATCGGTATCGAAAAATTCCTTTTCGTCCTCTGCTGGTCTTCTTCTCTCTTCGATATCGAAATCATCTCTTATCTTTACTTTTTCTCTAATGTGGCCTACACCAGCATCGGCTAGAAGGATGACAGGAATCCTGTATCTCTCGGCAAGGTTGAAAGCCCGTATAGTAAAATCGAACATCTCTTGGCCTGAATTTGGGGAAAGCGCTATGATCTCGTAATCACCTTGACTACCGAATCTAGACTGCATGACATCACCGGTACCGGGTTTGGTAGCCTGCCCTGTTGAGGGTCCAGCTCTCTGGACGTTTACGATCACGCAGGGAGTCTCAGTCATCAAAGCATAACCTAAATTTTCCTGCATGAGAGAAAATCCAGGTCCTGATGTGGCAGTCATCGATTTTTGACCCGTCCAGGATGCTCCTATAATAGATGCGATACTGGCTATCTCGTCCTCCATCTGAACGAATCTACCACCAGCCTTGGGAAGCTCTTTAGATAGGTGATTCATCACTTCTGAAGCAGGAGTTATGGGATAACCTGCGTAGAAACCGCATCCTGCCCTTAGAGCGCCCTCTGCGCAAGCTATGTTTCCTTCCATGAAATACTCTCCGGTTTCTTTCATTTTTCTTCCACCTCTACGGCAAAATCGGGACAATATAACTCGCATCTTCTACAAACTATACATTCTTCTGGAGCTATCACTTCTGCAAAATGATTACCGTACTGGTTAAGTTCTTCTGATTCACCGAGAACATCTTTCGGACAAAATCTTATGCAGATTCCACAGCCAGTGCAGAGATCTCTATCGATCTTAATTTCAACCTCTTCTGCCATCCTATCAGTTGGCCAAATGCCCGAGAGATATAAACCTTTTTGATTAGATTTAGACTACGAAGGAGGCCATCCTCCACCTTGAAATAGATTCTTGCTCTGTTGAGTCTTTGGAGATTTTGGATCGCTCTCGGTCCCGCACCTTTTACATCTGAGTTTATCTTTTTGGGTATATTCGGCTTTGGTATAACCGCAGTTAGGACACGAATATCCGATAGTTACCCCAGCGGTATGGTCTTTCAATTTTTTCGCTTTAACCTCTTCTTTTTCTTTAGGGATTTCCCTTTTCTCCTCATCCTCTCTGTCCACCCATCTAGTGAATTTTTTGATGTAGGAATAGGTGTAAAACGCACCGACTGTAGCCCAAAATAGCATAACTATCGCAAAGAGTTTATCAAGATTCGAGACATCTAAGATCATTCCAGGCACATCGCCGAACATATAGTCCCAAACAAAGTGGATCAGTATAGCAGAATGCAGTCCGTCTTTAACGAATAGGTAACCAAAGAAGATGCCGGCGGGAACTACCTGTATGACCTTTAATGGATCCCAATTCCATCCCGGAAGGTGAGCTACTGCAAAGATGATGGTAGAAATTATCACTAACAAAACGGAGTACTTTTCTTCAAAACCAAAACCTCCGAAAAGATATCGCATGGTATTCTTTTTGCCTTTTATGAGTGCATAGATGACCAGGGGAAGCCCGATATATGCCACTCTAGTTACGAACTCTTCCCAGACCGCCGCTTGTGTAAGACTGAAAACTCTTTGCCAAATCGGACGGTCAAGGAATTCTTCTGGTGCTTCTATCCC
>CAYNOV010000006.1:14160-20522 GCA_964398905.1 uncultured Thermoplasmata archaeon
GAAAACGACTATCGAAACTGTAGTAACTAAACTCTTTAATTTACTGATCATCTCCGTATCATCATCTCTTTTCGTTGCAACAGTATATCCACAGGTAGGACATCTTCCGTCAGTCATCTCTGAAGTACATCTTGGACATTCCATCGAAATAGCATTATAAAGTACCGTATAAATGGTTTGCCTTCAAAGGTATAAAAGAGATAAAGGATTTTTATAAGAGAGAAAAAAGGTTTTTTATCATTTTTTGACCGCAGATGGTACGACCTTCTCTAGTTCGCCTTCTTCTATCTTCTCTTCAAGCTGATCTCTCAATCTGAATTTCTGGACCTTGCCTCTTCCGGAAACGGGTAGATCTTTTGTTATGCTGACATATCTAGGAACTTTTGCACTAGCTATATCTCCGTAAACAAAATCGACGACATCCTGCGCTGCTATGTCAGAGCCTTCTGTGGGAACTACTGCCGCAGCGACAACTTCTCCGAGTTCATCATCTGGGACGCCGACTACTGCAACCTCCTGGATCTCCTCATGTTCTATAAGATACTCTTCGATCTCTCTCGGATAAACATTGAGTCCACCGACGATGACCATGTCTTTCTTCCTACCGACTATTTTAACATAACCTCTCTCGTCCATCTGAGCCAGATCTCCGGAATGCAGCCATCCGTCTTCGATTGTCTCTTCTGTAGCTTCCGGCTTGTTGTAATATCCTTTCATAACGTTGTATCCTTTGACCAAAAGTTCTCCAGTCTCACCTGGTTCTACCTCTTCGCCGCTATCATCAACTATTTTGACCTCTTGATCAGGCATCACTGTTCCGACTGTTTCCACTCTGTCTTCTACTGAATCGTCCAATCTTGTCATGGTCACTCCAGGCGAAGCTTCGGTTAAACCATAAGTTATCAGCACATTACATCCCATATCGTTTATCACGGATTTCATGGTCTCTACCGGACAGCTTGAACCTGCCATTATACCGGTTCTCAGAGTGCTTGTATCGTAGTCCTCTTCTTTTAATACCTCTAGTTGTCTGATGAACATCGTTGGCACGCCGTGTATCATCGTTGCTCCTTCTTCTTCAACTAACTCTAAAGCATCGTATGGATCGAATGCCACAAGAGGGAGCATAGTTCCACCAAAAACTGTCATTAGAGTTATACTCATCACGTTGCCGAAGCAGTGGGTGAACGGAACTGGGATGACAAGCTTGTCGTCTTGACTAGTATCTAGGATCTCGCCCTGATCGTGTGCATTTTTTACTATCTGATAATGGGAGAGCATAACGCCTTTTGGTTTACCGGTAGTTCCGGAAGTGTATAAGATAAAAGTCACATCATCGGGCACGGTATTATCTTTTCTTTCAAGGTACTCTTCATCATCTCTCCAACCTTTTCCTCTTTCATAGGCTTCTTCGAATGAAAAGGACTCGAATTCATCACTCTCACCGTCTATCATCACCAGTGTTTCCACCTTATCTAATTCAGACTTCTTGTCCTCAAGCACTTCGAGGAAGTTGTATTTTCCGTATTTTTCAGTTGTGATCACAGCTCTTGTATCAGAATCGTTGAACATGTATTCGATCTCTCCGCCTTTGTACCAAGGATCTGTAGGAACAACTACGGCTCCTATCTTAGGTATCGCGAACCAAGCGACCACCCATTCGGGGAGGTTTGGTAGATATATGGCAACTTTATCGTCTCTTCCTATCCCTCTTTTCATCAGGAAGTTAGCCAATCTTTCCGCTTTTTCATTGAGTTCCTCATATGTTATTCTCCTATCTTCAAATATAATAGCTTCTTGATCCGGATGTTCTTCGGCCTTATCTTGTAGCAGTTGACCGATTGTTGTTTTCATAGTATTACACCTCTTTCGTCTGGGAATTAAAAATAACAGATATAAGTGTTATGATTCCCTATATATTTTTAAAAATATTTATATTTTTCTTGCGATGATGACATATCCTGTATGAGCCAACATATCGTATGAAGGTCTGGTCGCTCCTTCTCTCACCACCATATCTCTTTCGATGTTTTCAAATGATTTTATATCTATGTAGTTTTCCTCCTTCAAACTGATCACTGTTTTCTCCAATTGGTTGACCGTCGGTATATAAGCGGCGAAGAATCCTCCGTTGCGCAGGGCCTTTCGGGCCATATCTATCCCCTCCCAAGGTTCAGGTATATCTAGCATGAAGAGGTCGATCTCCTTTTCTTCGACGTCTTCCGTGACATCACCCTTTTTGATTTTGACGATATCATTCAATCCGAGTTTCTTCAAGTTCCTTTCAGCTATTTTTATCGGTTTATCCCGCGATTCGTAGGTTATCACTTCTCCATCTGGTTGTACCATCTTTGAAAGCACTGCGGTAAGGGCTCCGGAACCGGCACCTCCCTCTACAACTCTTTTTCCGCTGGAAAGATCACAGTACGTTGAAATTATGCCCCCTATTCTAGGCAGGACAATTTGAGCTCCTCTATCGAATATATCGGGTATTTCTTTAAGTGAGGGTTCTAAAAGGTGATATCTTTTTTTTCCAAGATCGATCTCTGTACCCCATTTGGAACCGATCATCCTTTCGGTGTCGACTATGCCTATCCCCTTCACCTTTTTTGTCTCGCCGTCTGCGGTACAAATGTGTTTTTCATTTCTTGACCAGAGCATCACGATGTCCTCTTCTTCGATCATATCTCTCAACTCCTGTCTTCTTGTTCCCAGTGATAACAATCTATTTAGTTTTACTTCTGATTGAATATCCTTCTGGATTACAAGCGAAAATAATTTAATGGGACCTCTGATACTTCGAAGTGTATGGAAGGTCTAGAGATCGTTGAAGGATTCAGAGAACATTTTTATTCTCTGGTGTCTCAGATACCTGAGGGTAAGGTTGCCACATATGGAACCCTTGCGGAGGCACTTGGAGATAAGATCGCCGCAAGAGCAGTAGGAACCATGCTGAATCAAAATCCAAACCCGATAGAGATCCCCTGCCACAGAGTCGTCAGATCAGATGGAAGTCTTGGAGGCTATGGTAAAGGAGAGGAAAAAAAGAGAGGACTTCTAAAAAAGGAAGGCATAAAAGTAAAGGGTGGAAAACTTCTAAATTTTGAGCAGGTATTGTTTGAAGAATTTGAATCCGATCAGCCTTTAAAGGATTTGAGAAAGATTCAGAATAAATTAAAAGGTAAAGTTTCGACAGTAGATTCGTTTCAGAACATAACGACTGTTGGTGGTTTAGATGTATCTTATTCACATCCTAAAGCTTTTGCGGCTCTTTCCATCTGGGATGAAAACGAGGAGATGGATAATTTCACATTGAAGTGTGAGATGACCTTTCCATATATTCCAACTTACCTTGCTTTTCGAGAATTGCCTTGTTTGTTAGAAGTGCTCAGAGTAGCGGAAAAGGATCCTGACCTCTTATTGGTAGATGGCAATGGAGTGATGCATCCTAAGAGAGCAGGGCTAGCCTCTCATCTTGGAGTTGAATGTGGTATACCTACTATAGGTGTTGCGAAAAGCAAACTATGCGGTCGAGTGGTCGATAAAGTGAACAGGCAGAACAGGGTATCAAAGATCAGAGAAGATGAGGAAGTAGTAGGACATGCAGTATTAGAGGGAAATCGTGCAAAAAACCCTATATATGTCTCTCCCGGTCATCTTGTGTCGCACGAAGAGGCTGTCGAGATAGTGAGGGATTACTGTACTCATAAGGTTCCAGAACCGATAAGAAGAGCGCATATCGAAGCCAATAAAAGGAGGAAAAAAGATGGATAAAGTACCTTTATTCTTTCATGAAAAGTATGGAGAATACAGCTTTGGAAAATTTCATCCATTCGATCCAAATAGATTTCCGATATTCGTGGATGAAGTCAAGAAAGAAGACCGCATGAATTCTGAAATCGAAGTGATGGAATCACCTTCAGCAGACGACCAGATATTACAGATGGTCCATGATAGCCGATATATCGAAAAAGTCAGGGAGATGGAAAGAACAGGTGGTTCTTTGACTATGGATACTCCAGTAAATAAAGGTACTCCAGATGCAGCTAGAAGGATAGTAGGTGGTAGCCTTGAAGCCGCGAAGATGATGGATGAAGTGGACTTCGCTATAAATCTAGGAGGACTTCATCATGCTGGACCCGATTACGGCGAGGGTTTCTGTATTTTCAACGATGTGGCTATAGCGGCTCAATACCTCCTTGATCAGGGAAAAACCGTAGTTGTTTTTGATACCGACGCTCATCAGGGTAACGGCACATATGATATTTTTTCAAGTCATCCAAGACTGCTCTTCATTTCGACCCATCAGGATCCAAGTACGATGTATCCAGGACGAGGATTTGTAAATGAGATAGGAGAGAAAGAAGGCGAAGGTTATAAGATCAATATACCGATGCCAAGAGATTCGAATATTGCCGATTATCATCATGCGATAGAGAATATCGTCAAACCAGTCGTAGATCAGTTCTCTCCAGATGTTGTAATAAGAAATGGAGGATCAGATCCTCACCATGAAGATTCTCTTACTGACCTCGCTCTCGATATGAGAGGACTAAAATATCTAGGAGAAGTGAGCAGAGAGATGGCCGTCAATAACGACGCGGGATACATCGATCTGATGCTTTCAGGCTATGGAAGAAGAGTGATCGAGGGCTGGAAAGCAATAACTATAGGAACTTTGGGTGTAGATGTTCCTATCCCCTCTGACCAGAAAATAGGAGACTTCGATTATGAGCCTAAGAAAAAACTGGTGAAGACTATCGATGAATTGAAAGACATCTTGAGAGATTTTTGGGAACTCTGATTTTCATAACTTGGTAGTGATCTTACAGCCATTCGAAGTAACGATCACGGTATGTTCTCTTTGACTTATCAACCCTTTCTTCTTCTCCGATAAAACGGGATAATTCATAACAGTTCCAAATCTTCTCAGTCTTTTGAGCAGGTTCTTATATTCTTCCCCATATTTACTGCACCATCTTGAAGCGAAAGGTAGTTCATCGAAATTTTCCTTTATCCACTCGTAAAAATTCAGGTCCTCTCCTCCGATATTTCTCCTTTTCTTCAATCTATATATGCCTCCATCTTCGCTCTCTATGACCCTTCCATGACCATCCGTAGCGAATGGCTCGATAGCTAGGACCATACCTTTCTTTATCTTCTTCCATCCTTTTGGCACGTTTGGTATTGAAGTGCCCGTATGAAGAACGTACTGTTTCAATTCGTGGCCTGTCAGATTGGAGATAGGATTGAATCCTCTATCCTGTATCACCCTTTCTATATTCTTCCCTATATCTCTAGTTCTAACGCCGGGTCTTATGCTTTTTATCGCGATGTCGAGAGCCTCTTCTGAAGCCTTGATCAATGATCGATGACGGTTAGTTCCTATCTCAACAGTTTTAGCATTATCGGCTATGTAACCGTTCACGTGACATCCAACGTCTATCTTGACGAGATCACCCTCTTCGAAAACTTTTTCATCGTTCTCGATAGGGGTATAATGAGCGCCAACTGAATTGACACTTATATTTGTGGGAAAAGCCGGTTTTGCACCCCGTTCAAGTATGAAGTTTTCGGCTTTTTCCGCCACTTCAAGATAACTAGCTCCCTCTTCACAGAGATCTGCAGCTTTTTCTAGGGCCTTTCTAGCTATCTTACCTGCTTGGATATAATTTTTTATAGCTTTAGAGTCCAATCTTATCACCGATCTCTTCTTTGCTTATATTTCCCTCTCTTAATATCTGGATATCTTCTCCGACTTTGACCACCGTACTACCCTTACCATATCTGCACTTACCGGTGTTTATGTATAATTTTACTTTTCCACCTAGTTGAATCTTTGCCGTTTTTATTTCCATCGGTGCTGGTCTTCCGTGGATATTTGCGCTAGTTGAGGTTATAGGACCAAAATCTTTTATTATCGCCTGGGCCAGAGGATGATCTGGAACTCTGATACCTTCTGTTCCTTCTGGAGTATCGATCACTATTGTCAGAGGTCCTGGTAAAAAATGTTCACCGAGTTCCCAGGCTAGATCGGGTATGTCTAAAAATTCGGATGCGTGTTCGAGACTATAGTATGCAATAGATATCTTCTTGTCAGGAGGAGCTTCTTTAACATTTCTTATCTTGTCTAACGCACCTTCTCTGAAAGGATCGATACCAAGCCCATAAAGGGTTTCAGTTGGATATACGATCAATTCTCCATTTTTCAAGACTTCGTTAATCGTTGATATCAGATATGTCGAGCAGTTCTCGTCAAAATCAGACTTTTCACATTTGAATTCCATTTTCTCACTCAAAACATCTTTATATATCTCAGAGATTTTTTTATGTGATCCCCCGCATCTTTTTCTACAGTAGAC
>CAYNOV010000007.1:0-20493 GCA_964398905.1 uncultured Thermoplasmata archaeon
GGGTCCACTAATCTCTGATTAGTTATTAGATAGAACTTTCTAAAATATCGTAACCTTAATATACGATACCTCTATTATAATAACAAATATCTGATATAAGAAGGCGAAACCATGGCGGAGAAAAAAGGTAGTATTCTATGGGGCTTTGTCTTGATGATCATCATATCGATATTACTGTTCTGGCTCCCGATCTTAGGCCCTCTGATAGCTGGATTCGTCGGAGGACGTAAGGCGGGAAGTATCAAGAACGGTATAATCGCGGCTATACTACCAGCGTTGATATTGGCGGTTATAGTCTTCGTTGCTTTAGCATGGATCCCAGTGATAGGTGCCCTTGTCGCAGGAGTTGTCTTCATAGTCGTTGTTCTGCAATCCTTGCTTTTGATACTAGGTGCCATAATAGGTGGAGCTACCGTATAAAACTAAGCTCGAAAGCTATCTCGTCGATAACACTCAAAATCCATTTTATCATCCATAGAAAGGTTTAATGGTGAAGAGAAGGATATTTTGTTTCGGGAGATAGGATGATTAATGTTAAAAAATTTACAGTCAATATTGCAACACTGCTTAGTATATTCGGAAGAGGGAAATCTGTAGATGAATTGATCAGTGGTAATAAACCATCTATCGATAACGATGAACCAGAAGAGGCGAAAACTGCTACTTTCTCGATGGGGTGTTTTTGGGGTCCCGATTCTCTTTATGGGGCTGTTCCAGGCGTGATAAGTACAAAAGTAGGGTATGCTGGAGGAAATAAAGATAATCCGACCTATCATAGGTTAGGCGATCATACAGAAACGGTTCAGATGAAATTTGATCCAAAAAAAGTGAGTTATGAGGAACTGATAGACGTTTTCTGGGAGAATCATGATTATGTACATCCTAAAAGTACGCAGTACATGTCGATCATCTTTTTCCACAACGAGGAACAAGAAAACATAGCTAAAAAAAGTAAAGAAGAAAAACAGGAACAGACCTCAGGCCATATCCAAACTGAGATAAGACCTTTTTCAAAATTCTATCTCGCCGAAGGATACCATCAGAAATATCATCTCAGCAAACAAAAAAAGCTGTATAAAGCCTACAGAAATATCTATCCTGATTTGAAAGACTTTATCGATTCTACAGCTGTGACCCGAGCTAACGGTTACGTTTCAGGCCATGGTAAATTAACTTCTAAGTCTGATCTTGAGGGATTAGGACTATCAGAAGAAGGCATAGATATGTTGTTCAAAAAATGGAAAAACGCAGGAGGTGTAGGAGCATGCAGTCTGAAATGAATGAGGAAAAATCTTACGAAAAACCGTCGGATAAGGAACTTAAGAAAAGACTGACTAAAAAACAATATGAGGTTACTCAAAAGAAAGGGACTGAGCCAGCTTTCCAAAATGAATACTGGGATAATGAGGATGAAGGGATATACGTCGATATCGTTTCCGGTGAAGTGCTCTTTAGCTCGAAAGATAAATTCAAATCGGGTTCCGGTTGGCCGAGTTTTAGCAAGCCGCTTGAACCGAACAACATAGTGACACAAAAAGAGAGCGGATTAGATACCAGAACTGAAGTGAAGAGCAAACACGCCGGTTCTCATCTAGGTCATCTGTTCGATGACGGCCCACCGCCTACAGGGAAGCGTTACTGTATGAATTCCGCAGCATTGAGATTCATCCCTAAAGAAAAGCTTGAGGAAGAAGGATATTCTGAGTATCTTGCTCTATTTGAAGAAGACTAAAACCTAAATCCTCATCAGATCACAACATTGATCTGAAAAGTTCGATATAATCCTTTTTCTTCATCTCTCTCGGATTGCTCTCATTTGAGAGATTTTTAACAGACATCTCAGCGAGTTCTTCGATATCTTTTTCTCTGAATCCTATCTCATCGATCGAAGGGATATTCAGCTTTTGATTGAGGTCTTTAATACCTTCTACGGCCTTAATAGCGCCCTGTTCAACAGTTCCGTATCCAAATCCCATGATCTCTGCTACTCTAGCATATTTTTCTAGACAGGATTCAATATTGTATTCCATAACATATGGAAGGATGATCGAATTGCAGAGTCCGTGTGGGGCGTCGTATTTTCCTCCCAAGGATTCCGCCATGCAGTGGACAGATGCGACATCAGAATGATTGAATGCGATCCCAGCTATAGTACTACCCAATAACATCGAGGATCGAGACCCAATATCTGTTGGTTTTCGAAAAGCCTTTTCGATATTATTCAAGATGAGATCCATAGAATTCAATGCGAAAGCGTTCGTTAAAGCTGTAGCGGTCTTTGCAGTGTAAGCTTCAAGTGCATGTGTGAACGCATCCATCCCTGAATAAGCGGTAAGATGTTTTGGTAAACTTTTTGTGAGTTGTGGGTCAAGGATGGTCAGATCTGGTGCGATGTAAGAACTCCTTATACTTTTCTTGGTATTAGAGCTGCTATCAGTGATAACGGAGGAGAAAGTCACTTCACTTCCAGTTCCGGCGGTTGTAGGGATCGCCAGAAAAGGTAAGATCTGTTCTTTTACCGTCTCTTTCCCATAATATCCTTTGATTTCATCACTTTTTCCAGTCAGTAAAGCTCCTATCCCTTTAGCACAATCGATAGGACTCCCTCCTCCAACGGCCAATATCCCATCGGGATCAAATTCTCTAGCTATCTCTGCCCCTTCTTCAACATGGAAATCCTTGGGATTGGGTTCGACTTCATCATATATCTTGTGCTCTATTTCGCCAAGCTCCGATTTTATCTTGTCAAGGATACCCACATCTTCAATACCACTATCGGTGATTATAAGCAGTTTTTCTATTTTTTTATCTACAAGCTTTTGCGATAAGATACCTATCTTTCCAACACCAAATTCTATTTCTGTCGGCAATTCAAAATGGAATCCTTTCATCACGTCTTTCATCTAAAGTCCTCCTGATCAAATAAAATCCTTTCTTGATCGAAAATCTATAAAAACTATTTAGAATTTTTCTTTAGATATGAATGACTGTTTTGGCCTGCATATCCAGGCCCAAAATCATCACTCTATTAGAAATCTTATATGCCTCTAGTGCTTTCATACCACTTTCTTATCTCGTAGTCAGAAACCCTCTTCTCCTTTTTGTCACTGCTTTTCACACTCATGTTATGGTCGTAGGCCCAATCTTTTATGACTTTGCGGTATTTCTTATCCCCTTCGAATTCTTTGATATCTAATGTGTTTGATCTAAAACCTGCTTTAAAAGCTGCAGTGAATCTTGGACCGTCATAAACGATATTACTTGTTCCCAAGTCGAATATCTCCTTCATCTCCTCTCTGAAGTAAAGACTCAACCTGTCTTTTACCGAGATAACACCTTTTTCATCGAAATCCAGATCAGGGAGCTCTTTTATCCCTTCAGTCAAAATCCAATGGACTAAATCGTTACCCTTTTCTAAGAATCCTTTAGCTAAGAACCCTTCATCAACAAGTTCTGACAGTATTTTTCTTATCTCCCGCATGCTGTAATCTAAGCCCAAGTAGGTGGAGAGCTTCTCAGCGGTGAAAACACCGAAATTCTCGAAAACCCAACGGACGACTTCTTTTTTTGCCTTTTCGACACTGATATCTGATTCAGGAGTAGATATGTAGCGACCATCAACATCTTTGGTAATGAACAACGCCTCGTACAGTTCATCTAGAGCTTCTTTGGTCTTGATCCTGCTGTAAGGCGATTGATGATAGATCGTTCTCTTAGGAACCGGTTCTTTCCTTTCAATCAGATCATAAATGCTCTCCATCGCAGGCGTCAGTCCAATATCTTTAGCTTTTCTATAAATACCTACATGTTCTGGAAGAGCATACATCTTGTAAGGTGGGATCATCTTCCCCGCGAGTACTTTACCTCTGCGGTGAAACCAATCGAGCGAGTAAAATCCTTCGGAGCGAGACCTCAATTCCAGATCTGATCTTGCACCTTTCATGGTCTCAATCGCTTCTTCTGGATCCTCATATCGCTCACCATCCAATCTTTGCCTTTTGAAGACATACGATCTCAGTTCTCTTTCGGAATAAACATCTTCGACGACTTCTCCTTTGACGAGCATGTCTTGTATCATCACGTAGCCGTTCTCCTGAAAAAGCGAGAGAGTTTCCTCTTCTATGTCTTCAACAGGCGTGTTCTGAAAATTCTGGATCCTTATTATGTCATAACCTTTCAGAGAATGATAATCCATCATCTCTTCCAAGGAATTCAAAGCCTCCGGTAACATCGATTCGTCGTCAAGATCGAGATGTCTGACCTCTATACAGCCGCTCATCTCCCATTTTTCGATACCGCCTACCACCTTGCCTCTCTTCACCAAAGGATATACCCAATCATCTCCGTACCGTCTGTATATATCAGCCCAAAGCGGCCTGGCATAGGGGTCCTTTTTCGACAAAACCCGCAGTTTATCGAACTCGCCACCCTTTACCTTGTGTACGTCCTCAACTTCATCTTCCCATATATACATCTCCTGTTGAGAAGATCCGACCAATAGCTTCTTTATCTTCTTTTCATGGATCAGTTGGGAAACGATACTTTCGATCTCATGGCTCTGAAATCCAGTATAGTACCTTATATTCGAAAATGAAGCTGGACCGTTCCCTTTCAGATATCGTTTGATTATCTTTTTTCTCGCCTTTTCTTCATCCACAGGTTCGATGTCGATAGTTCTGTAATAATTTTTAGATGACCAACCGTCTCGGCCTGTATATTCTCTAGCCACATAGAGATTTGTATCCAATTTTTTGATTATCTCTTTAACTCTCTCGTTTTTCAGATCACTCAAATTCTTTAGTTCTCTAACAGTATTCGCTTCACCGCTCTTGATAAGTTCAAGGATATCTTCCTCTTCCTCACTCAACTCCTCGTTTCGGTAAGCACCCACGAAGGTTGGTATATCGTCTTTCATCGCGTATCTGACGCGACCTCTCACGAACCTACCTTCAACTATCTCACCCTTGCTTCTCATCTCTTTCCACTTATCGAGTGAAAAATCAGAAACACGCTGATATATGTCATAGGAGGTGCCGGCTTCCATGAATAGCTCAAAATACTCCTCAATAGAGTCCACTTCGTCGAATTGTTTTTTAGCCTTGTACCGCTTGGTCTTATCATCGGAGATGTACTCGCCACCTGGAAATCTGAGTTCATGATAGTCGTCGTTGAGCATGTACTGCTCTCCTTCTCCCATAACTAGTCTTCCTGATACGACTGCATTTTGTTCAACAAGATTATTCAACGCTTTCAGAGCTATATCTTCCGAGATGTCTAAAGCATAAGCTATCTCCTCAAGACTCCTTGGAGCCTCATACTCTAGATAATTTTTTATTATTTTTTCAACAGATTCCAATTTTTTATCCTTCTTTTCCAGGAGAGAGAACCTGTATCCGTTTTCAGTGATATCCACTCTATTAACGAGACGTTTCCGCTCCATGTCTCTCAGGATGTTCTTTATCTCTTTCAATCTGAGCTCCGTAAGCTCATAAAGTTCATGAGATGTCTTCGGCCCATCCTTCAAGCTTTCGATGACAGGTGAACTTCCGTGAGGTTGTTCACCCTGATCTAAAGAAGATATATATCTATCAATATCCTCGCTAACAACATATCTGGTTTCACCTACCCAAATAGATCGTATCTTGTCATCGTTGAGAAGTTCTTTTGACCATCCTTTCACTTGATCGAAGGGTTTATCAGTTCTAGAGAAAACGCTGTTGCCCTTTTCTTTGAAAACATGTACCGGCTGGAGTTCCTTTATCACTTCGAGCATGCCCTCTTTATCATGAAAGTCCGGTTTTTTATCAAGGAAGTGCTTCTCGACCACGTCTCTATCGAACTTGAAGTTCTCGATCTCTTCCTTGGGGATGACCTGTTCGAGAACTTTTTGATGGAATTTTCTGAGCAGACTGCTCTTATCGTCCATCATGACCACATCGGAAATGCCGGCCATTAGGACTTCATGAGCAAAAGGAGAAGGAGTCTCTGAATAATCGGCACATCTCATCTCGATATCACCGCTATCGATCTTTTTGAGTACTTCTTCCGCGTTCTCAAGATCGAGTACTTGATGAAGTATCTCGTTGAAAGTCTCCTTTATTATAGGAAAATCATCCATCTGGTGCAGTCTCTCCAGTATCTCTTTGGATCTTATCTTCTGTTTAGATACTGAGATCTCCCTCCCCTTGTAATTCCTGAGTATCATCAGGGCTCTAGTTGCACAGTGTCTGAATCTCTGTTTGAAGAGTTCCGTATCTTTGACGCACTTCTTTAAAATCCCTTCGATCTCATCAGAAGAAAGCAATCCAGGTATCTTATCGAGAGGTATCTTTTTCTTAGTGGTTATCATAAAGTTGTTATCAGTGATGGAAACGTTGGCGTTACAGTTGAATTTGTCAGATATCTTGTAGGCGTAAGCCCTTGATAAAGTATCATTCGTCTTTCTACCATAAGAGGCGTGGAATATCATATTGTAGTTCCCATCAGGACCTATATGGCCCTCGAGAACGATCCTCTCATCTGTGGGAAGTTCGTCTATCACACCTAGCTGTTCTTCGAAATAGCTCATGATGGTCTGGGCTGAACCTTCATCTATCCTGTACTCTTCCTTCAGCCAATCGATGATGTCTTCATCTTCCATCCTCTCTGACAATTTTCTTCTGAATTCACCTATACCGACTGAGAGATCGTAACTTCTAGGCAGCATCTCTCCAGTCCAGCTCGGAACGGTGGGCTTCTTTCCCGAAGCGTCCTTTACAAACACACGCGTACCCTTCGTGTGGAGGAACTCGTAAGAATGACTCCCTAAAACGAAGACGTCTCCGTTAGAAAGCCTTTCAACGAACTTCTCTGAGAGGTTGCCGAGAGGAACTCCTTTTTCTGAATATACCTGATAGCTGGAATCGGAAGGTATGGTCCCTATGTTCATGTAATAAAGCATCTGGGAGCCGCCCTTTTTCCCGAAAACATGCTCATCCTTGTTATACCATATCTTTGGGTAAACGTTCTTGAACTGGGTTCCTCCAAGATATTCCAAAGTATTCATAAAATCTTCTTTAGGAAGGTCCTTGTAACAGTAAGCTCTTTTTATGACTTCGTAAGCCCGATCGACATCCCATCGATGCTCTATACTCATACCAATTATGCCTTGGGAGAGAACGTCCAGATTGTTCTCGGGTATGCTAACCCTGTCGATATCGTGCTGGTAAGCTTTGCGCGTGAGAACGGTACATTCGAGAAGATCGTCCTTATCGAAGACGATCATCCTTCCCTTAGATGTCTCTCCTATCGTATGTCCCGCTCTACCAACTCTCTGTAATCCTTTAGCTACTGTTTTCGGCGAGTTGACCTGGACCACTAGATCGATGTAACCCACGTCTATGCCGAGTTCAAGAGATGTTGAAGAAACAGCGGCTTTGAGATTTCCCTCTTTCAAGTCGTCTTCGACCTGGATTCGTGTCTCTTTGCTCAAACTTCCATGATGAGCTGCGACGTCCTTTATACCCCTATCTTTCAATTTGTAAGCGACGTTCTCCGCACCGCTCCTAGTGTTGGTAAAGATCAGAGTGGTACGATGCTCCTCGATCATCTCCTTGAGGCGGTCGTACATCCGGGAATTTACGACTTCATAAGGCAGTAATGTCATATCATCTACAGGTGAGATGACTGAAAGGTCGAGCCTTTTTTCTCCCATAACTTCTACGATGTTCACGTCTCGAGGTTCTCCGTTTTTGAAACCACCTAGGAACTTAGCTATCTCGTCGATAGGAGCTTGAGTTGCGGAGAGACCGATCCTGGTCATCTCTTCATTAACGTGTTCTTCGAGCCGCTCCACGTTCAAGGAAAGATAGACCCCTCTTTTTGATGAAGCTATATCGTGTATTTCATCGTTTATGAAATATTGAACATCCCTAAATTTTTCTCTGAACTTAGGAGAAGAAAGGGAGAGAGCTAGACTTTCTGGAGTTGTGATGTATATATGAGGAGGGTCCTCTGCCATCTTCCTTCTTTCCTTTTGTGGTGTGTCACCGGATCTTATAGCCGTTTTTATATCTGGGACCTTCACGCCTTTCTTTTTTGCAAGATCTTTTATCTCTTGTAGAGGTTCTTCCAAATTCTTGTGGATATCGTTAGCTAAAGCTTTAAGAGGTGAAACATACACGCAGTATATCTTATCTTCTAGCTCGTCTTTTTTATCAAGTCTGAATAGCTCGTTGATTATCGAAAGAAAAGCGGTGAGAGTTTTACCAGAACCTGTAGGCGAAGACACGAGGACGTTCTCTCCTTCGTGGATCAAGGGTATAGCATAGCCTTGAGGCTCTGTGAGAGAATCGAACTTCTTATCGAACCATTCCGCAATGAGAGGTTCCATATGAGAAAGGACTTCATCCTTATCCTTCTCTTCCTCAACTCTTGTTATCATCAATATCTAGCTCTGAATGAACTCTTCGAATCCATCTCTACGGATGAGTGGTTTAATAAAGTTTTGGACAGGTTCTTTAAAAAAAGATCTCAAAAATGGTTTTTGCGGTCGAATAGACTTCATTAAGGGAGATCTCTAAGACGTTTTAATCCTCCTAGATAGTCTTTCTTTTCTCGGCGTTCATCGATCCTTAAATAACTTTTAGAATCGATCTCTACTTTGTTTATCTTCTCGCCTACATTATACTCGAAACCTGATTCAGGCTCTTGAACAAGAGTATAGTAGGATCTACCGTCTTCTATCTTCTGGAGCGCGTGTTTTCTAGTTTCCTCGTATGGATATCCAACACCGTACTGATCCTTCTTCTCGTGGACTAGCAGTTTTTTGATCTTGGTGTCTGACGGATCGTACATAACTGCCGACACTAGATAATCTATATCTTCGATCATATGTCGTTCTTGGACCGGATTACCGTATGTGGGGTTTATCAATCTTTCTACAGAGGATACTTCAGAGCGCCTTCTCGATCTCCTTCATCTCCTCTCGGATCCTTGCTTCGATCTCTTCCTCATCACCAAAGTCGATGTCTGGCCTTTCCTCCTCAAAGATCTCTAAGAACTCATGAGGGCTGTGTTCGTGGATAGCGTTTTCTATTTTAGACTTGTACATAGAGGCGAGGAAATGATGTTCTCTGACCAGGTCAGCGAGAGATCTTTCTCCTCTAGCCCATTCGTCAAACTTGTGTTGGTTTATCAAGTTTATATACCTATGCAACTTTTTTCTTTCGTCTGACATAGCGTCTCATCTTAGTTTTAAGACTATTTAATTTTTTCTACTATTTTATGACGTTATAAAAAACCATCAAACGTAAATTGATACCAATAAAAACTTGGTTTATGACCTATCCAGAAGTTTAAAATAAAACTAAAGTAGAATCATGATATGAGTATTGATATCTTGAATTTGACGAAAAATCATCGAAAAATCCGTCAGACAAAAGTCATAAATCTCTATAGAGACAACCGCGGGTTCGATGATATTTCTAAGAACAGTCTCTCACCGAGGATCTGATAAATAATAGAAGTGGGCCCAGAGAGATTTGAACTCTCGACCTCCCGGTTATCAGCCGGACGCTATAACCAACCTAAGCCATGGGCCCGTTGGGTATCAACTTATGGATAAGGGGTAAATAAAATTTTCTTACATGTCGTCAATGAGATTCAGATGTATTTCTGAAGAGATCTCATGTCCTCTAACATCGTTTCTTTCAGGTTCGGATTGTAAAGACCTGCTGCCGGATGATACATCGGGATAAGTATCCTGTCTTCGTATTCGAATTCTTTTCCATGAAGTTCACCTATCCCTTTTTCACCTATCAAGGTCTCAGTAGCGTGATTACCTAAACTCACGATCACATTTGGATCAAGACATTCGATCTGCTTTACCAAGTAAGGATTGCATGCCTCTATCTCGTCTTTTCTGGGATCTCGATTGTCAGGAGGCCTGCATTTTACTACGTTAGTGATGAACACATCCTCCCGAGACAATCCCACTTCTTCTAGAAGTTCTTCAAGAAGGTCTCCAGCTCTACCCACGAAAGGCTTCCCCTCAATATCTTCGTTCTCTCCTGGTGCCTCACCGACGAACATCATATCAGGATCTCTATCACCTTCTCCTGGGACCGCATTCTTTCTATCTTCGTGAAGTCTGCATAACTCGCAGTTCTTTATCTTCATGGCGAGCATCTCTATCTCCCCGACCAACTTCATCTGTTCAGTTATGATTACACCTCAACATCTACATCGACTTCTATACCGTTCCTTATACTCTCTGTTACGACGCAGTAGTCCTCAAAAATATCGATACACTTCTTGAGTTTTTCTTCATCGTCTTCACTTATCCCAGGTACTATCTTCACGTCCAAATTAGTAACTCTCAGTCGGCCATCCTTCCTTTCAACAGTACCTATAACTTTTCCTTTCAGTGAGTCTATATCTACTCTTTTCTTCTTCAAGCAGAATACCAAGCTAGACATCAAACAGTTCAGAGAAGAAACTGCCAAAAGCCTGCTAGGATTCGGTCCGGATTCGTCTCCTCCAACAGCTTTCGACTCATCGGTGATAAGCTCCCCCATAGATTCCTTATCGAAGTCCACTCTGAATTTGTAGTCTTCCACTCTTTCCATCTCGATGGTGAATCCTTCCTGATCTTCTGTCATGTTTTGACCTCTTCTAATGAAGTTGATAATTCCTTGTCTTCATATAGATTTTTTCTCCATCAACTGCTTCATCTCTTCTATATAACTCTGTTTATCCTCTGGTGGATGATAGAAATCCCTCTTATCATCATACATGCATCTCAAGCATTCTTCAACATCGAAGAGTGGAGTGCTGAAATATTTTTCTCCGCCGTCGGGGAGAAGAGTGACTATCTTACCCTCAACCAGCTCTGAGGCTAACTGCTGAGAAATATATACCGCGGCTCCACAGCTCATACCTACGAAGAGTCCTTCATGGATGGCTAGCTCTCGTGCTGTGCAGAACGCGTCCTCGTCTTCGATTTTTCTCACTTCATCCAACCTCTCAGGATCATATATTCCAGGAACTATATCCTCTTCCATATTTTTAAGACCCTGGATATTGTAATCCTTGGTAGGTTCGACTCCGATTATCTTTATTTTGGGATCGTATTCTTTAAGCCGTTTAGAAACGCCCATCAAAGTACCCGAAGTACCCATACCAGCTACGAAATGAGTCAGATCCCCGACGTCCTCTATTATCTCTTCAGCTGTGTTCTCATAGTGTGCTTGAGGATTAGCCGGGTTGTCGTACTGGTTAGGTCGCCAAAAATTCTCGTGCTTTTCTTCAAGTTCTTCAGCTCTTCTGATAGCGCCATCAGTTCCTTCTTCTTCAGGAGTAAATTCTAACTCTGCACCCAAGGCTGATAGCATCCTCATCCTTTCAACACTAACACCTCTAGACATCGTCAGATGAAGATGATAATCTTTTACTGCGGCGACCATCGCTAGACCAAGACCGGTATTTCCGCTAGTCGCTTCTACGATTACCGTATCATCATCGATCTTACCCTCTTTTTCTGCCTTCTCTATCATCGAGATGGCTATCCTATCTTTGACAGAGCCCATCGGATTGACCCTCTCTAATTTTGCGTATATCGGGACGTC
Source organism: uncultured Thermoplasmata archaeon (assembly GCA_964398905.1). Classification (GTDB taxonomy): domain Archaea; phylum Thermoplasmatota; class Thermoplasmata; order Halarchaeoplasmatales; family Halarchaeoplasmataceae; genus Natronoplasma. The sequence continues at coordinate 11,607 of CAYNOV010000007.1, forward strand.
GGGATTCGGATTGATATCGTTAAGTTTGACGGTCGGGGTTTCACCTACAAGTTCTAATACATTATCTACTAGCATACTCATGCTATAGGATATAACTCCGTTTTATCTTTTAGGGATGGAACAATAGGTTTTTTGACCATGAGCATGTTTATCCACTCGATGTACGAGCTCTTTCCATACAGCGCACGTGAAAACCAAAAAGAGATAATGGAAAATATACAAGATTGTCTTGAAAAAAGGAAGTCGATAGTTTATCAGGCCGCAACGGGATCAGGAAAGACCGTCTGTGCTTTAACACCTTCCTTGAAACATGCTGCAAAAGAGGGAAAGAAGATACTCTATCTGACCAGGACCAACAGCCAGCAGAGACAAGTCCTTCTAGAGCTTCGAGAGATAGGCCAACATTACGGTCTGGGTGTCCAGGGCAGAAACAACACCTGTTTATTAGCTGAAGAGGATGAGGAATTGAAGGAGGGAGATGCCGAAGAACTCTCAAAATACTGCAGCGATAGGAAAAGAGAAGTCAGAAGAGCTATCGACGAAAATAGAGAACCTGACGCTTGTCCTTATTATGCAGGTCTTCTTCAATCCGATCTGAACGAGGTAAGACCTTGGTTCGAAGAGAAAATACCTACCGTAGATGAGACCATGGATCACTGCAGAGAAAAGGATATATGCCCGTATGAGCTCACCAAGGCACTTATACCGGATGCAGATCTTGTCACAGCTCCATACATCTATTTCTTCATGCCTTTCATAAGAAAACAATTGAAAGATTGGATGGGTGTAGAGCTTTCAGATCTCATAGTCATCGTGGACGAAGCACACAACCTCCCAAATTACGCTAGAGACCTGTCTTCATCAGAGATCACCAAAATAACATTAAAAAGGGCTAAAGAGGAAAGTAGAGAGTTCAATGATCCAGTCCTTCAAACCGACCAAACCATATCGGAATTCTGCGATTTGTTCGAGAGTATATTACTCGATACCGTGAGGGAATTCGTGATAGAAGAGGACGGTCTGATACCTCCCAGCGAGGTCCGAACCGAATTACTGCATTCTTTAGGCCTTAACACCAACCAGTTGAAAGGGATAATAAAGGATCTGAGGGTGCAGGGCGAAATAGTACAGGAAAGGAGGAGAGAGGAAAAAAAACTACCCAGATCCTACATAAATTCATTGGCGTCCTTCTTATCCTTTTGGTTTTCGATAGAGAGTGAGGATTACATCAAATTGGTGAATGGCGGTGAAAATCCAAGTTTAGAAGCTTTCTGCCTGGACCCTAGCAACGTCACTTCGATATTGAATTCCTGTCATTCCAGCATACATCAATCTGCTACTCTAGAACCTTTGGACGAATACAGAGATTCGATAGGACTTTCATACGATACCGTCAAGAAGAGCTATCCTAGCCCTTTTCCCTCCAAAAACAAGGCCACATTTTACACCGATAGAGTGACCACTAGACACGAGGAGATGCAGAGAGGGGATAAGATGAAAAAAGAGCTGAGAGGAGAATTGATCTCTATCCTTACTGATATAGAAAGAAATACCATCGTTTTCTTCCCGAGTTATCGTCTGATGGATGAAATCATCACTCCTCTCGATATAAATGACAGAAATATATTCGTAGAAAGTCAGGGGATGCAGCAGTCCGAACTGATGGGTATGGTAAATAAGTTCAAAGATCAGGGCGGCGTCCTATTTTCAGTTATCGGTGGAAGAGTCAGCGAAGGTATGGACTTTCCAGGAAAACAGTTAGAGATGGCGATAGTTGTCGGTATACCATATCCCAAACCCACTGCGAAGCAAAAAGGGCTGAAGCATTACTACGACATGAAATTCAACAAGGGTTGGGAATATACGGTTAAAGCGCCTACTGTAAGAAAGATCTTACAAGCCACTGGAAGATTGGTCAGAAGTGAAAGTGATCTAGGCATCTCCGTAATAATGGACGAAAGAGCATTGCATTTCAAAAAGTACCTGGAGGACTTGAGATTGGTAGACGATTTAAATCAAGAGATCAAAGAATTCTTCAAGGAGAGGGAACAAACTTTATAACCCTGTTCATATGAGACATCATCATGCACAAAACTACCGATATGGATATGGAAAAGAACATCCTGGAAGAGAACGAAAAGATAGCTGAAAAAAACAGAAAGATGTTCGAAGAGAATAACGTTCGTGCATTCAACATTTTAGGAGCGATAGGCTCCGGTAAAACTTCTCTCATAGAAAGATTGAAAGAGGGTATGGATGAGAGAGTAGGCGCGGTGGCTGGTGACTTGAACGGAAAAGATGATTACGAAAGATTCAAACAAAAAGATATGCCGGCTGTGGCGATAAATACGGGTAAGGATTGCCATCTAGATGCGCACTACGTCAGCCATGGACTTGAAGATATCGAGATGGATGATATAGATTATCTTTTCATAGAGAACGTTGGAAACCTGATCTGTCCTGTTGATTTTCCATTAGGTACAGAAGCGGACGTCGTTGTAGTATCTGTCACTGAAGGAGACGATATGATAAGGAAGCATCCACTGATATTCTCTAGAGCCGACTTGACCGTACTTAACAAGGTCGATCTAGCAGAGGCGATGGATGTAGATATAGATATCATAGAAGAGGACCACAAAGAAATAAATCCACACGGAACTCTGATAAAGACCAACGCTAAAGACGGAAAAGGTATCGGAGACGTTGCTGAATTCCTAGATATCCCTTACAACCGCTGAACAATTTCTTCATATTATTTTGTCGATCAGGAGTGGCGCTACTGTCACTTCACTATTCTTGTTTTCTATAGTATCTGTACAGAATACGGAATCACATGCACTTCCCAGTCTTTTATCGGCATCATCTACGAGAAGTCCATGAGTGCAGCCTGCGTGAACTTCTTCTGCTCCAGAATCTTTCAATTGTTTTGCCGCCTCGGTCATGGTGCCTCCCGTCGCTATTATATCATCGAGTATGACCGCTGATTTGCCTTCAACGTCTATATTTTTGGGCTTTATCTCTACGGTATTTGCGTCAATCCTCGTCTTTTCCAAGTAATCCCATTCTATACCTACAGAAAGAGCAGCTTTTTTCACCATTTCTTTAGCCCCTTCGTCAGGAGCTATCAATAGGTCGGGATCGATCTCATCCATAGAATATTCAGCCAATCTTTTCATAGCGGAGATGTTCTCGGCCGGTATCTCAAAGAAATCTACTATCCCCTCCGAGTGAAGATCTATACTGAAGAATTCATCAGCATCTAGACCAATCCTTCTAGCGAAGGCCTTCGCGCTGATAGCTTCCCCCCCTTCGAATATCTGGTCCTGTCTGCCGTAAGCATAGTAAGGTACGATAACTCGGATAGACTCAGCACCGTTCTCCTTCAATGCGCTCTGGATCATGAACAGTTCCAACAGATGTTCATTGGGATAAGTGGTTTGAACTATCGTACAGTTCTCGCCTTCCACGTTTCCATCTAGCTTAACGTAGATCTCTCCATCAGGAAACACTTTCTTTTCGACTTCAACGGTCTTCATATCAAGCTTGTTCTCTAACCGATCGCAGAGAAGCGGTGAACCCGGTCCTTTAATCAACATAGGTCATCGAATTTAGTATTGATTCGAGTGATTTATCTTTTTTGAGTCTCGTCCTGTCTAGAAAACTCTCCGAAATCGTTTTATAACTTTCGTGCAGTAGAAAGTTCAGGTAAGATAACATGATGCCAGGTGGAGGAAATTCCAGACAGATGAAACGTATGATGAAAAAGATGGGGCTCGAAAGCAACGAGCTCGACGCAAATAAGGTCATAATAGAGACCGATGAGAAGAACTTGGTCTTCGATAGTCCTCAAGTTGTCGAGATGGACATGAAAGGTCAGAGAATGTATCAGATAGTAGGAAAACCGAGGGAAGAAGCACCGGAAGGCGAAGTACTCATACCGGATGAAGATATTGAGATGGTAGCTGAAAGAGCCGGAGTTTCAAAAGAAGAAGCTAAAGAGGCCTTAAAAGAAGCCGATGGTGAACCTGCAGAGGCTATAATAAGCCTTCAGTCTTAAAAGTCAGGTAGCTTCTTCTATCCTTTCTTTAACAAAACTCGGGTCTAGCTGACTCAAAAATCTTCCAAGACGAGGACCTTTATTCTGCCCCAGTAGTATCTTGTAAAACGAACGGAAAGCTTTGCCTTTGGATATATCTACCTTTTCTGCAGTTCGATGGACTGAGTTGTGAAGTATCTCAGAATCCCATTCTTTGCCTTCTATATCCTCAACATAAGAGGATAAAAATTCCTTTTCTTCCCCATCCAATTCTATATCGGGTAGTTCCTTCGAAAGTGAAAATTTTACCATATCTGGAGCAAAATTCTCTATCCAATATTTCACTTTTTCAGCTCTCTCTTCAAATCGTTCGTGATCAGCTTTTTTATCTTCATGTATCTGTCCGGTCTTTTGTGCGACGTTCCATATCGTCTCTTTATCATCGTAAATCTGTACAAGATTTACCAAGTGCCTATAAGGTATACGCTGAGGTTTCTCGGAGGGGACCTTTTCGACTTGAGAGAGTTCGTAAGTCCTCTTCGTCTCTTCATCTCCACCTTCAAAGTACTTTTCCTCACATTCATCATATCTATCGACTAAATCTAAAAGTCCAAGACCTGGGTCAAAATCTATATGAGTTCTAGGCTTGCTGTTCATGATCAAAAAGCGGAGAACTTCAGGAGAAACCATGTTCAACATATCATCGGTTTTTATAGCAACGCCGGTAGAAGAAGACATCGGTCCTTCACCCTTCAACTGGATCCATTCGTAGACCACGGGATGAGGTGGTTCCCTTTCGAATATCTCCTCTATTATCCGCTTACCTGTATCCCATGAACCTCCAGAAGCTGAATGATCTTTACCAAAAGGTTCACAGTCTATTCCTAACAACCACCATCTCGCAGGCCAATCACATCTCCAAGGTAACTTTCCGTCGTCACTTCTGATGTCAGCTTTCCCTTCATGACCGCATTCGCATTCATATATAACGTAAGGATCTTCAAAACCTAATACTCTGTTATTATCGATCATACCACATTCGGAACATACTGGATTATATGGAAACCATTCCTCTTCGTTGAGTTCTCTTCCAGTTTCCTCTTCTATTATATCGGCCACTTCATCCCTTTTCTCTATGATGATCCTAGTAGCTTCTTCATATTCTCCTTCAGCGTACATCTCATGTGCGTATAGAACTTCGAGTTCGGCTCCGAGTTCTTCTAGAGAGTCCAAGAATGGATCCATGAAATGCTCTGCATAATTATCGTGTTCACCACAAGGACAAGGTATATCGCTCAAAGGTTTACCTATATGAGCTTCAAACGAATCATCTAAGAAGGGATAAGAACGTCTTAAAGGATCGAAAGAGTCCACTATCAACACGAGGTCTCCATCGGAAGCTCTAGAGAGAGCTTCGCCTGTCAATATCTCCCTTATATGACCTAGGTGTATAGGCCCAGAAGGAGCCTCACCAGTAGCTATCAATGGTCTATCAGCATCTATATTTCTGATCTCTGCGTCCGCCCAATGCATCTTACAACCTTCAACCTATCAATCTAGCTCTGATCAACGCTCTCAGAGGTACACCAAGTACATCATCTCTTCCGTTTTTGTTAACCGTAACGGTACACAATTTCACGTTCGCCCCTTCTTCTTCGAGATCTGTGACCGCCCCTTTCATGGTCTCTCCAGTATTGACTACGTCATCTACTATCACGATGTTTTTCCCTTCGACTCCTGCGTAGTTGGAAGCTAGTGTTCCTCCGCCTTGATCTCTGTTCTCTTGAGGCGGTCTGTAAACAGCTAGTTCTCTATCCAATTGATCAGAAACCATCACGGCTGCAGGGATACCATTGACCGCGAGACCAACTATTGTCTCAACGTCGGTATCCATCCTCTCCATCTCTTCCATTATTATATCAGAAAATAAACTTCCCAACAGAGCTATCCTTCTACCATAGACTCCAACAGATCTCCAACCTATCTTCACGTCCATAGGTGGTTTTTGTTCTTCTATATCACGAGTCAAAAGCCAAGTAACCGTATCAGGTGAAACGTTGAGCTCATCAGCTATCTCCTTTTCTTTTAATCCCCTTTCTTTGAGCCTTTTTGCCTTATCTACTAATTTCTCTATTCCTTTCATCGTCTCACTTGATACGTAAATCCGACAATCATTATTTAATATTGTGGTGGTTGCCTCGGAACTTCTGATCAGATTTTATTAAAAGAACAACCATTCAACCTATATCGATGTCCAGTTCATCTAGTTTATCTTCTTTTGGAGTTCCTTTTTCGTCCCATCCCCTCTCCTCATAATAATCAGAGAGCATCTTTTCGACCTGTTCTTTAGTAAACTTGGCTCCATCTAGGTCTTTCACTGGACTCGGAGTCGAGAATTGCTCTGGAACATGAAGTCTTGTTTTTATTTCAGGATCCTGCTCCAACCCGTAAAGTCTTTCCAGGTTGTATATCCGTTCGCCTGTCTTGTAGATCTCTTCCGCGGTCATATCGAAACCAAGATGCGCTTCGATGAATTCGCTCATCATTTCGGGTGAATAAACGGCCCTTCCGGTCAGTTTACACGAGCCCAATGTGTCGTGAAGTGTTACGTAATTCTCTCTCCAGGCAACGTATTGCTTACCTTCCAATGATCTGCGGTCTTTTTCCATATGCACCCATCTTCCCTTATCATCTGTGGTCATACCTCCACCTAGTTCTATACCATCGCAGTCTGATCTTAGATGACAGGCGCCTCTGGTAGAAGTGTAAAAGCCCAATCCCATTCCTTTCAACGCGCGTGGATCATAAGCCGGTGGACTCAAACCATTGACATGAACGGCTAGTTCTTCTCTGCCGAATTCTTCTCCGATCCCTTTCACTCCTTCAGCTGCGATATCCCCAATACCTTCTCTATAGGCGGTCTTTCTTATCAGTTCTCTCACTTTCTCGCCATCCCCGAACTCGATATCTTCATCGATCTCTCCTGATTCGCTCAATCTCATCAAGAAACCAAGAGCGTTTCCAGCACTTATGGTGTCCATACCCAATTCGTCACAGAGCAGGTTGGCTTTTGCTACATCTTCGATATCTCCTAAAGCGAGATTTGAACCTAAAGCGAAAGAGGTCTCATATTCCACATCTACCAAGTCTTTGTAGACCTGACCGCACCTGCATGGACATCTGTGACAGCCTTTACTTTCGCTTATATCGTCTTCCCAATGATAACTGCTGAGTTTATCCGCATCCTCGAAAGAACCGCTCTCCCAATATCTTGTAGGGAATATCCCCAACTCTGAAGCCATGCCACCGAATTTTACCGTGCCGTGAGAGCTGTAAGCGTCGAAACTTTCCTTTCCTTCACCGTCTTCCTGAGTGAATTCAGAGAACGCCTGGCTTTTCAATTCATTCAATCTTTCTGGATCTACCGATTCTATTTCTTTCCAGCCGTTGACCACGATACCTTTCAAGTTTTTCCATCCCATCACAGCTCCTAGACCTGTACGGCCGACTTCTCTATCGTCTCCTGTGATGATTGCATATTTGACCAAGTTCTCCCCTGCAGGTCCTATCACAACGGCGCTTCCATCATGTCTTTTCTTCAATATCTTTTCCGCCTTTTTTGTGTCAAGACCGCTGATTTCAGTAGCTTCATTGATCGAGATACCATCTTCTTCGATGGATAGATAACTGGTCTTTTCGCTTTTGCCTTTGATGACGATCGCGTCGAATCCCGCCTTTTTCACCTCTTCTCCCAATGACCCACCGAATATACCCTCAGCCATGATACCTGTAAGAGGAGATTTTGAATAAAAACCACATTTTTCAGTCATGGGTATCTTACTTCCGTTGAGTGCACCAGGAACGAAGATCAATGGGTTCTCTTCAGAAAAAGCTTCTATTTTCCCTTCTGTTTCCTCCTGAAGTAATTTGATACCGAGTCCATTACCTCCGAGATATTTCTTCATTATATCTTCATCTAAATCTTCGATCTCAGTAGTTTTTTCAGATAAATCGACTTTCAAAACTTTATTCCATGCTCCCGCCATTTTGATACACCGTCACCTAAATCGTATAGACACATATATTTTTAACCCGTATCATCGATCGAAAACGAGAAATTTGATGGTGAATTGTTTCCTTAATTATATATAGGTCGTATCGGAGTTCAAAATTCGATATGGTGAGTTTTTCCATCGTCTTAGTAGAACCCCAAACCCCCGGGAATATAGGAGCAGTCGCAAGACTAATGGGGAATTTTTCAGTGGATAAACTGTTCTTAGTAAATCCAGTACAGATCGATGATGAAGCTGAAAAAAGAGCAATGCATGCAAAAGAGATCCTGGGAAAAAGCGAGATCATCGAGGATTATGAGGAATTATTGGCGAAATTCGATCTCGTAGTGGGGACCTCTGGGATAAACACCGAGAGAAGGAAAAAATTTTTGAGAAAGGCAGAAACCCCTGAAGAACTAGCAGACTCGGTATCTGACTATGAAGGTGAAGTAGCACTGGTGTTCGGCAGGGAGGACAAAGGATTGAACAATGAAGAGTTGAAAAAGTGTGACAGATTGGTGAGGATACCAGCTTCTGAAGATTACCCTATCCTTAATCTTTCACACGCTGTCTGCATCGTTCTTTACGAGATTTTCAAAATACTCGAAAAAGATGTCGTTAAAAGAGGCGAAGTTCCCAGTGAGAAAAGTGAAAGAGAAAGATTGATGGAAACATTTTCAACTATATTAGACGAAATAAAATATCCTGATCATAAGCAAGAAAAGACTGAAGTCATGTTCAGGAAGATCTTGGGTAGGTCGTCTCTAACAAAATGGGAGTATCATCGTTTGATGGGTGT
>CAYNOV010000008.1:0-20283 GCA_964398905.1 uncultured Thermoplasmata archaeon
CGAGCACGGTTCCTACCGATATCTTCTTGGGGTGCCTCTTTTACTTTCAATACTTTTTTGTCTGCCATAAAGGTCTGGTAGAGAAGAAATGAAAAGCTATAAAATACTTTGGTAAAGCCATCTTAATCTGCTTCTAGGGATAATTCCGTTTCCACCGTATTTCTGTTACCGTTAACATCATATGCCCTTATCACGACCATAAAGGTATCAGGTTCAAATTCTCCATCTGGTTGGAATTGGTAGATATGATCTTCTTCTGTTCTATTCATACTTTCCCATCCTTGTCGCTCGAAATCTATCTCCACGCTCTCTTCATCCACAGCAACATTATCGGTGATCTCGGCAACGATCCTTATCCTATAAGTTTCATCTTCATCTATTTCGATCTCATCTTGGGCTACCCATTCACCTTCGTGGTATATTTCGATACCTATGTCGGTGATCTCCGGATCGGCAAAATCACTAACGGGTGGATTCATCAAGATCACCCAAACCGCTAGAAGAGTCATGAAGTAAACACCGCCGTTCTTTATCCATCCTTTCTTTCCGATTTTATCGAGATCGATATCTATCCAATCATATATGGGCTTTAGAAGGATCAACCCGAGCATACCGACGATAAGACTGATCACCCAATCCATCGTTATATTGAAAATATACATGCTGACAAAAGAAAAGAATGGAGCGATACCAACAGCTACTAAGGTGGATTTACCTTTGATGATCTCTTTTTTCATGTATTCCTCTCGATCGAAGTCAAGATCGAGGTCTAAGTCGTCGTCTTCTTCACTCCATCTTTTAGCCATATTCGCGAGATAATTGAAGGGGCTCTTTTAAAAACCTTTTGTATAGAAAAGCAGGTTGAATCTATTTTTCACTGAAATCTTTTAGGAATTCTCTGGTTTTTTCATGAAATTCTGAAAGAGTTCCTTCGTTGACGATCATGTGATCAGCTCTAGCTATTATCTTACCTAGTCCCCATTCCAGTTCTCTTTTATCTCTTTCATGAAATTCGTTCCTTTTTTGAGGGGCGTCTTCTCTACCTCTATCTTTCAATCTTTTGAATCTCGTTTTTGGCGAAGAATGGATGGCGACAACCGGAGCGTCTTTTTCTAGTTCAGACCTGAAAATACTCAATTCCTCCGGGCTTCTCAATCCGTCTATGATCGTTTTTTCACTCTGTATTCTAGACATAGTTCTATCTGCCCATATCCCCTCGTGGTGCTCTTTACGTTCTTTGTCTGCGAACTCACCTATATTCATCTCCTCATCAAGTTCGACCATCTCTGCTTGTTTTCTGACTACGTCCCCCATCCTTATGATCTCATACCCTCTATCCTTTGCGATTTTTAGAAATTCTTCTTTTCCCGCTCCGGGCATCCCGGTCAATAATATGAGCTCCATAACATCTCCTCAATCTGAAAATTCTCTCCAATCTACACCGATAGTCCTACTCCTCAGTTTCAAAACGGTAGGGAATTTTCTCTTATGTACGGAATTTTCTATCCTCTCTTTTACATCTCTGACCGTATCTTCTGAGACACCGTTTTTTTCCGCCACTTTTTCGAGCGGTTCTTGAGCCTCTATACACTTCAGAACTTCGTCTATTTCTTTATACGTATGTCCCAATTCATCCTCATCTGTCTGTCCTTCCCAAAGACCAGCTCTAGGTACCTTCTCGATGAAACGTTCTGGCACGTCGATTTTTTTTGCTAATTTTTTAACGTCTGACTTGTAAACATCACCTATAGGTAAAAAGTCGACTGCACTATCTCCGTATTTGGTAGTGTATCCCAACAATAATTCACTCTTGTTGCTCGTACCGATAACGAGTTTATTTTCCACATTTGCCACGTAGTATTCGATAGAGCCTCTAACCCTGCTTTTTAGGTTTGCATATGGTAATCTTTCTTCTGCATCGGCGGGAAAACACGCTAGGATGGGATCGATGTCATATTCATCATATTCGATGTCCCATTTTTCAGCTATCCATCTAGCGTCTCTCATGTCCTCTTCGGGACTCGCACTTTCAGGCATGATTACACCGTGGACTTTCTCCTTTCCTAGAGAATCTATAGAAAGCTTGAGGACTGTGGTAGAATCCAAGCCTCCACTGATGCCTAAAACTACTCCATTTGTACCAGTTTTTTCGACTTTGTCCGCTATGAACTTTTTCATCAATTTTATGTCTTCTTTCTTTGGTTCTTCCTCTTGGGACATGTTGCGTGATTGATAAGGGTCATTATTATTTTTATGGGTTTGAGATGGACTATAGGAGATCAAAAGCAATTCAAATACTCTCTATCCTGATACTTTCTGCATTTTTTGCATCTTTCAATCTTTCAGCATCCTTTACCGTTCCTACTACATTAACGTCGCTTGCAGCCACTGGCTTTTCTCCTGTTGAGGCGGGTGTGGGTCCAAAAAATATCGCTAGAGCGGTACCGCTCGGCCAGTATCCTATAGTACCGACTTCGACTTCTTGTTTTGCAGTCTCGTCCAAGCCCATCTCTAAACCTATCGAAAAATAGAATTCATCACCCCACGTTTGAAATTTCGATTCGAAAGGAAGATTTTTTTGTATCTTATTGGCACACTCAGTGTTCTTTAATTCACCTTTCAATTCAACATCTCCTGCGGTGATTTTTATGTTGGTCATGATATCGCATTTATATTGGACATATATATTATCAAACTTTCGCTTTGTAGAAGTCGCGTTGTTTACATCCCTCTAAACGGATAACATCATCATTTTTATCGTTAGAAATTCCAAATCGGATAGAAATTTTTAAATAATCCTACCGGCCTCATCCTCTAATTAATGACCTCTATCATCCATATAGGACATAATTTGATATACTATATATGGAAAGATGAAGGTTTTTTGAATTTTTTTAAAGCATTTTTTTTAGATGATAGAGAGATTAAATAATACACAAAAACTGAAGGTAATCAACATGAAAGAGATGAAGAAAGATGTTTTGGTAATCGGAGGAGGCATCTCAGGTGTTCAATCTGCATTGGACCTTGCTGAGAAGGGCTATGAAGTCGTTATAGTTGACAGGAAGCCCAGCATCGGAGGTAACATGGTAAAGTTGGATAAGACGTTCCCAACAAATGATTGTTCGATCTGCATATCAGCGCCAAAGATGGTCGAGACCAGCAGGCATGAAAATATAGAGCTTTTGACATATTCTGAAGTGAAAGGTCTGAGCGGAAGCGCCGGTGGTTTTAATGTCGACGTTTGGAGAAGAACAAAATATGTTGATCCCGACGAATGTACTGGATGTGGTGATTGTTCAGATGTTTGTCCAGTCGAAGTTCCTAACGAATTCGACGAGGAACTCTCTACCAGGAAAGCCATATACGTGGAATATCCACAGTCCGTTCCGCTTTCTTACACTATAGATTATGAAAACTGCGTAGGTTGTGGAGCCTGTGAGAGAGTCTGCGATGCCGAAGCTATACAATTTTTAGAAAGATCAGAACAGATCAAACTCGATGTCGGCAGTATAATACTCGCTACAGGCTTCGAGATGATGGAGCCTGACGAGTGGCGGGAAGAGTATGGGTATGATCAATACGATGATGTGGTCACTGCTTTGGAATATGAAAGATTGCTTTCTTCTTCTGGACCTACTGAAGGAAAAGTATTGAAACCTTCAGATGGTGAAGAGCCGGAAAAAGTTGCATGGATACAATGTGTAGGTTCAAGATGTAAACAGAAGGGCATGCCTTATTGTTCTAGAGTTTGCTGTATGTATGCTACGAAAGAAGCTTCTATCACCATCGGAGATAATCCGGATATAGATGCTTACGTACATTATATGGATCTAAGGGCTTATGGTAAAGACTTCCAGCAGTATTATGACAAGGCGAAGGAAAAAGGCGTCGATTACAGAAGAGGTAGGCCTTCTAGAGTCTATAAAACCGAAGATGGAAAACTCGCTATAGAATATGAAGACACGGAGAAGGGAGAAGTGAAGACCAACAAGGTAGATATGGTGGTGCTTTCTTCCGCTATAGTTCCGTCTGAAGGTAATGAAGAACTCGCCGATATATTGGGTATAGACGTCGATGAAAACGGATTCTTTGAATCTAAAGACATTTTGACAGCACCGATGCAGTCCACCAGAGAAGGTATCTATCTCGCGGGATGTTCACAGTCGCCAAAAGATATACCGGATAGTGTAGCTCAAGCCAGCGGTGCGGCAGCGAGAGCTCTTGAGACTTTAAAAGATAGAGAACGTAAAGGGAAACCGGAGAAACCTGAAGAGAGAGACATCACCGAAGAGGAGCCTAGGATTGGAGTATTCATCTGTCATTGTGGTAAGAACATAGCGAATTATCTCGATATAGATAGTGTTGCTGAAAGTGTAAAAGATATACCAGAAGTAAAATATGTTTCGGATCCAACTTTCGCATGCTCTGAAGATGCACAGGCTGAGTTGAAAGAGGCTGTAGAAGAACACGGTTTGAACAGGTTCGTAGTTGCTGCATGTTCTCCTAGAACTCATGCTGAACTTTTCGAAGACACATTAGAGGAGATCGGTTTGAATCGCTATCTGTTGGAGATGGCCAATATCAGGAACCAGTGCAGTTGGGTTCATAGCACGGAGCCCGAGAAAGCAACCGAGAAAGCAAAACGCCTCACAAAGATGTCTGTTTCAAAGGCTAAGAGGTTAGCTGCTCTTCAGGAACACGAGATAGAGGTGGGAGATAAAACAGTGATCATCGGCGGAGGACCGGCAGGCATGCAGACCGCTCTAAGTATGGCAGATGCTGGTCAAGATGTTACGCTTATTGAAAGACAAGACAAACTAGGTGGAAAACTGAACAGATTGAACACATTGTTCCCCTCAGATATCGATGCACGGGAATTCGCAAGGAAGATCTCTCATCAGATAGATGAGCAGGAAAATATCACTGTGATGACCTCCACTGAGGTTGAAGATATCGAGGGTTATATAGGGAATTACGAGATCAAACTGGATAATGGTGAAATAATCGAAAGCGACACTATAGTTCTCACTACAGGCTTCCAGGAGATCGATCCCGAAGGTTTCTACGGTTACGAAGATAACGATAAAGTGATGACTCAGTTAGAATTGGACGAATCATTGGTTGACGATTCCTTGGATGAACCCGAAAACGTCGTGTTCATCAATTGTGTGGGTGCGATGGAAGAAGAAAGGCCGTGGTGCTGCAGGGTCGGCTGCGGTAATTCGCTCAAAAACGCGAAAGCGGTAAAGGAAAGATATCCGGATTCTAATGTTTATATACTCTATAAAGACATGCGGGTTTTCGGCAAGAACGAGGAAGAGTACTACGCTGACGTACAGGAAAAGGACGGCGTTATCTTCATCAGATACTCGAGTGAAGAAAAACCCGAAATTTCAGAAGAAGAGGATAAGATACACGTAAAAGTACATGACAATCTATTAGATGAAGATATCGAGATAGATTCCGATTATCTGATCCTAGCGATGCAGTTAGAAGGTGATCCGAGTACGTCTGAATTGAAGAAGATGCTGAAATTGTCTTCAGATCCGTCCGGATTCTTCATGGAAGCTCACGCCAAGCTGAAACCGCTCGAGTTCCCGTCTGAAGGTGTTTATCTCGCTGGAGGAGCTCACTATCCCAAGAATATATCAGATACGCTTTCTCAGGCTGACGGTGCCGCTTCCAAAGCAGAAGTGCCGATGATGAAAGGTTATACCAAGAGTGTTGGCATAATCGCAGCTATAGACGATGATAGGTGCAGCGGTTGTAAGATGTGCATATCTGTTTGTCCCTACGGTGCTATAGATTTCAATAAGGAAGATGAGATAGCTGAGATCACCGATGTACTTTGCAAAGGATGCGGTTCATGCGCTAGTGTTTGTCCTTCTAACGCGATAACTCAAAAAGGATTTGACGATGACCAGATATCCGCAATGATACGATCTGCTTTGACAGATGAGGTGGTCTGATGAGTTCTGAAGAATTTGAACCCGAGATAATAGCTTTCTTGTGCAACTGGTGCAGTTACGCCGGTGCTGATCTAGCAGGAGTGAGTAGAGAACAATATCCTTCGAACGCTCTGAACATCAAAGTGATGTGTTCATCAAGGGTTTCTCCGGAACATGTGTTTGAATCCTTCCACGAGGGGGCTGACGCTGTTCTTATAGCTGGATGTCATCCCGGTGACTGTCATTATATAGATGGTAATTACAAGACCATGAGAAAAGCCAACCTTATGAAAAAGATGATGGAGGATTTCGGTATAGATCCTCGAAGGCTGAGATTGGAATGGGTCTCTTCTGCAGAAGGCGGCAAGTTCGCTAAATTGATGAAGGAGATCACGGAAGAGATAAGGGAGCTAGGACCGCTTCGATTGAACGGAACTGATGCAAGAGGTGACAAAGATGAGTGAAAAGAAGAAGATAGGTTTCTACTGGTGCGGAGCCTGCGGTGGCTGTCAAGTCAGCGTTCTAGACATAGATGAGATGATATTAGATGTCGTCGATCAGGCTGATATTGTTTTCTGGCCAGTCGCTATGGACATAAAATATGATGATGTGAACGAATTTGATGAGGATGAGATAGACATCATGTTCATAAACGGTTCGATCCGCCTTGAAGAGAACAAAGAGATGGCCGAGCTTTTAAGAGAAAAAGCGAAAGAAGTTGTTGCTTACGGTTCTTGTTCTGTGAACGGAGGTCTTTTCGGTCTAGGAAATTTGAGCAGTAAGGAAGAACTCCTCGACAGAGGCTACACCACTAAGACTACAGATGATGGACCTTTACCTCAAAGATTGAGCGAAGTCGAAGAAGGCGAATTAGAACTACCTGAGTTGTTGGAACATATAGTGCCTTTAGAAGAGATAATCGACGTTGATTATTATCTTCCCGGCTGTCCTCCATTACCAAATCAATTGGAGGAAGCATTTCCAGCTCTTTTGGACGATGAGACTGAAGTCGGAAAATATGATCTTATATCCGATAAAAGCGTCTGCGATGTTTGCCCGATGGAGCGGGAAGAGAAAAAGATAGAAGGTTTGAAGCCGGTTCAAGAAGTAGAGCTAGATCCGGAAGAATGTATACTAGATCAAGGTGTCTTGTGTATGGGCCCAGCGACTGCAGGGATGTGTGAAGCAGCTTGTCCTGAAGTTGCTCATCCATGCGTTGGGTGTAATGGTCCTGTCAAAGAGGTTAAAGACCAGGGGAGCAGGATGTCTTCCGCCCTAGCTTCAGTGATAGGTATCGAGGGAGAAGAAAGAAAGACTGAAGAGGAAGTGATCGAGGCTATGAAGAGTGTTAGAGACCCAACAGGTACATTTTACATGTTCAGTCTGCCGAAAAGTATCATGCAGTTCAGAAGAGGTGATTTAGATGAGTGAAGAGAATAAGATCTCCATAGACCCGATAACAAGGCTAGAGGGTCATGGTAAGATAGAGATATTTTTAGATGAAGAAAACAATGTTGAGAATGCATATCTTCAAGTTCCAGAATATAAAGGCTTCGAAAAATTTTGTGAAGGTAGAAGAGCAGAGGATATGCCCAATATAACGAATAGGGTTTGTGGTGTTTGCCCAGAAGCTCATCATCTTGCAGCCACTAAAGCCTTGGATGATGCATACGATGTAGAGCCACCGGAACCCGCCAAAAAATTGAGGGAACTCTTCTACAACGCGTACATCTATGCCGATCACATACTACATTTTTATTATCTCGCCAGTCCTGATTTTTTGCTGGGTGTCGACGCACCTAAGGATGCAAGGAACATCTTAGGGGTTATCGAACAGGTCGGTGAAGATATAGGAAAGAAAGTTATCAAACAGAGAGGAAAAGGCCAGAAGATCGTGAGGATGTTAGGCGGTAAATCGGTACATCCAGCTTTTGGAATACCAGGAGGAGTCAGCAAATCTCTGAGTAGCGAAGAAAGAGAAGAGCTCATAGAACTGACCAGCGACATGGTCGATTTTGCTGGTTTCACTTTGGATCTTTTCAAAGACGAGATCCTAGCTAAATACGAAGAGGAGATAAAAGAAGAGAAATTGAGCACTTACAGCATGGGGCTAACTGAGGATGGAAAACTCAGTCATACCGGCGGTGTTGTGAAAATATTCGATCCGGATGGTAATGAATTTGATACTTTTTCTGGTATGGATTATATGGACGTTATCAGGGAGCATAAAGAACCATGGAGTTACATGAAATTCCCATATTTGAAAGAGGTTGGATGGAAAGGACTCGAGGAAGGCAAAGATTCCGGCATATATCGTGTTGGAACGCTCGGCAGGATCAACGTTTCAGATGGTATGAAAACAGAACGTGCCCAGGCAGAATTCGAAGAGATGTTCGACACTTTGGGTTATCCTGTTCATTCAACCCTTGCATATCACTGGGCGAGAGTGATAGAGATCATGCAGGCTGCAGAGATGTTGGAAGAGCTTGCTCATGATGAGGACCTTGAAAGTGACAATATAAGGAACGAGCCGGGTGAGCCGGGAAGCGGGGTCGGAATAGTCGAGGCGGCTAGAGGCACACTGATACATGATTATGATCTTACTGAGGATGGTCTCGTTGAAAATGCAAATCTGATCGTAGCTACTAACCATAACGCTTCGGTCATATCAATGAGTGTGAGAGACACGGCTAAGAAATACATAGACGGAGGCGATATCCAGGAAGGTATGCTGAACAGCGTTGAGAGATCATTCAGAGCTTATGATCCCTGTCTCGCGTGTGCCACACACTCCGCGATGGGCGAGACCCCTATGAAGATCAACATATATGACTCGAAAGGGAACAAATTTGAAGAGCTCACCCAAGGGTTGGGTGATAATGAATGAAACTTAAAAAACTGAGAAGTGATATAGACTTCAAAGAGAAGGTAGAGGAGTTATCTGGTGAATCTTTGAACAGCTGTATACAGTGCGGTACGTGTTCTGCTGGATGTCCCTTTGTGGAAGATATGGAGATACTACCCGAAAGAGTATTCAAGCACATAATTCTGGGTGATGTTGATAAGGTTTTAGAGCACAATACCATGTGGATCTGCGCTGCATGTTATACCTGCAGTGTTAGATGTCCACGAGATATAGATATAGCGAAGATAATGGAAGCTGTGAGGCAGGTCGTGTTGAGAACGAACGTAGATATGGTCGATGTAGACGAGATAGAAAATATGGAGGAGCTTCCTCAACTCGCAGTAGTGGGCTGCTTCAGAAAGGAGACTGGGTGATATGATGAAAGGTCATCTTTACTATCCGGGATGTACGCTGAAAACGAAGGCCAGTGATTATGAAACCAGCGCTATGAAAGTCATGGAGAGACTTGGAGAACCTTTGGTCGAGATGGACGATTGGTACTGCTGCGGAGCGGTACAGTCTTTGGCTGAAGACGACATAATGCATCAGATAGCCCCTATCAGAACCATGTGCTGTGCCCAAGAACAGGGCGAGGACGAGATCGTCACCTTATGTGATATGTGTTACAATGTTTTGAGACAGGCCAACGACAGGATGAAAGATAAAGAAGACGATCTGGAAACGATGAACGAGTTTTTGGACGAAGATCCAGATTATAAAGGCGGTGTAGAGGTCTATCACCTTTTCCACGTACTTCAAGATCTGGAAGACGAGATAAAGGATGCTGTGACAAATCCTTTGGAAGATTTGGTAGTTGCCCCGTATTATGGATGTATGCTTCTCAGACCGGATAACGTAGCTATAGATGAAACCGAGGATCCCAAGATTATGGAAGACCTGCTTGGATTGTTAGGTGTTAAAGTCCTAGAAAATCCTAAACGTACCGAGTGCTGTGGTTCTTATCATACTGTTAACCGGTCTGATATCGTGGAGAAAAGAGTTGAAGATATAGTTTCTAATGCTTCTAAAGAAGGTGCTGAAGCCATCGTTCTTTCCTGTCCTCTCTGTCAGTTCAATTTGGATTTTCATCAGAGAGCGACTGGATTCGATATCCCCGTGTTCTATGTTACCGAGTTGATGGCATTAGCTTTTGGATTGGATATCGAGATGAAAAACCATAAGATAGATCCGAGAACTTTACTTAAAGAAAAAGGAATATTGGAGTGAGATGATATGACGCCAGATGAAGAGAATGAAGAAGTGGAAATGGTCGAGATCTTCGTGATGGGCAAACGGTACAATGTACCGAAAGGATTGACCATAATGACAGCGCTAGAATATGCTGGTTATAAATTCACTAGAGGATGCGGCTGCCGAGGAGGTTTCTGCGGTGCCTGTTCTACGGTGTTTAGAACGGAAGACGAATATAAATTGAGGATGGATTTAGCTTGTCAGACCGCAGTCGAGGACGGTATGTTCCTCGTACAGTTACCTTTCATGCCAGCTGTTCGTGAAGACTATGATATAGAAGAAGTGGATCCCGAAGAACATGACAATGTGCTTCTAGATTACTATCCTGAAGTAGCTAGATGCGTTTCCTGCAATACGTGTACGAAAGCTTGCCCCCAAGACATAGAAGTGATGGATTATGTGCAGGCTGCACTTCGAGGAGATGTAGAAAGGACCGCTGAGTTGTCCTTCGACTGTATTCAATGTGGTCTATGTTCGATAAGATGTCCCGCTGATATAAAACATTATCACATGGCCCAGATGGCTAGGAGGATACATGCCAAGTACAACCAGCCTTCTAGCGATGAGCTGGCTAAACGTGTTGAAGAGATAGAAAAAGGAGTCTACGAGGAAGAGATGGAGAAATTGGTAAACATGGAAAAGGAAGCGCTCAAGAAACGTTATGATGAAAGAGATATCAAGGAGGAGGGATAAAGATGTCTGAAGGTTATCCAGATTATATGGAAGAAAGCATAAAGAAAGTAGAAGAGACCAGAGCAGAGAGAGTGGATAAGACCCCAGAAAGGATGAATCCTGATGAAGCAGATGAAGTTCTAAACAACTTCCATCCTGATTATAGGGAAGAAGGTAAAAAGGAGATAGAGATAGGTCCGAGCAAGGGCAGAAAAGCCCCCACTGAAGTCGCGGAGATGTTGGAAGCACACAGTTTGATAGATCCCTCCAAGATAGATCTCACCCAGATAGATTACGACGTAGATGTTTTGATAATCGGCGGTGGAGGCGCAGGTACAGTCGCCGCGCTTTGGGCCGTCGAGGAGGGGATAAATCCTGAAGATATATTGATCGCTACTAAGTTAAGACACGGCGATTCCAACAGCATGATGGCCCAGGGTGGTATGCAGGTCGCTGATAGAGACGACGATTCACCTGTTAGACATTATTTGGATGCGATAGGCGGCGGTCATTTCACCAACGAGCAGTCACTTGTCAAAGCTCTTACTATGGATGCCCCAAAGATATTGGATTGGCATGAAGAATTGGGGATGATGTATGATAGAGAAGATGACGGTAATTTTACAGAACTTCCCGGCGGAGGGACTTCTCGTTATAGATTACATTCCGCTGGAGATTACACAGGCATGGAATTGATGCGAGTTCTGAGAGATGAAGCTAGGAATTTAGATATTCCGGTTCAGGAGTTCACGCCAGCGGTAGAGTTATTGAAAGACGATAAGGGTCAGGTGGCAGGCGCTCTATTGATGAACCTTGAGACCAATGAATATTACGTTGCGAGAGCAAAATCGACGGTGATGGCCACCGGCGGGTTCGGCAGGCTTCACATACAGTCTTATCCGACTACAAACCATTACGGAGCTACGGCCGATGGTTTGGTAATGGGTTACAGGGCTGGAGTTCCTATAAGAGATATGGACAGTGTCCAGTATCATCCGACCGGCGCAGCTCATCCCGACCAGATAGTCGGATTATTGGTAACGGAAAAGGTACGCAGTTTGGGTGCTCAGCCCGTTAATAAGGACGGTGAACTCTTCGTCAATCCGTTGGAGCCTAGAGATATCGAGGCCGCTTCTATAATACGAGAATGTTACGGTAGAGACAACGGCGTTAAAACGCCGACAGGTATGAAAGGCGTTTGGCTTGACTCGCCGTTGATAGAAGAAAAGAAAGGTGAAGGAACCATAGAAGAGAATCTTCCGGCCATGGTGCGCTTGTATGAAAGATTCGGTATCGACATGACCGAGAAACCCATCTTGGTCTTCCCAACTTTGCATTATCAGAACGGCGGCCTCGAAATAAAGGCTGACGGTTCCACAGCCGTTCCAGGACTCTTTGCAGGAGGAGAAGTTGAAGGCGGTGTCCACGGTAAAAATAGGCTGATGGGCAACTCTCTATTGGACTACAACGTCTTTGGTAGAAGAGCGGGTATCAACGCCGCAAGTCATGCTAAAAAGACTTCGCTCGGAGAGTTGACTTTAGATCATATACAGAAATACGAAGATCAGCTAAGTTCAGCCGGTATCGAGACCGATAAGAAATCTCCTGTACTCCTGCCAGAATACAGGGGAGAAGAGGTTCTGAAACGTCATCTTGACGTAGAAGTGACATTGTAGAAGGTGTAAGAAAGATGATAGAATTGAACGAGGATTACTGCAAGGGATGTAATCTATGTATAGAGTACTGTCCCAGAGATGCCTTAGAGCCTGCGGAAGAGCTTAACGAAAAGGGTATACATCCCCCTGTTGAAGTTGAAGATCGCTGCAATGATTGCAGATTATGTGAATTGATCTGTCCTGACTTTGCGATCACAGTTGTTGAAGAAGATGAAGAAGAGGAGTAATAAAGATGAAAGAAGAAGAGTTAGAATTGGCTAAAAAGGCCATCGGAGATAAGTCTCAATTCATCCACGGAGATACCGCTGTAGCGTACGGAGCTTTACTCGCGGGCTGCAGATTTTTCGGTGGTTATCCGATAACTCCAGCATCGGAGATAGCGGAAAAGATGTCAGACCTATTGCCAAAAGTCGGTGGAAAGTACATCCAGATGGAAGACGAACTTGGCAGTATCGCCTCGGTCATCGGATCCTCTTGGGCCGGAGCTAAGGCTATGACCGCCACTTCAGGACCAGGATTATCTTTGATGCAGGAGAATATAGGCTTCGCTCACATGAGCGAAACGCCTCTTGTTCTTGCTGATGTTCAGAGATCTGGTCCTTCAACGGGTCAGCCCACACTTGGTGCCCAGGGTGACATAATGCAGACCAGGTACGGCAGCCATGGAGATTTTGCGGCTATAACACTCTCCCCCAACAACATTCAGGAGACTTTAGATTATACTATAAGAGCTTTCAATCTAGCGGAAGAATACAGGACTCCCGTGTTCTTGATGTTGAGCGCCGACCTAGGTCACATGAGAGAGATGGTCGAGATCCCTGACGAGGTAGAAACATTCGAAAGAAAGCAGCCGAAAGTCCCTCCTGAAGAGTATATACCATTCGGTAAAGGAGAGTATGGTAAAGAAAAAGTTCCAGAATTCGGTGTATTCGGTGATGGCTACCACACATATGTTACCGGTCTCACTCATGATGAGATGGGATTTCCTGCAACGGACGATCAAGAAGATCACGATAGATTGATCAGGAGGCAGGTCGAAAAGATATTGGACGACAGGGAGGAGTTGACTGATGTGGAGAAGAGGAACTTAGACGATGCTGATGTGGCCCTACTTTCATACGGCATAACCAGTAGAAGTGCGATGGGTGCATTGAAGAGAGGAAGAGAACAGGGTAAAAAATTGGGTTATCTCCGTTTAAAGACACTGTGGCCTTTCCCTATCCAGGAGATAAAAGAGTTATCTGAGACCGTCGACAAGATAGTTGTGGCAGAGATGAATCTAGGCCAGATATATCATAAGGTTGTCGAACATGCAGACTGTGAAGTCGCTTTAGCTGACAAGATCGGCGGGGAAGTTCACTCTCCAGATGAGATACTAGCGGAGGTGTGAATATGAGTGAGAAACAGAAAGAAAGAAAAGTAGAGATGATAAGTGCTGCGGAGATCCGAGACAAATACTTGAGACACGACATGATGCCGCACATATTCTGTACTGGATGCGGTATCGGTAACGTTCTAGATTATACTTTATGGGCGATGGAGAAAGAAGGACTGGATATGGATAATACGGTTTTCTTATCTGGTATAGGCTGTTCTTCTAGATTGCCCGGTTATATAGATGTCGATTCACTCCATACTACCCACGGTAGAGCGCTAGCGTTCGCTACCGGCGTCAAGATAACAAATCCAGATCTGAACGTGGTTGTGTTCACCGGTGACGGTGATTGTATGGGCATCGGAGGAAATCACTTCATCCACGCTTGTAGAAGAAATATAGATATGACAGTAATAGCTGTCAACAATTACATATACGGGATGACCGGAGGTCAAGTTGCGCCTACTACACCAGAAGGGGATTACGCGACCACAGCACCTTACGGTAACATCGAACCTTCATTCGATATGAGTGATATGGCTATCTCTGCAGGAGCTACCTATGTCGCGAGATGGGGTGTGAAAAGACCCAATCAACCCATAAATTCTATCCAGCAGGCTTTACAGAACAAAGGGATGAGTTTCGTAGAGATGATGTCTCCCTGCACGACTGCATATTCTCGTCAAAATAGGATGGGCGCGATAGAGGAATTCTGGGATTGGTACGAGGAGAAAACGATGCTTGCTGAAGAATACGAGAGGATAGAGCAGTACGGAACTGAAGAAGAGAAAGAAGAACTCAAGGAAAAAATAAAGGTCGGAGTCCTACATCAGGAGGAGAAGAAATCACTCAACGAACGATTACAGGATTTGATCGAGGAGGTGCACATATGAGGAAAGATATACGGTTGTGCGGAAAAGGCGGTCAGGGCATCATGTTGTCCGGATTCATCCTGGGAAAAGCCGCAAGTGTTTATCACGATTATAATGCGGTCCAGATGCAGAGTTATGGTCCTGAAGCTCGTGGCGGTGCCGCCCGTTCTGAAGTTGTGATCTCAGACGAAGAGATAGGATATTGTGGTCTATATCAGGCTGATTACATGATGGTTATGTCCCAGGAGGCCTACGACAAATACAATGATGATATCGCGGAAGATGCGGTTTTAGTCATCGATCCTGGTCTGGTGAAAGAAGTTCATCACGACTATATCGGGATACCCGCGACGGAGATAGCTGAAGATGTTGGAGCCAAGATCGTCGCCAATATAGTCATGCTCGGAGCGTTCAATGAGCTGGGAGATCTAGTACCTAGTGATTCTTTGGAGACTTCGGTGGAGAACAGCGTGCCCAGCAAATTCAAGGAGATGAACATCAGAGCACTAAACCGCGGTGTGGAAGAAGCGAAAAAGAAGATTTGAGCGGATAAAACCCTTTCTTGGTCTTTCACTTTTGAGAGTTTTTTATATAATGTTAATCAACGATCTACCAATTATCAATGATATGGAATAAACGCTAGTAGAGAACAGAACGGTCTTTCCTAGAGCGTACTTGAATTCTACCGAATCGAGAGAGTTCTCTATACCTTTGGTAAAGTAAGTTATCACCGTACCCATCAAAATAACGTAGATTCCTAAAACCGTTGAAAAAGCTACGGGTGAGATGAGTTCGACGCCTCCTAAGTTTGTGAAAACTTCCTCCAGCATGAAGTAGAGGGATGAGATAACCCCCATCGTGAAAGGCGCGAATATGACGGCGGTACCTTTCATCATCTCTACGTTCTTGGAAAGCATATTCTTTAGCTCTTTGTCCATGTCCTGAAGATCTCTCTTGTAGTTTGCCATCTTCATTATTATCCTCCCTGCTTCTTCTGGATCTTTTTTCGATATTTGTACGACCGTTCTCATGGTTGTTTTTATCGTATTAGAGGGATGATCTTTGAGGACACCCTCATCTCCGAAGAGCGTATCTTCTATTGAAGATCTATTTACCAAGAGTGAAGAAGATATCTGATCGAAAAATCCTCCTATATCTGTTTGTTTTAGAGAATCTGAGGTTTGAACCAAAGCTTTTTCCAAGGAAGTTCCTTCGGCGATCCTACTCCCCAACTGGAAAAGAGCGTCGGGAAATTGTTTCTCCAATTTTGAGATACGTTCTCTTTCTTTTTTTACGTGATATGAGTCCGTTAAACAGTAATACGATGTTGGTACAGCGATCAGTAATAGAAGGGGGACTGGCATAAGCAAATCCATAGAATTGTGAAAGAGAGAAATAGATAATGCGATCGCCACTAAAATCATGGCGGAGATCAACATGTTTTTTCTTCTGTTCCGTTTCTTCTTTATTTTCACAGGTCGTTGAGTTCCTGGTCTTTTCCCTAGAATATGGTATGAATAAAGAAATGCACCGAGAGGAAACACCAAATTCATCAGTATGACCATACTGGTTAAAGACATACCGCTCCGTTGTTCAGTCGTTCCCGTGGTCATCGAACCTATATCTATACCCCCCATGGCTGTCATCGGAAGCATCGCACCCACTATCATAGGCAATATGACTCCTATAGCGAAAAGAACAGTCGTGGGCGTCTGAAGCGATTTGGAGAAACGCTTAACTTGCTGTTTTGTCCCCTCTATAACGGTCTCGTTAGCCCTTTCAAGAGCCTTGTTGAAACCTTCTTCTTCTTTCTCTAGCATCGCGGATCTCACGGAGTAAAGAGCGCTCTTCAAGTTCTTGTTCCACATTCCCCATTTCACAGCAAAGTCCAAAAAGGATTCCTCTAGACTGATCTTTTCTTTCATGTAAACGTCCCAAGATATTTTTTTCAAACCTGAAGAGATCGGCTCTTCAGAATTGTTAGCCGCAAAAGTCAAAGCCCTGTGGAGTGAAGGATTGATCCTCATCGACATCGTCATGAGGTTTATGGTCTCTGGGATCTCCCCTATACAGTCGGCTTTAAGCCTTTTTTCTAGAAGATCAGGATAGTAAGCTGTAACTGTTATAATGATAGAAGGTATTATGGTCAACGCAGGTATACCGTAGATCAAAATCTCGAAAATAGAAAGACCAAAAAACTGAATAGAGACAACGAGAGCAATAAGCGCGAAAATAAAACCTAAGGTGCCAAGAAATATTGAAAATGTCAAGACCTCTTCATATTCGAAATCCATCCCGATGAATTTCATTGTCTTTTTGAAATCTTCTTTTTTGTACTTCTCTTCGCATTTTTCCTTTTTCTTCTTTTTCTTTTGGTATCTATTTTTTATTTTCAGATATTTTTTCGAATCTTTTCCGTTTACGATCTTTGCATCTCTGAGCTCTTGCTCGATCTTTATCAGATCGTCTTTTTGCTCGAGATATGCCTGTCTATCTTTTTCTCTTTTCTTTTCGATCTCATCTTCGTTAGGACCTATCCTTTCGTTGACCCAACTGCAAGTTTTTTTGTAAAATTCAGACATATCTGACCCTCTTATCGAACCAATCGTTCCATTCTCTCTCGATCTTTGAAAATCTTTTATCCGCTCCGTATCTTGATATAAGACTCCAGAATTTACTGTTGCATTTGGCTACCCATTTTGGACCTAAGACATCTTCTTTTCCTTTTTCCTCTGCTGTTTTCACCATCCTCTCTCTCATCTTCCCTCTGATCTTAATGTTCTCGACAGCCTCGCTGTAAGAGAGTCCCCATGATCTAGCTATCTCTCCTATCTTCTTGGAATTTCGTTTTAGATGGTCTGTGGCCTCTAGTTCACCTTCGAACGACATCAGCTCGGAGAAAACATCGTCGGAATATTCAGAGATCTGGGTGACCCTTCTCAACTGCTCCTGAGCTCCTCCTGGTCTGATTATACCGGCTATGACTACGATGTCTGTTGCGGAAAAACTTTCACTGGAAATCCCGATATCGTGTACGACCCTTTCGTAGATACCCTGGGCGTTGTTTCCATGGATCGTCCCTAACACCGCGCTTCCCGAGGTTCCAGCACGCATAGCCTCGTAGAGTGTCTTCGCTTCTTCACCTCTTACTTCCCCCATGACTATCGCGCTTTCACCGAGACGTAGCGCCACTTTCAACACTTCGTCGGCTCCCATCTCACTCTTGTAGTTCCCGGAACCGATCATCGTGCTTTGAACGTTGTAGCCGACCTCCTGCATCTCTGATGTTGGAAGTTCCTTAGTATCTTCTATAGTGAGTATTCTTTGGGATCGAGGGAACTCCATCATCATAGCCCCTAAAAGGGTGGTCTTCCCGGCTCCTCTGCTTCCTCCGACTAGGATTGTACTCCTCCCGTCTATCAGGAATGAAATAAGGCCCGCGGCAAGAGGTGTCAGACTTCCAGCCTTAATCAACCGAGGAAGTGTCCAGGCCATCTTGCTTCTTCTTCGAAGTGCCAAAGCTGTTCCGTCTGAGCTGAGAGGTTCACCTATTGCTGTGACACGGGTATCGTATTCGGATAGATCGGCCTCGAGCACCGGAAACGCCTCTGAAAATGGTCGTCCGCTCTCTATCCTGAAGCGGGAAAGGATACTGTCCATATCTTTTTTGGAAAGAAGGATATTCGTTCTACACTTCTGCCTTATATCTTCAGTACTATTTATCTCGACATAGACTTCATTACGCTGGACTGGAGCATCTACATAGATATCTTCTACCTTATCGTCGGATAGAACAGTTTCTAGTACACCATATCCTGCGGTGTACTTTGCAAGTATATGAGAAAGTCTTTTTATCTGATTCAGTTCTTCCTGTCTGGTCTCTCCCAAATAAAGCTCTTTAGATTCGAGACTTTTTTGTATGAATTCTTCACCTTTTTTTTCGATGTAATTTTTAACATTTTTCTGCTCGTCTAGTTCTGAGTCCGCTGAAAAACTATCTATGACCGATTTTTTTATCTCTGATAAAAATCGAGCTTTCTCTTTTTTCATCTCGTATTCCTTTGGAAAGATATGGTAAAGGTCTTCGGTCTCATCTCTCAGTTTGAAAAGTCTCACCTCTGTATTCTTTATATCATATCTAGTCACGAGTTCAGCTCGATCAGGCGGATGAGGTTTTAGCCATGTGTGTGAAAAGCTGGGTCTCAGATGTTCAGTCTTTCCGAAGATCCTCCTCAGACCTTCTAACATCCTGTTGGGATCTGCCTCGATGAGCTTTTGAAAATCTTCGTCTGAGATCATTTTAGATCAACCCCTTATCCCAAAACCTTCAGCGAGTATTTCAGACCTGAGATCTAAAGCATCCTCCATCAAATGATCCAATTCGTGCCTTAGGTCTTCCTCGCAGGTCGTGCACCTTTCGGATTCGTCGATGAGTTTTTTCATTTTCGGCAGTTCCTCGTACACCATGCCCGGGTTGTTGACGAAATTTTTTCTGAGATCAGGGTATATCTTAGAAGGGAATATATCGCATCCGTCGCAGTTTTCACCGTCGGTAACTCTAGTTGAGAAGCCCTCTATTTCCTCCATGATATCTTTCATCTGGATGAGTATATCTATCTGTTCATCGCTCAACCTTTCTTCTGTATAATCGGAGATCACTATGAAACCGATATCGTAGGTATCGATCATCGCTCGCAAGATACCGGAGATGCAGTCTACAGGATCGAAATCTCGATCGCATCTTTCACATAGTATCTTCAGCCTTTGCTTCCCTCCGACTCTGTCGACCTTGTGATCACAAGTAACAGGTTCTGAGCTTACCATCTTCTTCACTTCAGAACCTGCAAAAATTAACTATTTAAATAATTATCGCATAACTTTTTTAAATCATAATTTAGAGAAGATCAACTCAGAGGCTCGGCTTTGATTCCGTATTCTTCTCTTATTATCTCTGCGAATTCTTCAGAGCTTCCGTGTACCGTATAGACTTTTTCTGGATCGCATCTTTTAACGAAGTCCAGCAGTTCTTCGAAGCCAGCGTGATCCGAGAAGGGGAACTGCGCGTCTATCTCCATCGAATTGTAGAACGGGAAGAAGGCGCACCAACCTGAAAGGTAAGCGGCACTCCCACCTTGGTTTTTAGCTCTTCTTATGATGTTCCCAGGTTTCTTGAGCTCTCCGGGCGGGACCACTGCGGTATAGTTACCTGAGGGCTTGTCCCAGAGATCGAATTCGAGTCCCTGGTCATAAGAATTGTAAACGTCGGAGATCTCGGCTATCTTTTCAGTGGTGTAAGGAGTTTCACCAATGTCGTTAAGAAGAGCGATGAGTTCCTGCGCCTTGCCGAACTGGTACGCGCCGAAGATGACAGGTCCTTCTTCGATCTGATGTTCGGTCCAGGCGATGAGGTCTTCAGTAACCTCTTCTTTTGGAGGTAGTTTGTATTTTTTCTGTCCGTAGGTCGATTCTATGATAAGGGTCTCGCAGTCATATGCCTCGGCTCTTTTGCACGTCTTACCTCCGTAGGGATTGAAGTCTCCTGTGTAAAGAACGTCTTCGACTTTGACCATGGCCGAACCGA
>CAYNOV010000009.1:0-19766 GCA_964398905.1 uncultured Thermoplasmata archaeon
TCATTCGACTCTGACCCAATCCACCAGCTCGTTCACCGTTTTCTTAGTCGGTGATCTTTCTTCGGTAGCTGGCACGCCAATGCTCATACAGACCAAAGGTTCGTGATCATCAGGGATCTCAATTTTCTGCTTTAATCCCTCTTTTTTAAAAGCGCCTAACCAACAGGTCCCGTATCCCAATTCGACTGCCTCCAAACAAAGATGATCCATCGCGATACTGAGATCGACTTTAGACCATTTCGATCCATCTACAAGACCCACGACAAGAGCTCCAGCATCCGCGACAAAACTTTGACCCATGAATACAGGAACGAGATCCTCTAGCAGCTCAGGATCCTGAACTATCACTAATCTCCAGGGCTGCAGATTTTTGGCAGAGGGAGCGAGTCTTGCAGCCTCCACCATCAACTCTATATCTCCTTTCATTATAGGTTTACCTTCATAGGATCTTACACTGCTCCTCTCTTTTATCGTCTCAAACACATCCATGAAAAAGATAAAAGAAAAAAAGGGCTTTAAAACTTACTGAAAAAGAAAAAGGTTTTTTGAGTTTTACTCTCCCCGTCTACTATCTATAGGCCAGAACTTGTAGCCGTAGTAAATCATGCCTTCAGGGCCATCTTCACCGAGTTTTCTCATAGAGGCCTCAACTTCGAGTCCAGCTTCGATATCGTCATAATCCACATCTACGATGTGACCGGTCAATCTAACTCCTTCGTCCATCTCTACGATAGCCATCACATAAGGACAAAGATCTTCAAATTCAGGATGTGGGTCCTCCACTCTCGTATAAGTTATCACTTCACCGGTACCGTTCAACTCGTATTCATCCATCTTCTTGTAGCTCTCTCTACGGCATTCGGGACATATGTCTCTCGGTGGGAAGTAAATCTCTCCACAATTACCACATTTGACACCTATGCCTTTGTATCGCTGCTTTATCTCTCTCCAGAATCTTGCTATCGCCATCTATGACCACCTCCCGAATATGTGTACGACTGCACTTGCTCCTGTACCACCCATGTTATGTGTAAGCCCGTATTCAGCGTCTTCGACCTGTCTTTGACCAGCATCTCCTCTTAACTGGTGAACTGCCTCGATAGCCTGATTTATACCTACCGCGCCGACAGGTCTTCCTTTGGCTTTCAAACCGCCAGATGTATTTATCGATATCTCGGAGTTCAATTCAGTCTTTCCCTCCTCAGTAGCTTTACCGCCTTCACCTTTTTCGAAGAACCCTAGATCCTCGATAGCCATTATCTCTGTTATAGTAAAGTTGTCGTGGACTTCCGCAAAATCTATCTCTTCAGGTTTGAGACCCGCTCTCTCATAAGCCATCTCTGCAGCCCTTTGAGTCGCTTTCAAGGTCCCGATCTCCTCTCTCTCGTGTACAGCCATGGTATCGCCACCTTCTCCCATGCTGACGATCTCGACCGGTTCTCCTTCGAACTCGTCGACCCTTTCTACAGGACAAAGTACTACTGCAGCTCCTCCATCAGATAATGGTGCACAATCGAACATCCCTAGAGGATCAGAAACCACAGGCGCCTTCATAACGAAATCTTTGTTTGTCTCTCGTGGGAATTGTGCATTAGGATTCTTTGCAGCGTTGGAGTGGTTCTTCACTGCGACCTGAGCCAACTGTTCTCTGGTCGTACCGTACTTATCCATATGATATCTAGCCATCATCGCATAGAGCGATTCGAAAGTCGCACCGAATACAGTTTCCCATTCCTGATCAGCTGTAGAAGACAATATCTTTTTAGCTTCATCCTCTCCCACGTCTGTCATCTTCTCTGCTCCTCCAACGACGACGATGTCGTTCATACCGGAAGCAACGGCTTTATAAGCCTCTGATAGTGCCATACCTCCGGAAGCTCCTCCTGACTCTATCCTCGTTGAAGGTATATGACTCAGACCTGCATAGTCCGCTATGAGAGGTGCGACATGTTCTTGATCGATCAATTTTCCAGCGGACATATTACCGATATACATCCTCTCTACGTCTTCACCTCTGACACCGGCGTCTTGAATAGCTTTAAGACCGGCTTCTATCCCTAACTCTCTGAGTGATCTATCCCACAACTCTCCGATCTTGGTCTCTCCTACACCTATGATAGCTACGTCTCTCAAATTATCTACCTCCTTCTATCTTATCTCTATATTTAGCGTAAACCGAGTACGGTACGAACTCTTCGTTAGAGGTGACTTCTTCGATCGTAGGCACGTCTTTCTCCTTAACATCGGTTATATTTTCGGTCACCTCGATATCGAAGCTGTCAGAACCTGCACCGGACCCGTAGGAAGTTACCATTATCTTATCACCCGGTTCGGCCTGATCAAGTGTCGCTGCAAGACCTAGTGGAACGGAGCCAGAATAAGTGTTTCCTATATGAGTCACTAATAATCCCGGTTCCAGCTGATCCTTGGAAAAACCGAGTTTTTTGGCCGCTTTAACCGGGAACTTTCCATTGGGTTGATGGAACACGGCATAATCGTATTCGTCAGGCTCATTTCCAGTTCGCTCTAAGAGCTTCTTTGTACAGTTTGTAACATGTTTAAAATAGGCTGGTTTACCTGTGAACCTTCCACCGTGTTGAGGATATTTTTCTCCTTCTCGTCTCCAAAAGTCAGGAGTATCTGTTGTATAAGATACAGTTTCTTTTATTTTCGCCAAGAGATCCTCTGAACCTATAACGTAAGCTGCGCCTCCGGCCGCCGCCGTGTATTCTAAAGCGTCTCCTGGTGCGCCTTGAGAGGTGTCAGCACCTATAGCCATCCCGTTCTCTATCATACCGGAACTGACAAGACCCATACAGGTCTGAAATGCAGCGGTCCCAGCCTTACAGGCGAACTCGTAATCAGCAGCGGTCATGTGTGGCGAAGCGGCTATAGAAGCTGCGACGATAGTAGCTGTGGGTTTCACGGCATATGGATGAGACTCTGATCCAACATATATAGCCTCGAGGTCTTCACCTTTTATACCCGCTCTTTTCATGGCCCATTTCGCTGCTTGGGTAGAGATGGTGACGACGTCTTCGTCAGGCGATGGCACGGATTTACTCTCAACCCGTAAACCTCTACCCATCGTTTTTCCATCTTCTCCCCAACAATCACCGATCTCTTCGGGTTTTATCCTGTATTTGGGTACGTAACCTGCATAACCTTTTATCCCAACATCATCTTTCGTCTTCATCTAATTATCACAACCGATTCTCCATCTTTTTTATCAATTCATCAGTCTCAAAATCAGTTTTTATCAGAGGTACACCTTCGACATCGGCCAACTTCTTCGAGAGTTGGTCAACGTTTCCAGGTCTTATGTAACAAACAGCTGCGGGACTCAAAGGCGTAGAACGTATCGCCACCAACGGCGAACGACCGTGTTCTACACCATCAAAGAACAGGATCCTTTCCGTACTCCAGCCGTATATACTCAGATAGTCGAAGGACTTCATAGAAAGTATAGCTTTGAGGCTGTCTATCACCGTATATCCATAGATATCTTTAGGCCAGCCAGTCCTTGAGATCACTTCCCCATCGATATCTTGAATGATATCATCAAGGGAAACTGGTCCTGTGAACTCTCCCTTGCTCAGGATCCCTTCCTGTCCCGGTTTGCTGAATCTATCGATTACGTCTCCGCCTCTTTCCTCATCTATCCTTATCAAGGAATCAACGATCTTTTTTACTAACGGAGTTCCTGGTTTTCTCCTTCCTTTCTCATAATCACTGACCACTGAAGGAGCGACGTCCATCTTTTCAGCTAGAAGTGTCTGAGAGACGTCGAACATCTCCCTCCACTTGCGGATTATCTCTCCTGGTTTTTCCGAAATAGTTATCTCTCCGGCGATCCTCTCTTTCAATTCGGTCATCTTGTTGGAGCGTATGAAAAAGGAATATATAAAATTGTCGAATTTCAAATTAGTCAATAGTCTAAATACGATATTGAAGCATAAATATAGAGGAACGAAAGATTAATAAGTCTCTTTATAATGTTTTAAGTGCTTGATATTTAAAGGAAATGACCCTTTACTTTAAATAAGGGCAATTAATTGGTATAAAAAGAGTGATCATATATGGAAGGTCTAACGATAGAAAATGTGGTAGCCTCCTCGTCTATAGGAGAAGAACTAGATCTGTGGGAAGTACACGAAGCGCTTGAAGATTCAGAATATGATCCGGACAAGTTTCCGGGACTGATTTACAAGCTTGATGACCCTAACACCTCTATACTGCTGTTCTCCAGCGGTAAGATGGTGTGTACAGGCGGTGTAACTCTCGAAGAACCTCAAAAGAGTGTAGACAAAGTTAAAAGATTACTGAACGAGAACGGCATAAAAACAGATGATGAGGTCAAAGCCGAGATCCAGAATATAGTAGCTTCATATGAACTCAAAACGGATCTCAATCTCAACTCAGTCGCGATCACGCTGGGCTTGGAGAGGGTAGAATATGAACCCGAACAGTTCCCCGGCCTCGTTTACAGGCTTCAAGATTCTCCAGTCGTTCTTTTGCTCTTCGGTTCAGGCAGGATGGTCTGCACTGGCGGTAAAAACGAAGAACAATTACAGGAAGGAGTCGAGCATATAAAAGAAGAACTGAGCAAGGCAGGACTGCTCTCATAAGATAAGATAAAAAAAATTTCCAAAAACCCTTACCATTAATACCTTTTTACAGATCTTTTGCCATGTCTGTTTTCTCCCAGGTGAAACCTTCTTCTTCTCTACCGAAGTGTCCATAGGCAGATGTTTGCTCATATATCGGATTCAATAGATCAAGATGCTCTATTATAGATGCGGGCTTCAGCGGAAACTTCTCCCTAACGATACGTTCGATCTCCCTTTCAGATATCTTATGGGTCCCATAGGTATTTATCAATATACTTGTGGGCTCTGGAACACCGATTGCGTAACTCAATTGAACTTCACATTTATCAGCGAGATCTGCAGCGACGACATTCTTTGCGATATACCTGGCCATGTAAGCACCTGATCTATCCACTTTCGAGGGGTCTTTTCCAGAAAAACATCCTCCTCCATGACTTCCGTGCCCGCCGTAGGTATCGACTATTATCTTTCTCCCGGTCAATCCCGTATCCGCTTGTGGTCCACCCAATACGAACCTGCCTGTCTCGTTTATGTTGTATCTGGTGTCTTCATCTAAAAGTTCTCCACATATCGGCCTTATCACTTCGTTCTTTATGTCTTCTCTAAGCTTCTTTGCTTTTACATCCGGATCGTGTTGAGCCGCGATGACCACGTCTTCAAGACGTACGGCTTCGTCTCCTTCATATTCGATCGTTACCTGAGACTTTCCGTCCGGACGGAGATAATCGAGGGTGTTGTCTTTTCTAACTTCGGCTAGTCTTCTAGCCATCTTATGTGCAAGAACGATAGGCCTCGGCATCATCTCTTCCGTCTCATCCGTGGCGTAACCGAACATTATACCCTGATCTCCAGCGCCCTGGTCTTCACTTTCTACACCTCGAGCGATATCGGGACTCTGTGAATGTAAAGCGGTCATGACACCGCATGATTCTGCTTCAAAACCGTATTCAGTTTTATTATAACCTATTTCTGCAATAGTTTTCCTAACGATGTCGTTGACTTCAACATAACCCTGACTGGTGACTTCTCCAGCTACAAGCACTAAACCATTTGTGAGTATGGTTTCACATGCTACCTTTGAATTCTTGTCCTGTCTGATCAATTCGTCGAGTATAGAATCGCTGATCTTATCCGCCATCTTGTCAGGATGACCTTCCGTTACTGATTCAGATGTCAAAAAATATCCTCTATCTCTGTTCCTTCGCCTCATCTTACATCATTCTCCTTATCGCAACTTTACCGGCCTTTATGTACCTTCTATGACTTAAAGTTAATCGATGATCAGATTGTAACATTTATTACAGATCATATCTTACGTAAACATCATCCGATGGTCAGGAGGAAAAACATGATAGAACGATGGCTCCCGGAACTCGAAGAAATACTCGGTAAGAAAAGATGTAGTGTTTGTGGAGAAGAGCTCGAGATCGGAGATGATTTTCTATTGAAAGAAAGAAAATATTTCCATCCTGAGTGCTACTTTAAAGAAAAAGCTGAAAACTTTGAAGATCGTGAAGAAAAAGGAGTTTCTGTCGGTTCTATCAAGAAAAAACAAGATGATCTCGATATCGAAAGTAAGTCCGACTCTTTTTCAACAACTCACGATAATTAATATAAATAAGAAAAAAGATTGTAAAACATGGAAGCTAGATACATACCACTCATAGAGGCTGGTGCCGAAAGACAGATGGCGATCGATGAAGCGATCTTGAGACGATACGATAAAGGGAAAAGTGTGCCGACATTCAGATTTTTTAGATTCAAACCTTCGGCGATAACCCTGGGTTATTCACAGGAACTCCACGAAACCATCAAAGTGGAGGAATGCGAGAAAAACGATATCCCTTACGTGAGGAGGATCACTGGAGGAGGAACGGTCTTCCACGACTATCTGGGTGAGATCACCTATTCTGTGGTTACCGAAAAGATCGAGGGAGATATCGAGGAAAGTTTTCATAAACTGCTTAAACCTATAATCAAAACACTAGAGGACTATGGTCTCGAAGCGAGATTCAAGCCGTACAACGATATCTTAGTGAACGGAAAAAAGATATCTGGAAGCGCACAGAGAAGAGGGAAAAAAGGTCTTCTCCAGCACGGTACTCTTATGTTCGCTACAGACCTCGAACTTCTTTCTAATATCTTAAGACTGGACGAAGAAAAACTGAAGAGAAAAGGAGCTGACAGTTTTCTAGACCTTGTAACTACTATGGAAAAAGAGAGCGGTGAAAAGCCCGATCCTGAAGATCTGATCGAGGCTATGAAAAAAAATTACGAAGACTTTTTTGAGGGCAAGATTAAAAAAGGAGAACTAAGAAAAGATGAAATAGAGTTAGCCGATCGATTAGAGGATAAGTACTCTTCAGAGAGATGGCTTCACGATAGGAGATGGAAATAGATATGAAGATCAGAGTTTCATACGGTACCGCGCTGGAATTGGGATTGGAAAGTGGAGATATCGAGGAAAGGCCCACCACCGCTTACTTATTGATACCTGGAGAAGGAAAGTGCAGAGGAGGATGCACTTATTGCAATCAGTCCAATAAAGGTTCTAAATGGCTTTCTAGGGTCTCATGGCCTCTTTACGATCTGGAGGAAGTCAAAGAAACACTAGAAGAGTCAGAGTTCAAAAGGATATGTCTACAATCTCCAGACATACCTGATTACGAAGAGAAGATAAAAAGTACAGTCCGTGTGTTAGAACAGGTACCGATACCGATATCTCTCTCTGTTCCGCCGATGGAAAAAGACGCTTTAGAAAATTTGAAAGATTCTGTAGATAGGATAGGTATTGGACTCGATGCTTCAACCGACGCACTTAGACAGGAAAAAAAACCCTCATATGATCCTAAAGTCTTTTGGAAATATATGGGTGATGCCGTCGAAGTATTCGGAGAAGGTAAAGCTACTGCACACATGATAGTTGGTCTTGGAGAAGACTTCCGCCAACTAGCGACCGCGATAAAAAAGATAGACGAAGTCGGCGCTGAAGTCTCATTATTTCCTTTCACAAACGGCAGCGATAAAGCTGAACTTTCCTATTACAGAAGATCACAACTCGTCACGGCCTTGATCACTGATGGACTGACCCCTAAAAAAGCTGTGAGTCTCGTTTTAAATCAACCAGATAAAGCGCTGAACATGATCGATGAGAAGAAAGCGTTTCAAACCAGAGGATGCCCTGGATGTAATAGGCCATATTATACTTCATCTCCAGGTAGTGAACACCGCAATTTCCCAAGACAACCAGATCCTGACGAGATAGAAAGGATAAAAAGAACCATCACTGGAGATGATCCTTGAATGGACGTCATCCAAAAAAACACTATAGCTTACGATGAGATAGCGGAACGTTACTGTGAGATCACCGAAACTCAGGGTGATAGAGATTTTCAAGAGGAGATGCTTGATAGGACCTTAGAATTTTTACATGCCGATCCTCGCATCATCGATCTAGGATGTGGCGATGGAAGAGATACATATCATCTGAAGAACAGAGGTGCAGATGTTGTCGGTATCGATATTTCACAGTCGATGATCGCGCTCGCTAGAAAAAAATATCCTGAGTGTGCCTTCTTACGCTCTGACATGAGAGATACAGTCTTTCCCGATGACACGTTTCAGGGAGCTTGGGCAAGCACTTCTCTTTCTAATATACCCAAATCTGAACTTTCATCCGTAGAGAAAGAAATCTACAGGATACTCGAAAAGGGAGGGATATCCTGTTTCAGCTTCAAGATCGGTGAAGGTGAAGGATTCGAAGAGACTTTGGTCGAGGATTTTGAAATTTACCAGTCTTATTACACCTTAGATGAATTCAAGTCTGAATTGAATCTTTTCGATGTTATCGATAGTAAAAGATATCCTGGAAAGCTCTTCGAAAATGAATTCGTGTATTGCTGGGCACAGTCTAGATGATCGGTGAAGTTTCAGAAAAATACCGAAAACGGTCCCAGATAATATCCTGCTATCAAAGTACCGCCGATCAGTCCTACCAACAGGATGTAATGTTTCACGCTCCAACCGAATATCTTTCTTCCGTCTAAAGGACCGAAAGGCAGTAGATTGAAACCACCTAGGAATAGATTGACATAAGCAACGAATGCGAGTATGAAGGCGATAGTACCAAATCCAAAAACACCTACGGAATATGAACCTATAAGGAAAGCAGATCCAACTGCCCAATTCGTTGCCGGTCCAGCAGCGCTGATCTTACCGTTCTGTTTTCTAGTGATATTACCTCGGATCATCACCGCCCCGGGAGCGGCGAAAACAAAACCGAAAAGACTGAAGATCAGTGCCATCATCAGACCCCAACGCCACATCCTGAACTCGGCCCAACATCCATACATCCGAGCGATCTTTCGATGGGCTAGTTCGTGAAAAACAAAAGCGGTACCGACGGAGAGGAACGAAATAGCTAAAAAAAGGATAAAAGCTGGAGTTTGGATTGCACTCAAACCACCAGTGAAGCTTATCGCGAAAGCAAGGGTCAAAACCCCAAGAGCGATGAGAAGATGCTTTATTTCAACTGTGCTGAATCCGCTTTGATCTCGAATATCTATCCTTGTATAGGGAGAGCTCATCGATCGAACACCTCATCGTGGAATCGATTTTCTATCCTTTCTGAAGCTTCGACGATATCGTCGAACTTATCAAGAGATATCTTTCCACCGGCCGCGTGTGGATGTCCTCCTGCTTCCCCGATATCGGAGAATGCACTCTCCATTATCTTACCCATATTGGAAGTAAGGTCCTTACTCCTAGCCGACATAAGAATGTTGTCATCTTTTACTCCGTACACTAAAACTGTCAATATGTCGCTTTCCCTGAGTAAGAGGTCAGCGATCTGAGATATATCTTCTCTATGATGGACCTCCTGGCAAAATGTTGTAAGAACTTCCTCCTTGATCCTTCTATTGAATATAGCGCTACCCATCGCCGTAAAAGTTTCTGAGTATATAGGAGGATTTTCCAGAACATCTAGTATATCTCTATCGCAGACGGAACTCAGGTAGCTCATCGCTCTATAATCCTTGGTATGGATATTCTTCGTATAATCTTTCGTATCTATTTTTATCCCGACAAGAAGTGCAGAGGCCAGTATGGGAGATATTTCGATATCTAAATTTAGTATATGCTGTGTCATCAAAGTCGCTACAGCCCCGACATCTGTCCTTATCTCAGTGTATTCTCTACCGATGACGTCTTTGTTTGTCACATGATGGTCGATTATGATGTCAGGAGTTACATCATCTGGTATGGTATCACTTTGTGATGGATCGGCAAAATCTAGAAACACGATCTTTTCGTTCTCCTGGAGTGAGCGATCTACAGAATCAGGATCGATCTTGTTGATCAGAAAATCTGAGTTTTCAAGAAAGATCCCAGTTTCTGTAGGACCTATAGATCCGGTGTAATAAGTGGTTGAATTTATCTCAGCCTCGTCACATATCCTCTCGAATGCGAAGGCGGAAGCTATCGCGTCCATATCTGGATCATCATGTATATAGATAGATAATCCTTCATCGGAAGAGGATATCACTTTCTGCAATTCACGGCTTTTCCTTTTGAAATCGTGCTTCTCAAATTCATTTATGATAGAATCTCCAACTAATTCTTCTCTTATATATATCTCATCCAATCTAGCATCTTCTTCTAATGCTTTGTGACCATTTTCTACGATCGCGATTTGATATGTGTCCGCGTTCAACTCTACAATCCTTCTAGAGACTTTTTTGATAGATGTTTCATCTATCCCAAGATAAGCGATCGATCTTACTTCTTTACTATTTTTTTCTATGAAATCCATAATAGAATCTTCATCGTACTCTTGGCTATCAAAAGCTCTGATATCCTCATTTATGCCTTCGAATAGGCTCTGGATATGATCTAGATCGAGATCTTTCGAATAGATGATATACATATTATTTCATCCAAAGGTGCGATCGAAATCCCCCTTTATCTTTTCCAGGAATTTATCATCCAATGCATCTCCCGATACTGAGGAAACTAGGCAAGCATCGTTGTCGGTGACCCTATCCCGTGAAAAGTTCAATAACTTGAGAACATTATTGCTCTCGCTGTAATTAGTCATCAAGGCCAAACCAGAGATGAATATAACGCTCTTAGGATTTTCTTTCAAATATCTTCCGATCTCATTTGAAAGACCAGATAGATCAGATGGAGATATCTTTTTGACGTCAAGATCCCCCATGGTCATACCGCCACCAGATCGAGATAGCCAGATGAATTTACTCCTATCTTTAGGGATCTCATATTTATCGATCAACTTATCAGGTGACTGTCTTACTATTATCAATGCAGAAGCCCCTTTATCCATCACATATGATAACTCTCGTAGAGATGCATCGGGTCGTTTTTCGACGAAGAGATAGGCGTCTCCTTTACCCCAAGGTATGTTTCTGCTTGTCTTTTCTTTATCATCCAGATCTGGTCCATCTTCGATAACCAGTTTTTCAGGTTTTTCTTTCAATTCTGCTCTTTTAGCATCTATATCGTTGTTGAGAGTCCCTCTTTTACTCTCGATCCTGCTTCTCAATTCCCAGCCTTCATATTTTGAGATCATACTCTCTATATCGGACCAGGCGTCCTTCTGACCTTCTTCATAGCCTTTCAGATAGAGTTCTATCTTATCCTCTTCCTTCATCGATATCCCATCATCATCCTATGTAACTGAGGTCTTCACTACTACCTTCTTGTTGCTGCTGCATCCCGCTCATATCCATATCTTTTACTTTACTGGTCAACTCTTCGACTTCTTCGGCCTTCTCGTCCAACTTCTCGTAACTTATCTCCTCGCCGATATAACTCATGAGCTTTTTTAGGACTGCTCTAGCAGCAGCGGGATCGACAAAATAACCTGATGTTTCACCCATCAGGCAAACACAGCTCATGTCATAGAGTTTTTCCCCCAATCCAAGAAGAAGACCGCTCGCACCGATGATACCTGAAGAGGGATGCTCTTCGGAAAATTTAACGTCGATTTCCTTCATCTCCTCGATCTTATCCAGATCTGTGGCTGCACCCAATACTTCAGGTTTATCAACTATATCACCGTGACTGTAACCACCTAAAGAGAATACTCTATCTACACCAAGTTGTTCTGAGATCGAAAGGATCTTGTCAGTCAGCTGATACTGGCCTTGAGGTGTCATACCCTGATAATCTCCTGTCAATAGGACCAGATCGACATCATTATCACCGACATTTTCTTTACAGTAGAGTCTGTTGTTCACGAGTTTTGAAAGTCCCTTCTCGTCTACAAGAACTTGAGGAGGGAAGTAAACCGAGTGAATCTCAGCGACTTTCTCCGCTTCTATCTCGTCTATCAAGTGCTCAACTGCTAACTTCCCAACGTTTCCTACACCTGGTAGCCCTTCGATAAGGACTGCATTTTCCAGTTCTGGCTTCTCTATGAAATCTACGATTATGTCATCCATCTATATCATCTCGCTTTGCATATTTTTTTTGTTTCCTTCTGTACTCTCCATATCTATCTTCAGGAGAGTACCTTAGCGGCTTGGGATCTACGGTTTTCTCCCCGCACCGTTGACAGAATTCTTGAAGTGTATACTCATCACATGAAAGGCACTTTTTTATCTTTTTCATCTGAGAATCACTCTTGCATTACAGATGCGGGTTTATATATTTAAGGCTTCGTCATCTGATCAAAAAGCTAAATCAGATGCATTCAGCCGTTATCGGGTCCTTTTTATCATCAGACCCATGTCAGCCAGATTGTATTTTTCTAGGTTTTTTGCCTCGGTAAAATCGAAAAAAGCTTCGCTGAAATCTATATTGTCTGCAAGCAAAAAATGATCTTCCTTCAAATTTCTCCAGGCTAAAGCGAATTCGAACATCATGGTCTCGTATGAGTGATCGCTGTCATGGATGAAAATATCGATATCGTCCGACAAACTATCAAAGACTTTCGGTAACTCCTTGTAGGTATCACCTAATCTTAAAGTCCATCGTTCTCTCAGATCATCGGGTACTGCCCAACCGGACTCTTTACCAGGAGGTAAGACCGCACCTGTTCTTTCCTCTGTAGTGATCTCATCGATGTTAACGGGCAAGTCTACAGAATAAAGGTGGCCTTTACCGTTATCTTCTAACGCTCTGAGTATCACAGAAGAAGAAAAACCGTTGCAGACGCCTGTTTCAACGACTATATCTGGAGAGACTGTCCTTACCAGATCGTACAATTTTTGACCGCTTTCTTTCCCCAATATCGCAGGATGGTAATCTTCGTATTCTTCAAATTCGTAATATATCTTGGAAGCTACCTTCTCTATAAAATCTGAAACGTCATAGGAAACGTCCAACTCATATCCTACAAGTTCATCGCGAACGGCTTCATCCATTTCTTCCTCACCTTCTTGTTTTATCAAAAAATAAAAGAGATCATGGATTATCTTCCAATATCTCCCTGTACTCCGGTATCACATCTTGATCGAAAGATTTCATGCCTTCTCTCGTTTTATAGTGTATCATCATCTCCTCTATCACATCGAAAGGTAAGGTGGCAACATCCACGCCTATCTCAGCACAGCTCCTTACCTGCCTAGCGGTTCTTAAACTCGCGGCTAGGATCTTTGTATCGTAGGAATAGTTACTGAGCATCTCTTTTATGGACCAGATCATGTCTACACCTGATCTTACACCTTGATCGTTACCCCAATCATACAATTCCATCGAACCTTTGTCTCTGTAAACGATATTATCTCGATCTAATTCACTGATCCTTCTTCTCAATTCGATCTCTCTGATACGCTCAGTCAGTTCTTCAGGATAGTGAGTACCCTTGGGATAATCTTTTCCTCTCTCTAGACCGATCTGTTTGCGGATGTGATCGTCTATCCTTCCAAGGAAAGGACTCACATAATCCGCACCAGCTTTCGCCGCCATAAGTGCCTGATTGGGTTTCATAACCAATGTACAATTGACTGGAATACCTTTTTCACTTAGCGTCTTGATAGCCTTGACCCCCTCAAAATTGTCATCTCCTTTTTTCATAGAGGTGTTCACAGGTATCTTTACAACCACGTTGTCGTTCACAGAGTTGAACTTTTCGTAGAGCGTCTCTGCTTCTTGTACCATGCCCTCTGCGTCAGTTTTCGTAGCTTCCAAACTCACAGGGCCATCAACGGTCTTGAGTATCTCCATTATATGTTCCTCTAGACTGATCTCACCTTCGGCGGACTCTACCGCCTTCTTTATCAAGGAAGGATTGGTGGTCACACCATCCAATATACCCCATGATTCAGCCTCTTTGATCTCTTTTAGATCTGCAGTGTCTACAAATATATCCATAATATCACCTTATTTTATCTTCTTTTCAATACGTCATGTGCGCTCTCCACTATATTTTCTGCGGTCAATCCATATTTTTCCATCAACTCGTCGCTCTCACCGGATTCTCCGAATACGTTGGGTACTCCGACCCTTTTCATAGGCACATGATAATCGCTTTCTGAAAGTACTTGTGATATACCACTTCCCATGCCTTGACTTACAACATGTTCTTCAGCGGTAACGATACCACCTGTTTCCTTTGCGGAACTAACGATTTTTTCCTCATCTAAAGGTTTGATGGTACTCATATTTAAAACCCTAGCATCGATATCTTCCTGCTTATCTAATCTCTCGGCCGCTTTCAAACATTCAGATACCATTATACCCGTACCTATCAAGGTGACATCGGAGCCTTCTTTCAACACGGTTGCTTTACCTATTTCGAAAGGATCGTCTTCTTCCGTTACTATAGGGATTGAAGACCTACCCATACGCATATAGAAAGGGCCCTCTTCTTCGGAGATAGCGAATGTCGCCTTACGGCTCTCATGATAGTCAGCAGGAGCGACGACCTTCATATTTGGAATCACCCTCATCAAAGCTATGTCCTCAAGCATTTGATGAGATGCGCCGTCGCCTCCAACGGTGATCCCTGCATGAGTGGAGACTATCTTGACGTCTAATTCAGGATAAGCGATGCTCTGCCTGACCTGATCGTATGCACGACCAGTTGCGAAGACCGCGAAGGTGCTCGAGAAAACTGTCTTTCCAGAAAGAGCTAGACCGGCCGAAACACCCGTCATGTTCTGTTCAGCTATACCTGAATTGAACATCCTTTCAGGGAACTCAGATCCAAAATCCCTGACTCTGCAGGAGCCGCAAAGATCCGCGCCGATAACGACTATATCGTCTCTCTCTCTACCTAGTTCTACCAGAGCTTCTCCATAGGCGTCACGCTGTTTTGCCATCTCCCACATCACTCTTCACCCCCGTTCTTTTCGCCAAGAGCTTTCAGAGCGGTCTCCAACTGTTCATCGTTAGCAGCCTTCCCGTGGAATGCTAGAGAACCTTCCATGAAGGGTACGCCTTTACCCTTGATGGTATGAGAAACGATGATAGTCGGTTCGCCATGAACTTCCTCTGCCCTGTTAACTGCATCGACTATTTCCTCCATATCGTGGCCGTTTATCTCAAGGACGTGCCAGCCGAAGGCGTTCCATTTTGAAACGATAGGCTCTATACTCAT
This sequence comes from uncultured Thermoplasmata archaeon, assembly GCA_964398905.1. Taxonomy (GTDB): domain Archaea; phylum Thermoplasmatota; class Thermoplasmata; order Halarchaeoplasmatales; family Halarchaeoplasmataceae; genus Natronoplasma. The sequence continues at coordinate 15,175 of CAYNOV010000009.1, forward strand.
AACTTCTTCAGTAGAACCATCTATCTGCAACTTATTCCTATCCAAAAATACGATCAGATTATCCAATTTATTATGGCTTGCGAACATAGCTGCTTCCCAGATCTGACCGGATTGTATCTCACCGTCACCACAGATCGCAAAAACACGATATGAGGCCCTATCCAGTTTAGCAGCGAGGGCCATACCGGCCGCTATCGAAACACCCTGTCCAAGCGAACCGGTCGAAGCGTCTACTCCTGGTGTCAATTTGACTGAAGGATGTCCCTGAAGCCTAGAACCCAATTTTCTCAATGTCATGAGTTCCTCAACAGGGAAGTAACCGGATTCCGCAAGAGCTCCATAGAGCGCGGGAGCCGCATGACCCTTGCTGAGTACGAACCTATCGCGCTTGGGCCAATCAGGTTCATCTGGTTTATGATCCATCACCTCAAAATAAAGTGCTGTTAGAATATCTGTTGCGGAAAGAGAACCTCCGGGATGGCCAGAACCCGCTTCATGGGTGCTTTTCACGATATGAACTCTTATCCTTCTAGCTATCTCTTCTAACTCTTTTATCCTTGATTCTTCTAATACGGGCATCTGCTGTAATACCTCCAAATCATTTATTCTATATTCTATCAGTGAAATAGACTAAGAGTTATTATCTTTTTCGGAGATGATCACTGCCTCACCATCTTCTAATTTGACTCTACCTTCTGCGAAAGCGCCTACTACAGATGGAAGGAGTTCATGCTCTTTTTCTTTGACCCTCTCAGCGAGAGTGTGAGGATCATCATCGTTTTTTACTGGTACACACCTCTGATCTATTATTGGGCCTCCATCTACTTCACTGGTTACGAAGTGAACTGAGCAACCTGTCCTTTTCATACCAGCGTCGAGAACGGCCTTGTGGACCTTCTCGCCGTACATCCCTTTCCCGCCGAATAGAGGCAGTAAAGCAGGATGGATATTGATCATCTTCCCGTGATATCTGTCCACGAATCCATCGGTCAATATCCTCATGTAGCCCGCAAGAACGATCAGATCAGGGTCATGATGATCAAGAACTTCGACGATCTCATCTTCATGTTCTGAACGAGTTTTTCCTCTATGATCTATAACACGGTGATCGATATCATGTTCTTTAGCTCTTTCGATACAATATGCGTCAGGATTGTTAGTGATCAGGAGTTCAACTTCAGCTTCGATCTTTTCTGATTCGGCAGCATCTATTATCGATTGAAAATCAGTACCTCCTCCGGATGCCATTACTGCAACGTCTATCATCTTATCGATAGCGAATAATTCTGATGATAAAAAAAGCTTAGGTTTAGAAATAGCAATCGGAAAACTTTTTTACTTCTATACAGATTATACCGCAGTTCGACCCCTCTTCCGTGAACATCAACCCCGAGGTTTAATATGAAAACACTCTATGTAGACGATGAAGAAAGTAAGCGGGATCAGGTCAGACTATTTTTGAATGAATCCAGAGAAGACCTATCAGTAGAAACTTCATCTTCAGTTGATGATGCTATGGAAAAATTGAAGCATAAGGACTATGAAGCGGTGGTTTCGGATTATAAGATGAGTCCTAAAGATGGTTTAGATCTATTGGAAGAGATGCGGGAGTCCGGCTCGGATACTCCCTTCATAATCATCACTGACAAAAATGATGGGGACATAGCGATGGAAGCCATGAACATGGGGGCTGATAGGTATTTTATCAAGGAGGGAGAGCCCGAAGATTATCTCGAATTTTTGAGCAAAGCCATAATCAAAGAGATAGATCATCAAAGGGAGAAAAGGGATAGGCAGCTCAAAGAGACTTATTTTAGAGATCTTTTCGAAAATTCGCCTGAAGCTATCGTCCTTTTAGATAATGAAGACGTAGTGCTAAAGGCTAATGAAGCTTTCGAGGATATGTTTGGCTATGATAGATATGAGATAAAAGGAGAAAAGATAAATGACCTCATAGTCCCTGAGGATAAAAAAGATGAGGCCACTTCCGCTTCGAAGAAGTCCCTTTCCGGGGAAGCGATAAGTTTTGAGTCTAAAAGGCAGAAGAAAGATGGTACTCCTATAGATGTGCACGTTCAGGGTTATCCGATAGAAAGGGAGGAGGAACAAGTTGGCGTTTTCGGTATATACATGGATATAAGTGAAAGAAAAGAGAGAGAAAAAAAGATCAAGGAACTATACAAAGTATTAGGCAAATTCGAAAAATGCAGTTCCAAAGATGAAGTATTCGATCTGCTGATGAGATCTGCAAGAGAAGTTCTTGAGTTCCGATCGAGTAGTATATTGTTTGTTGAAGATGATAAATTCATAACAGAGCGCAGTATCGCTAAAAATCTTGATGAGGGCGAACAATTCCCTATCGACTCCGGGATAAGAGGTCTTACTTATAAAAATCAGGAATCTTACCTTATAGAAGACCTCGATGAGTGGGATCAGGCAGTTCCTACCGATCCAGACTTCAAATCTGGGATAAGCATACCGATGGGCGATCACGGAGTTTTTCAGGCCCTCTCTTATGAAAAAGGATATTTCGATGAGATCGACCTTGAATTAGCTGAGATACTCTTAGCTCATGTTGAAAGAGTGATAGAAGGAGTGGAGAGTGAAAGAAAGATCAAGAGGAGTGAGGAAAAATACAGAACCATCTTCGAGTCCGCTAACGATGCCATCTTCATCCTCAAAGACTATGAATTCATCGAATGTAATAAGAAAACGGAAAAAATATTTGGACGAGAGAAAAAGGACATCTTAGGGAAGAAACCGTGGGATTTCTCTCCAGAAAAACAACCAGACGGGACAAACTCAAAAAAGAAAGCTGAAGAGATGATAAAGAGAGCAAAAAAAGGTTCATCTCGATCTTTTGATTGGGTACATGAAAAGAGGGATGGTACTTTAGTTTACACTGAGGTCAGTTTGAATAGGTACAATATCGACGAACAAGATTTTGTGATGGCCATAGTTAGAGATATCACAGAAAGAAAAATCGCTAGGAAAGAATTAGAGGAGAGAAACAAAAAGATAAAGATGCTGCACAAGAAAGCCTCTGAATTCGAGAGATGTGATACTGAAGATGAGATATGTGAACTCATAATCGAAGCTTCTGAAAATATCTTGGATTTCGATGTCTGTGGTGTTGATTTCGTCGAAGATGGCAAATTCATACCTATATCGGTATCGAGCAGCATCGAAGATGGCTTCGTAGAACGTGAGATTGAAGAGGCGGGTATAAGCAGAAAGGCCTTCCAAGGACAGAACAGTATCTTAGTCAAAGATTCTAGAGATATAGACTATTCCAAACCAGTAGTAGAAGAGTATCGATCATCTATAACCATACCTATGGGTAAAATAGGATTGTATCAGGCACTTTCGACCGAGGTAGGATCTTTTGACGAACAAGATCTTGAATTGGCTGAGATACTGATCAATCATGCGACTGAAGCGATCAGCCGATTGAGATTTGAGAACGCACTCGTTGAAAGAAATAGGACCATGGAGAGATTACATGACACCGCCATAGAGATGGAAAAATGCAGCAGTGAAGAGGAAGTATTTGATGTGGCTATCGAAGCGGTTAAAAATGTCCTTGAGATATATGATTATACTCTCGCGATCTTAGATGAAGAGGGATTCGTGATCAAAGATTCCTTCAGAGGAGAATATGAAGATGGACAAACTCTTCCGAAAAACCTAGGGTATCTGAGTAAAACCTACAAAAATCGTACTTCTTATCTGATAGAAGATATATTAGAGGACGACATCGCTGAACCTGCAACGGAAAAATACAGATCGGCACTCAGTATTCCTATCGGGGATATCGGCGTTTTTCAGGCTATGTCGACCAAAAAAGGTTACTACAGACAGGAAGACCTCGATATGCTCGAAACTTTATTTTCTCATACCTATCAGGTTATCCAAAGGATAAGGAATGAAGAAGAGATAAGGAGGAGTAAGAACAGATATAGATCCATCTTCGAAAATACCGGCACAGCAACGATCATAGTCGATGAAGACGGGACTATATCTCTAGCTAATAAAAAAGCTGAGAGATTAGCCGGTTTCTTTGAAAAGTCTCTCGAAGGGAGTCATTTTCTCGAATTCGTAGTCGATGAAGATAAAGAGAGGATCAAAAGATATCATAAAGAAAGATTGAAAGGTTCTGAGAACGTCCCTGACGAATACAATTTCCAATTGAAGAACAAAAAAGGAAAGATCAGAGACGTTCATGTAAGTTTGAGTCGTATACCTGACACTAAAAGGACCGTGGCCTCTTTCGTAGATATAACCGATAAAAAGGATATGAAAAAGGAAAAAAATAGATTGAAGTCGATAGTCAGAAAAACAGTTGATGGCCTTGAGAGGATAGAAACATACATGGAATTGTTGTCGATAGAAGATATGGATGACTCTGATAAAGAGAACGTGGAAAAGATAAAAGACCTTATAAAAGACGAACTCGAAACTCTAAAAGATGTGGATTAGCAGTAGGAAAAAGCTTTTTTACTTCCTTTTGCTGAAGTGATTTAGATGAAGAAACAAGATGCGGGGATAGCCAAGGGGTCAACGGCGAAGGATTGCTAATCCTTTGTCCCATC
>CAYNOV010000010.1:0-19233 GCA_964398905.1 uncultured Thermoplasmata archaeon
CATATAAGAAGTACTAATTTTTGTTTTTTTTGGTGACTTTAATCTTTATTTTAGCTTTGAATTTTAGCTTAAAGAGGGTTCTAAAAATAATCCTAAAGGAAATTGGCCAACCCTATAATAACAAGTTTGGCTCTCTACTTCAGGACATAAGAGACCTTTATCCTACTCTGTCCCCACAGTTGAAACAATAACTACTCCCCTCTCTGTACTTTGTACCGCAGGTCTCACACCTACCTGCGATCGGGTTTCCACAATGTATACAATATTCATCTGAAGCTAAACTTTGTTTACCACAATTCGGACACGGAATGTGATAATTTTCTCGACTTCTTCTTCCTCTCTCATCTCTATACCTGTCTTTTGATGACCTACTTCGTGAGGGGTCACGAGATCTAGATTTGAAATTTTCTTCCTCTTTAGAGGGAGGTTTTGGAGGGATAGGAGGTTTAGATTTTTCTTGGGATTTCTTACTAGTTCTACCAGATTCAAAACGATCATCAGATTGAGATTCTGGTGAAGAATATCGCTCTTGAGAATCAAGACTCCGACTAGAGGATCTTCTAGATCCTTTTCCTTTATAGGAATACCTTTCTTGACTATAATCGTCTCGGTCGGAAGTCGCTGTGAAACCATCATCCCGATTTGTTGCCCTGTAGTCATAATCACTTCGCTCTGTAGATCTCCTATATTCATCGTCCCTCTGGGGAGATCCTCTGTGATCACCACTTCGGCTATAAGGTGCTCTATGGCCATAATCATCTTGTTGTTCCGGGTAATTATCATCTCTAATTGGTTCACCTCTCCTTACATGTCCACCGACAGCTCCACCGATGGTAGGCAATATCGCATTAATCAATCCTATAATTATGACAACAGTGCTAACGGCTCCCACGACTCCCATAAGACCAGGAATCATACCACCAACTATCATCAGTAAGATAACTAAAATGATGGTTCCGACCATTCCCGCACCGAAACCAGCTTTTGCGCCGTGTTTTGCCCCACCTTTCGCTATAAGACCAGCGAGAAGCCCAGCTAGTAAACCGGCTAGTATCGACCCGATTATCGGTATCCAACCTATTATTATATTGAACAGAATTAGACATCCAAATCCCACACATATAGCAAGACCCAAACTTCCTTTCTCATATTTTGCACACATCTAAATCACCTTTTGACTCTTCTGGATCAAACTTTTTGACAATTCTGGAAATGAAAGGATGATGAAAAGTGGTGGTATCAAGAATATAAATAATACTAGTCTAAGATAAGGTTCTAAACTTGTCATCACAAACCCGATCCCAATACCAAAAGCAAATCCAGTTGCGATCCTATTTTTATTATTGCTTTCTTTGATACCTAAGTACTGAAGACTACCGTCTACACCGATAGGTATAATCAAGACAAGTGAAATCAAAAAGACCAGGGATTGACGTAGGGGTAGAGGGTTATATAAAGAATAACTTAGGATGAAAATTAAAATTCCTATGACTAAACAGCTACAGCGAGCGCAAAGATATATTCTACTTCCTAAAATCTCAAAGGAAAAACACCTTTTTTCTTTTGATTCATCCCTATGATGAGATAACAATAATCCAATAAAAGATTTCACTTCACTCCTATCCAAATATTTAACTCCTTCATCATCAGAGATGCGAATATCTTTCACCGTAACATTAAGTAAAATATTATATTTATTTTTTTGGCTTTGTATTCTTAAAAGGAGGACCAAAAAGGCCAAACATTCAAAACAGACTCTCATAGATGACAAGTGTTGGTATCAAACGGCGCTCCTCAATAAGTAATCCTTTATTCGATAGGGTTGCAAACGGATTATTTTTTCGTTTCTTCTAAACAAAATATTTTTAATCTCAAAACTATTTGCGCTCTTCACTATCGGGCTCTTCTATCGATTTCTTAATAAGTTCCGCTAGAACGATACCCACTCCTTCGACCTCGGTGAGTTCTTCGGTAGAGGTCTCTTTCAGATCATCGAGAGATGTGTAGCCTGCTTCGTATAGATTAGCTGCTGTTGAGTCGGACACGCCCTTTATCTCCTTAAACTCTTCAACAACCTTCTCTTTTGGTCTTTTCTTTGCTCTTTCAGTATCCTCCTCGTACGATCTCTCTTCATCTCTTTTCTCTTTTTCTCTTCGCAGTTTTGCCTTCTTCAATTCACGTTTTCGCTTTTCGACTATTTCTTCAGATTCGCTAGGTGTAACATCTTCCCTTTCCTCAACCTCTCTTTTGATCTTCTCTTCATTTATCTTTTCTTCATCGTCTCCCTCTAAGGGGTTGTAGCCCACTTGATGGACGTCATGATCGGAAATGTCCGGATCATTATGGGAGACTGCTTTCAGCGCTATTTTGGACTTTTCCCCGTCCTCAGCGAACTCGGGTATGGTGACTTCCACGGGCACCTCTACTTCACTTTCACCCTTGATAGAGATCTCTTCAGTGACTTTTGCCTTCCACTCATCTTCAGTTGAATCGACTTCTATCTTGAATGTATCTTCCTTTTCCCCCTGATTCTCCACGATGAAATCGTAGGTGTAGGTTCTACCCCGTTCTCCTTCGACTCGGTCTTCCGGGGCAGTGACCAAGACGTCTTGAGGTAAACTTCTGTTAGTTAAAAAGAATCCAGCACCTATCAAGATCGCAGCTATGAGGAAGGCTAACAGACCTATAAAGTAAGTATTCTCCGGGAGTGAGGCTCTCTCCTCTTCCTCGAAATGCCCCGTCAACGATACGTCTTCATCTATCTCTATGACGATGTATTCTTCTTCATACAGTCCTTCCGGCACATCTCCACTCCATTCAACGAATTCGAAATCATCGTCTGATACCGCCTGAATGTGGACTTCGACCCCTTCTTCATAGTTCTCTTTTTCAGGATACACCTCTATCTCGCCTTCACCTTCCATATCTATATCAAGTTCGTACATCACCGGCTCGGGCTGAGTTTTGAGTTCAATAGGTTCACCTATTTCTTCTGTACCCCCCCATTCTATCAAAGCCTTGAACTCGTAAGTGGTCTCGCTTTCAAGCTCGTCGACGAGCAGAGAGAATGTACTTTCGGATCCGACGGTTCTTCTTTCATCGATTTCAGTCCATCCGTCATTGTCTATCTCTCTAAATCTAAAATAGGCTTCGACTTCGTCTTCAATTCCGATCTCGATGACTTCGCCGTGAAGAGTCGCCTCTTCTCTCCCCACATCGGTAGCTTCGAGGGTCACTACTTCAGGATGATCGGAAACGAAAATCTCTGTTTTCACTTCTTCCTCGTAATACGGATCATCCACCGAGATGGTGTATGTACCGGATTCATCTATATCGTGAACTAAAGTTGCAAGCTTGTACTCTCCTCCGATGACTTCCACGGTCTCTTCACCTATCTCTGTTCCCTCCTCGTAGAAAGTGACCGGGTGCTCACCTTGGACTTCTCCACGGTTTTGGATCGCAGCTTCTATAGTGAATTCCTCTTCAACGTAGGTCTCGTCAGGTTCCACCGTCAACTCACTTATCTCGAAGGTAGCCTGTTTCAGGACTTCCAGGCTCGTTTCGTCATGATCATCCTGGGTTTGAACAGAGAGGTTCCGTTCCTCTTCAGAACTTTCAGCGATCCACGAGAACTCACCTTCATACGTGGAATTACCTTCGATCTCTATATCTTCTTCCTTCTCTATCAGCTCGTTGTCGACATAGAAATTGATCTCCTGTATACCTGCAACATCTCCAAGATTGTTTACCAAATAATTTATCTGCACCACGTCTCCTTCCACTATCTCTTCACCCTTGTTCTCTAAGATCTCCCTTTGTAAGACCTCTTGGTCGTCCTCTTCTATCTCAACTTCGAAGTACGCATCTTTTAAGACCTCTATTGAAACCTCATCTTCATCGTCATCGCTCTCTACAGAGATGTTCCTTTCCTGATAAGGTTCTTCAGCTTTCCAGGTGAGGACGTCAGAATAGGTTTTCTCTCCTTCTACGGTCACACCTTCCTGAACCTCTTCGATCTCTCCATCTACTCTCAATACGATGTTATCCTCACCTTTCACGTCACCGGTATTGTTGACGGTATAGAAGACCTTGACTTCTTCTCCCTCTACATATTCATTTCCTTGTTCAGGTGAGATGATCTGTATCTCGAAGAAGGCGGATTCCAAGACAGTAACTACAACTTCGTCTTCATCATTTTGGGTTCGGACAAAAATCGTACGTTCCTGGTAAGGCTCTTCGGCGGCCCAGTTGAAGAGGCTAGAATGAGTCTCATCTTCATCAAGGGTGATATTTTCATCTATTAACACGAGATTATCGTCTATGAAGAACACTACGTTCTGGGTATCTTCCACGTCTCCGGTATTTGAAACAGTGTAGTTGACTTGTATCAACTCACCTTCAACTACATCCTCTTGGTAATGGGTTATATCAATTTCAAAATAGGCATCTTCAAGCACCTCAGTGTCGACTTCAGCTTCATCATCTTCGCTCTCAACTACAATATCATATTCTCCTGCATCGCCTTCACTAGTTTGCCATGTGAATACATCCTCGTAGAACTCTCCGGGGCCTAGAACCACATCTATCTTCATATCTTTGTTAACTACCTCTTTTTCTTCGTCGTAAATGGTGAACTCTATATCCTGAGCATCTTCTGATTCGTTAATGTTCTCTATTGTGTAGTTGACGACCAATTCGTCTCCTTCCACTAATTTTTCATCGTACTCTATGATCTTGACTTCGAAGAACGGTTCTTTGACAACATCAAAGTTCTCGTATTCCGAATCATCTCTTGAAAAGAGTTCGAAAGAATAGTTATCAGTATGGGTGCTGCTCCACTTGAACTGGCCAGAGAAGCTCTCCTCTCCTTCAAGAGTAACGTTCAATTTAGCGGCTTCAAAAATATTCTCTCCTGCAAGATCATACTCATCATGAACCACGAATTCAATGTCCTGAGTATCAACTACTTCACCTGTGTTATGCACGGTGTATTCTACCGCTAGGTCCTCTCCTTCCACGACTTCTTCGTCATACTCTACAATCTCAACTTCGAAGTTTGCTTCTTCCAAAACATCGATAGTGACTTCATCTTCATCCTCATAACTTCGGACTGAAAGGACTCGCTCTCCATATGGCTCTCCTGCTGTCCATACAAATTCATCCTGATAGTCTTCTCCAGCTTCAATCTCAACACCTTCTTCCGTCTCTATCAACTCATCGTCTACGTAGAACTCCATGTCCTGAGTGTTTGGTTCACCACCTATGTTATCGACAGTATACCCCACTGTCACCTCATCGCCTTCAACGTATTCATTTCCCTTTGATGGATGATCTATCGTCACTTCAAAGTATGCCTCTTCTAGAACTTCTATCGTCATTTCATCAAGGTCATCCTCGCTCCCTACCGTCAGATCTCTTTCCCCATACGGCTCTTCTACAATCCATGTAAATTCATCTTCGTACACTTCTCCTCCATCTAACAAGATATCTTCTTCCGTCTCTATCAATTCATCATCAACGTAAAACTCTATATTCTGAATGTCTGTTTCGTCACCTACGTTATGGACGGTGTACTCCACCGTAACCTCATCGCCTTTAATGTATTCGTCCCCCTCTGATGGATGATCTATTGTCACTTCAAAATAAGCCTCTTCTAATATTGTCAGCTCCATCGAATATTGATCGCCTGTCTCATCCTCGGACGCGAGTACGGTGTAAGTTTCAGCATCGCTCACTGACGTGTCGAAGGTGAATTCTTCTGTTTTGGTCTCGCCACCAGCTACATCCACGGTAGTCGTCTTGGGATCGTCTACCACTGGATCGACAGTTAAATTGGTCGAAGCGTCTTCTTCACCAGTATTTTCCACGTCCACCACGATGGTAAAGCTCTCCCCTTCCACGATCTCGGTATCGCTTTCATCATCGTCTATCATGACTTCAAAATCGGCTCTCTCTAGAGTCGTAAGTGTCTTTATTCTTCCTTCGACCGTGCCGTCCCCATCTGCCACCGCACGGAACTCGTAGGTAGTGTCTGGCTCCAGATTGGTGAGGTCTGCGGAGAAGCTGTCGGGTTGGGTTAGAGTCTGTTCTGAAGTTTGGTTTACCAAATTCCCCCTTTTGCCCCACTCAAACCACACAGCAACCTCGTCTGTAGCCCCTAAATCGATCAGCTTGCCGTGGAGTGTGGCCGAGTCGTGGGTTACATTGGTAGCCTCGTGGGTTTGAACATCTGTACTACCTTTGGGAAGAACCTTATACGCGAGGTCTTGAGAATCTTCATCTACTCCGTCCCAGTCCGTCCAAAACAAAACATCGTGTCCCTGATCCATTCTCCTTGTGTCGGAGGGACCGAAAATCTTGTGTTCGTTCAAAGACTCAACTATTTTGGTCGTCTCTTGTTGCCACTCCCCGTCTTCCATCACCGCCTTCCTTATTGCATCAACATCGCCAGTTTCGTCCTTGAAATAGAGTTCAACGGTTTCCGTTTCCTCGTTATAGACCGTCATGGGTCCCTCCCCTCTCCCATATTCGGCTATGGGGTAAATCTCGTCTAGATGGACAGGATCAGACCAGGTTTCGGTCTCAAAGTCGAAAAATCCGTATGAAATAGTTCTATTGGGGTTCATATAAGTTAGGTGAATCCCATCCTCTCCTACGACACCACCTGTAAAGGTGTCGTGTGTGTCTTCACCTTTCTCGTATTCCAGGTCATGCTCGCCGTGCCACCCATCGTCCGGATTCCAATACACAGCGGAGTATTTCGTTTCTTGATACCTTCTCGGCGAAACGAAGACGTACCTAGTCTCTCCAGCGTATTCATACTCGAAGATTCTCTTTGATTCCAGCCGATGATTTGAATATGTCTCCGAAATGTACTCTTTATTCCAGTCTTCGCCGTCATCGGACGCCCATATGGTGAAGTGATTCCATGAATCATCCCAGTCACCACCCACGTACACACGGTACTTGCCGTCCTCGTGTATCTTTACTTCTAAAGCTTTACCACCTATTTCTGTATCCACATCAACGGGATCTTCCCAATCTATAGACCCCTCGCCGTTCAGAGTCCCACTCCTGAAACGGAACTCTGGATAAGTTCCAGCTTCGAGATTTGTAACATAGGCTATCTCATCCCCCTTTATATCCATACTAACACTTCGAGCATCCTCTTCACCCGACCCTATATTGAAGGACTCGCTATCCCACGTCTCAAAGTCGTCGGTGTAGTTGTACCCCACATAATGTTCACCACCGGATTCGTACGAGTAGAAAAAGTAGTAGTGTTCGTTCTCTGGGGCAAAACTATGTCTGACGCCCGTCGGTTGAAGTATTGAATCTTCGATGATATTCGTTAAATTCTTGGCCATAAAGTCCATATCGGTGACATCATAGCTTACATCCTGAGCCTTCAATTGTTCCTTAACCCAGTTTTCTTTCTGGTCGTCTTCCCAGCCGTTTTCTGGTCTTAGAATCGGATAGCCGTCTTCTGCAGGAACTATGTCGTGAGCTATCTCCTGATTCGCCTCTACGGTGTAATAATCGTTGTCGAAGTCGAAGTTCATATTATGCTCGGCCTCAGTCCCGGTCATCTCGCTCGTGGTTAGCCCCAAACCTGCATCACTTGTATCCTGGCCCGAGGCTTCAGTATCCCAGTAAGAGTCGTCTACATCCCCGTGTGAGTGCGAGGCCATCAAACCTCCGACCGACCCTCCCGATGTGACCGCGGCTGTGGAGTAAACGTCTGTAGTATCGGAACCGAAACCGTGTTGTTCGCCCTTGGAACCCCCAACAACTTCATCCCCAGAAACGGTGCCCAAAACGTAGCTCCTCCTGCACGAGACCTGGTTAGCACTTATTCTCCCAGTAACGCCTCCCACGTCTATGCCCCCTTTGACCTCTACGTCGCTAAACGAATCTCTAATTATAGTGCCGCTTGACGAGGCAGCCCCTACTATACCTCCAACATCTTCACTTCCCTCTACACTTCCGAATGCACCGATTCTTTCTATTGTTCCCTCGCCACGGTAGCCTGCCCGTCCTATAAGCAGACCTACCCGATAGTCTCCCGTGACGTCACCTCGGATAATTAGATTTTTAAATACTCCCACACACTCACCGTAATCACGTGAAGGAGTCCTACTAAAAAGACCAACTTCACTTTCTTCAGGTCTATCCATATACAAATCTCTTATCTCGTGCATTCGCCCATCAAACGTCTCTCCAAATCTATCTTCATCCTCGTATCCAAGTCCTATCGGTTCCCAGCCAAGTGCATCTCCTCCCTCTTTCTCTGTCTCGACCCAATAATATTCACAATCCTCCCCTTCACCTGGCTCATTATTAGAATCCGAAGTGTGACTTTGGAGGCAATAATAATCCTTTCCATCATGAGAGACTAAATCATTTTTCTCGTATATTATTCCAGAACCCCAATCCCCTTCATCAACAAGTTGGTTCGATGTCTCTGAAGCATGTTCTTCGTAGCCAGGGGTGTTTTCGTCGAGACTTGAATTCAACGCATAATTAGCACTTAAATTCTTGCGAATATTGTTTAAGTGGTGCCAGTTTTCTATCAGATATGGATCCTCTTCGCTACCACTCCCGCCTCCAAATGATTTTTTTTCCGAACAAAGATACACTTTATCCTCTGACCCTAAAGCTAAATAAAAGCTATCATGACTGAAAGAAAGTGTGCCTACAGCATCCGTTGTTTCGTCCAATATCTGAAGGAGAGACCAATCGGAAGGGTCATAAATATAGGTATTATTGTCAGATGATCCAAAAGCCAATTGGTTTCCGTCTGAAGTAAAAGACAGTGAGTTCACCGCTTCTTCAGCTATCTCTAAAGTTTTTTCTTGAGTCCAAGTCGAAGTTTCATAGATATAAACGGAGCTATCAGTACTCCCTGCTACAAGGTGATCTCCATCTTGGTTAAATGATACTGATCTCACCCTATCGTTAGGTTCGTCTAATTTCTCGATTATATCCCAGGAATTTCTTTCTACAATATACGTTTCATATGGCTCTCTCATACCCAATGCTAGATATTCGCCATCCGGAGTCCAAGACTGGCTGATAGGATCTTCTCCCCAAGCAAAATCATCGGTTCTTTCTATTTCCAAATTCCAGTCATTAGTATCGTAAACAAAAAACCCAGAAGCAGACGAAATTGGTCCTCCTCCGAGTACCAGGTGTTCACCATCTGGACTGAATGATACTGACTTTACATGATCTCCTACATCATTCATTTTCTCTATTAATTCCCAATCTTCTGTCTCATACACAATGGCATCTGGATCGTCTAAAGAATTACCAGTTGCCAGATAATCACCTTCTGGACTCCAACTGATTGACCGATACCTATCGTTTACATCATCTAATATATCTACAACACTCCAATCCTCTGTCTCAAGTATATGAATCTCAGGAACGGGGCTTTGGAGTGTCACAGCTAAATATTCATTATCTGGGCTGAATTCAACTACTCTTACATCTTCCTCAAATTCTAAAATCTGATCGATGTCCCACCAATCATTTCCAATATATTCGTTGGACGTATGAGATAAATAATTTCCCGATGATTTATTTAGTTCTCTAGAGCTGAATGTGAGACCGAGGGATCCCACAAAACTACTCCCTACAAGAATCACAGCTAAAATCACTACAAAACTCTTCCGAAAAGATTTTCGTATCGTAGAGCCTCTATCAAATAACTCAATATCAATAATACCCATCATATCCCTCTTCCAAACTTTCGATCATTCCTATCCCGTATCCGGCCCTTCGAAATATTGATGATATCCTTAATAAATAATCTACTTTATAAAATATTTCCCCTCTATCTCAATTCTTTCATCTAAGTATCTCGAAGCTGTCGCTCTCCTTGCTAACCATCGATTTTCCCTCAAGATCCAACTTCGCTTCTATCTTGAATTTTTCCCTGTCCTCCGCCTCGTCTATCTCTACTTCTAGAGCCTCAGTCTCTTCATAATCTTGTTTGTTGAGAGCGTTTAAAGCCCAGTCAGAAGTCACGTCCAAAACTGAAGCGAAGGTTTGTCTCTCGTCGATCTCGATCTCCACCAGCTTTTCGTCGCGCGTTTTCCCATCATCATCTTTCACTACTATATTCATCTCCCCCTTAACGCTCTCTTCATGAGGATTCTTCACCTCTATCGAATAGGGTATCTCCATCTTGTCCGAGTCAGCGTGTATGAGTTTGGGCCCGGTGTAAGAAACGTCGAGAGAAACCTCGGTCTGAGGCGGTAGTGGGTGCTGTTTCTCCACGAGTTTTTCGCTTTTTTCGTAGACAGCGAGGGTTAGCTCAGATGGAATTTCTCCATCCTCCATATCGAAGTCAGATTCGAACCTGAGTGATTCCTCTTCATCGCTCTCGAACACTGGTATATTGAGAGTGTTTTCTCCAATACGCTCCCCTCCATCAGAAAGGTACCTGCACTCTATCCGTAATTCCTCCATCTTGCTGTTCGATTGATTGCTGATCGAGAGAACGGTATCGATCTTCATCTCAGATTCACCGATATACGAAACTTCGTTTGTCTCCACTGTCAAGCTCACAGAAGTGGGCTGAAGAGCCTTCGGAACATCGGGATAACCAAAATCATCTATGATCGGGTTGAACTCTGGATGGGCTGCACTCTTAGAACTGATCTCGTCCAGTATGAGCAGAAATTTTTGTAGATCGTGATTTGTTTCCCTTAATAGGTACAACTGATATTGTGCAGAGGTCAACGGTGAACCGATCTCATAAGAGCTTTTCGGCCCAAATAATTTTATGAGGGTCGGATCTATATATTGAGATCCTAATAGGTTCATCTCCGAGAACTCCTGTTTAAGCCAGAACATCAGAGATGCGCATGCATCCTTGACGAATTTCATATCTTCCTTTAGTACTCCCTGTTCATCTTTCAATTCTGGATAATATTCCTCGATGGAGTTATCTAGATCGTAACTCTTGGTCAAGAATGGAGAGAGTAAACCGTTCTTGTACGCATTCTCTCTTAAGTTCAAAAGTATTTTTTCATCTATCTTTTCGGGCATCTCACCCTTTTCAAGCAGTTTTTTAGCTTTGAAAGAGATCGCCTGTATCAATACCGCAAGAGATATCCGGTCAGAAAGGGTGAGTTGAGTATCGCTGATCCTGAACTCGATGGTCCCAAACCTCGTGAAGGGGTAAAGATCGATCATCCTTGCAGATTCTTCGTCTCGGGAAATTTTTTCCAAAAATCTTTCTTCATTATCTTTTTCTTCAAGAATAGGTGGGCAGGAAAGCTGGCCTATATTGTTTTCTATCCTCAAAGAGAGAGAAGTTAGTGGTGATATCAAACTTCCGTCTTGATTTTTCTTTATTTCCGGTATCTCTCCTCCTGGGATTGGAGAATTGACGGACAAAGCGATCAGATGGGGAAGATAGTTTCTTAACAAGTTATAGGCTGCTCTCCTGATCTCTTCATCAGGTATCCCTATGTGATGATGATCTCCAAAGGTGACTCCTTGAGAAAAACCTTCAATTGAGTTCATACCAGTTGATACCAAAAGGAGTCCAGTACCCAACTTTTTAACAGCTTTGTAAGATACATCGAACACTGTTTGCAACCACCATTCAAGTTCCTTTAGGTAAATGGAAGGCGGTGTCTGTATCTCCAAGATATTTGTGGTAGTGGTGACATGAGAATCTTTCCCGATTATGGAGAACCAGTCCTTCTCTCCACCAACCTCATATTTCACATGGACCGCCTCATTTCCTGCTTTATCTTTCTGTACCTTTACGCCGTCTATCTTGTCAAGTATATAATCCGGTCCTTCGCCTCTTTTCACCTTTTGATATACAAGATATTTTGCATCTTCCAAAATATGTTCAAATATCTCTTTCATCTTCTCCCCTTCGATCCAATTCCCATCTTGAGTTATTATCTGTAGCTCCGTTTCAATACCATGCGTGAAGGGTAGCTCGATGCGATTTTTGATTTCCTCCCATTTGTTTTCACAGTTGAGTATGATTGATTCAAATTTTTCTATCTTTTCTTCCACATCTCCGTACCTTTCAAATTCCAGTAGTTCTCTGATCTCATCCTCATATTCGCCCACCGATGTCTCTAAATATTTATCAGGGATGGCCTCTTTCTTTCCCCGTAGTTTCTCAAATTTTCCCTCCATATCCTCTATCCATTTTTCCTTTTTCTCCTCCAATCTAGTCTTTATTTCCTCGAGAGATTCTATCGCTGATTCTATATCTTCTTTTTCTTTGAATCGTTGGACACCTTCTTCCGGTAAACTTTCAACATCAGAAATAGAAACCCCTATCTTGCTTATATCTTCGACTAACTCATCGACATCTTCACACAATTCGTTTCTCTCTTTCGTTTTTTCTATCCGCTCCGAGATGATTTTCTCTAACGCTTCTAGATCCGATCTGCATTCTATGAGCGCGCCTTCTTCGATCTTTTCAATTGTTTCTTTCAAACGGGTCTTCAAATCCGAAATATGACCTTCTAATCTCTCTATGTCTTCTATCCTATTCTGCAAATCTTCGCATTCATCGAGTAATCTTTCCATGTAATCTTCTTTCAAAGGTTCGACCTTATCCTCTATCTCCTCGACGGACTCGAAAAACTCTTCGATATCACTCTCTTCCTTCCAACCTATCTTTTCAGCTTTTGATAGTTGTCTTTCAATCTGAGATGTTTCCTCCGGTAGGAAATCCGAGTAAGTAGAGTGACTAATATCTTCAAGTAGTGTTTTACTTCTACTGATAAATTCTTTCTTTTCCTCAAAAATTTGAGTTAATTTGTCTTTCAAGTCAGTAATCGATTCCTCGATGATCTCTGTCGCTGAGTAATAATCCTCTTTTGATCGAGCTTCCGCTAATTGTTCCTTTACCCCCGAAACATCTATTCCAAATCTTTCCAATGTCTCTTTCAGATCTTCTGCCTTCTTCATTTTTTGAGAGAAATTCTCGTGTTTTCTTTCTATCTCCTTCAATTCTTCCTTTAAATTAGCTAGATATTTCACACCTTCTTCTATCCGCTCTCTCTTCAACGAGTTGGCTCTTCTCTCCAATTTAGATTCTAACTCTTCAGTTTTTAAATCTTCAGTCCTCTGTTTCTCTTCAAGATTCCTTTTCAAATCCATGTATTTTTCCTTCAACAAGTTTTTACTTTTTCTTTCATATGTAACTAATACTTCTTTCAATGAGTCAGTTTTTTCTGAGATGTCTTCGTAGCTAGTGTAAGTATTTTTAGCAGTTCTTATTTGCTTCTCAAGCCCCTCTACTTTGTTCCCCTTTCCTATCTGGATTTCAACCAACTCTTCAGCGATATTAAAATAGATTTCTATGGTAGAATAGACCTTTTCTCTTTGATCCACTTTATCTAGTGCATCTTCTAATTTATGGTTTGCTTCCAAATAATTATCCTCTTCTACTAGTCTCAACCCCTCCTCGTATTCAGCTATATGAACCTCCATGCCGATTTCTTCTCCTCTTTCCTTCAGATCTGAGATTTTTCCTTCTAGTTCTTCCAGTCTAGAATGAGTCTCTTGTTTCACCTCTTCTATCAACTCATCAAGTTCTGCTTCAATTTCCTGTAAGTCAGATATCGCTGATGGGTAATCAGTTGATTTCTTGAATTTTTCTATGCGTTCGACCTTTTCCTCATAGTCGAGATCTAGCCCAACGGTTTTAGCAGTGTTTAATTTGTTTTCAAGCTCATCGGCTAAAGAATTTAATTGTTCGTATTGTGATTTGCGTTTCTCAATCAAATTCTCAGCCTTGTTTAAGATGGCGATGCAGCTATCATAGTCTTGCCCCTCATATTCTTTTCTCGCCTCACCTAACTCTTCCAAACATGCCTCAAACTCGACTCCTTCATCCTCTAAATCTGTTATCGTACTCTCTACTTCTTCCATCCGATTCTCTATCTTACTTTCTTTTTCTGACCTCCTATCATCTAGAACGCTCTTGATTTTCTTACATTCTTCGATCAAGCTATCATATTCGCCCCTTTTTTGCAACTCCTCGATTTTATTTTTAAAATCCTCTATTTCTATACCCATTTCTTTAAATCTAGCCATCTTGTTTTTAGTTTCTTTCAAAATGTCTTTCGCTCTTTCGTAGCCTTCCTTTAGTTGAGCTGATAGTTTGTATGCCTCCTCGATTTTATTCAAGGAATTTTTGAATTCCATCTTGGTAGCATTTTCATTAGCCTTCTTTAGAAGTTCTTCAACTTTTCTCGTATTTATTCCTCTTTCTTCTAGGTCGCTCTTATAAGAAAAGAGAGATTCTATTTTTTCCTCTATCCTCCTCGCCTTCTTTCTTTTCTTGTCTTCAACCTTTCTAGATATCTCGTCGATCCTTTCTATTTTCTCTGAATATTCAGATATCTCTTTTGCCTGTTCGAACTTCAAAGCCAATTCGATAGGATACAAACCTCGGGCAAAACACTCTTGCAGTTCTGATTCTACTTTCCCTATTTTCTCTTCAGCCTCTTTATGTCTGCTTTCAAGCTTTTCAGCTAGACTTTTACTTTCTTGTGCATGTCGGATCGCTTTAATGAAGAGATTCTTCTCAGTTTTTTCCCTTGCCTCTTCTAAAATCTCTCTACATTCATCTATATGTATACCATTTTCGACCTTCTCTTCAAGAACCTTTTCCGCTTCCTGAATTTCATTTTCTGCCCTTCTCTGGTATTTAGAATACAGCTCCCGAGCGTCTTCTAATACCGCTTTCGATTCTTCCAAAGCGACTTCCAGGTTCTTCTTTTCTGTTAAGGAATGAACATCCTGCAGTATATCCTTGATTTCTATCTCTGATTCTTTTAATCGAGAAAGTAAATCTTCCAACTTGACAATGTTATCGGTTAACGAATCCTTTTTTTCCTCAAAGATCTCTATATTTTTCTCGATATCGTTTACGATTTCTTGAAGTCGGGTACATTTTTCCATCTGATAGAGGAGACTATCCGATTCACCACTCTCTAAAAAATCATCATCTATTCCCTCTACTGATTCGAGAATCTTTTCTGAAAGTTTTAAGCCGATGCCTTCTACTTTCTGCAGTTCCTCTTTTGAAGAATCTTTTATATCCTCTATGGATTCAAAACCATTAGAATATAACCTTTTAGCCTTTTCAGCACCAACTTCATTCAGTTTAGACAATTTGTTCAACATTTCCCTTTCAGGGATAAAATCGTCATTACCGGAGAGAAGCTCCATACCCTCTTTTATTTTTTTAACTGCTTGGACAGGACTAAAGTGGCTATTTTTTGTAAGTTTCGTGGTCTTTTCATCGAAATCGCCTAATTTCTCTTCGAGTTTACTCTTTTCCTCTTGTATACTTTTTGAAATCTCATCTATCAATTTTTGATAGTTTCTATTTGCTTTTTCATAATCTTCGTAATTGAACAAGCTTGAAAAATCATCTTCTTTTTTTTCAAGCTTTAAATCGATATCTGGTGATCTCTTGAATACCTCTCGTAGTAAATTCTCCTTCTCCCTTGCCTTTTTGAACAACTCAATCCTTTCATCTATCCTTTTTTCAAGTTCTTTCAATTCATCGAACGCTTTTTCATACTCCTCCTGATCTAATTTTTCCCGAATATATGTTTTATTATCAGTGAATTCTGGAAAATAGCATTTCTTTTTTCGATAATTAGTTACTTTTCCCTCCAATTCATCCAGTTTGTTGTTAACATTTTCTTTCAATTCTTCAAATTTCTTCAACAATTCGCTTTCTGATGACCGAATAAGATCGATTTTTTCTTGCATCTTCTCTAAACTCATCGGTTTTTCACTGATCTCAGGAAGTCCCTCTAACAGCTCTTCAACTTCGATCCCGGCTTTTTTAGCCCTTTCTCCCAACTCTTTGATCTCTTTGTTCCTTTCCTTCAGCTTTTCAAATCTTTCCAGCCTGGTCTCCATCAATTCTTCTGCCTTTTCCAACTGCTCTCTAGCTTCAAACACTTTTTCTCTCTGACTCCTTTCCTCAAGTGAGTTTATCTCATTGATTTTTTCATATGCTTTTTCAAGCACTCCAAAGGCAGGATCTAATTTGATACCTTTCTCCTCATTATCTATCATACGATTCCTCAATTCGTCTATCTTTTCTAGCTGATTTATGCTGTAATCCTTGATTTTCTTCTTTATTTTCTCTTCTATAGACTCGAGCATCCCAATAGCCTTATCTAAATCCTCGACTTTTTCTGCCTCTTCTAATTCTAATCTCATGTCTGCTACATCGAGGTCACGATCTTTCATCTCATCCAAATTCATCTCTATTTTTTCATATAATTTTTTGAATTTCTCGTATTTTTCCTTTTTTTCGGTAAAGAGGTTATTAGATTCTTTGAGTGATTCTATTGAGTCCTGGTATTCCTCATCTCTCAATTCTTTTTCTGCCTTTTCTAGTAGTTTTGAACATCTTTCTAAATCGATCTGTGAATCTATTTCTTCTTTTATTTTCTCTTTCTCATTTGTGATCTTCTCTTTCAAAAATTCTTTCACTTCTTCTTCTACCTCTCTCGCCAGGTCCAACTTTTCCTCTTCCTCCCCCTTCTGCTTTACTGTTTTCTCTAGATTTCTAATCTTATCAAGCAGGGTATCCTCTTCAATCTCGTCTGCTAACGGAGATATCCTCTGATAGATGTCTTCTAATCTTTCTTGCTTTTCAAGTTGCCGTTTCTTTTCGTTAATTTTTTCCTCCACTTTAATGGAAATAGACTGAGCCTTTTCAAAATCTTCATCATATACTTTTTCCTCTGCCTCCTCTATTTTTTCCCAGTACGACTGAAAATCCATCTCATACCTTTCATCTATCTCTTCTAAATCCTTTCTGATAGCTTCTATATCAGACTCGATTTTTTCTCTTTCCTCTATTATTGCCGATCTCATATCCTTTTTCAATGAACCCATTTTATTTTCTAAGGACTCGAATATATCTCTGCATGCTTGAGAGTGATTCTGTCTATTGAGATCTTTTTCTTCTAAAATTTTTTCTAGATCTAAATTTTCATTAGTAGGATCTATATCAAAAGAATCGAACTCTATTTTTATACAATCGAATTTACTTGGAGGAGGAACTATATTATCCTCCATCTTGATGATTTCCTCATGATGGTGTTTAATCTCTTTTAAGGCTTTCTGAGATTCCTGCAGATCTTTCAAATGCTCTTTGCCGTTCTCAAAAATGTAATCCCATTTTCCCTCTTCTAATTTCTCTTCCATGTCATCAACTAGTCCAATAAGTTCATCAACAATCTCAAGTATAGGATTCTTAGCGATTTCATTTTTAATTTTCTCTACTATACTTTTCGCTTCTTTTTCTAAAGATGATATATCATTAAATATTTCATCTAGTCTTTCCATCTCGGCATCGTATTTATTATCCAATTCAGATATCTCATCAATCAACTTTAGAAATTCTTTTTCTTTTTCCTCGGGCAATTTCACTCGATCTAAACGTTCTTTTACATTTTCCAACTTTTCTAAAAAATTATCGTGAGTTCTCGATAGATTATTCAACTCTTCCCCGATACTATCGATCTTCTCTATACCTCTTATATAATCCTCAGAACTTATAAGGGAGTTAGCTTTTTCTATTTCTTCCCCTATTTCTTGGATTACCTCCTCTTTAGCGCCCTGTTGCTTCAGGTCTTCTAATTTCTGTTTATAAATCTGAATTTTTTCTTTGAGATCGTCTTTCTTTTGAGTAGTCAAATAAGTGAACTTCTTCTCCAATAACCGAGTTAGTTGTAGTGACTTTTTCAAATTTCCTCCATTCAAGACTGATTCAATGTCATTGATTTTTTTTCTGCAACTTTCTATATCCGTTGCTTCTACATCCAAATTCTCTAAACGATCTACCCGTTTTTTAAAGAGAGGTATGCTTCTCTTGATTTCTTTTTTCAGTTTATTTGCTATTTCCTTAAAAGAAGATGAATCATTTATTGGTTCTTCGACGTCGATCAAAGAGAAATTTAAAGAAAGGATATTATTACAAAAATTAATTTTTCTATCCACAAAATCTATTTGCTTTTTTAGGGTATCTTTATCTTTGGTTTCTAGATTCTTTTCTATCTTATCTAAATAAGATTCTACGGGCAGAGAAACTTCATGTTTTTTCTCTAATTTTTTGCTTTTTTGGTCAAGCTCAGTAATGTATTCTAAAATTTTTTCTTTATCAACTTTTAACATGGACGACATCCCTATTTAATCAATCTAAACATATATCTCACTCGGCTTTGTTATCATGATTTATCGACTATATCCTAATAAATATTACCCTCATCTTTTGTCTTGTATTATATGTAAAAAATTTATTCGTGTCATATTGAGATAGCGTCGGTAGAGTTTTCTCGTCAGATTTATCTTTAAGTCTTTAGTTCCTACGTCCGAGATCACTTTCAAAATCCTTGGAGAAAATGGTTGTTTTTTAGCCTATGGAGCATCACGAACTTCAGATAAATGTTCTTGTATCACTCCTTCATACTTTTTCTTTGGCTTTATGAATCTCCTAGTAATCCGCTACAATATCTGATGGTAGAACTGTAATAGTCATACCTTGCTTTCAACATTCTTTCTATAGAGGCCCTTTTTCATTGAACAAAACCATTTTTAGAAATTTTTGAGCCAATGATTCTGTTCTATTGGTTAGATAGCAACCTACCATCCCTCTATGAAGATGGTTTAAACCTATAAATATCACAATATATTCTTTAGTTTACCGGCATTCTCTAAAATCATACAAAATTTTCTTATATTTGATACTAATTTGAAAAATGCAAGCTATAGTGGTAAACAAGGTGAAATGGATATGGTGAAATTGCAGATAGAAAAAGTTAGTACGAGAAAAGCCTGTCTAGCTCCTTCATTGATTAAACAATTGGATATCCATGAAGGAGATATATTATCCATAAAAGAACCCAGTACAGGAAAGAAAGTTGTAGCTTTAGCTACAAAGAATCACGAGATCCCCGAAAGCAAAGTCGGGATTGGAGGGGAACTAATAAAATCTCTCGGAGTCGACGAAGGTTTTACTATCGAGTTAACTCCTTATAGAGAAGGATTGGTTCCGGTGAGAGAAGTAGAACTGGGGATTCAGCCGGCCACGAGCGGAGGGATAAGGGCCGAGGACAGGATGCTTTCCATCAAGAAAAACGAAAAAGAGCTCCTCCAGTTCCTAGGAGATAGGGTTTTTACCATCAATAGTAGATTTGAATGGGA
>CAYNOV010000011.1:0-19196 GCA_964398905.1 uncultured Thermoplasmata archaeon
TCACTCGTCCGAGCATTCATGGTCCTGTCAAGATGATAGATGATGCTCCGGAATTTGATGAAATTTATAAGAGAGAAGAAGAGTTGACACAGATAGAGAACTGGTTAGAGAGCGAGGAGCCTGTTTTGGCTGTGCTTGGACGGAAAGGAAGAGGGTCTTCATCCGTGACTTCTAAATTCGTTAAAGAACTAAAGGATAGACACTGCCTATGGATCCCTTTGAAAGGAACTACAGAAGATATGATCTATCATAGGATATCTGAACTTTTAGATGATCTTGGTATAGAAGAGAACTCCTTGGACAAATTGAGAACTCAGAAAGCTTTGGTGGTATTCGATGATTATTATGAAGTGAAGAGCGATGTGGTCAGCTTTTTGAAACGTTTATTGGATAAGATCGAAAAGGATGATCCCTTAAAAGTGATAATCACCGGAAGGATCGGCACTCCGGTCTACGAAAGGTTTTACCAGACGGAGCATGTTGAAAAAGGACTCGTTAGAGAGATGGAGATACCTCCATTGGATAAAGAAGGAGCTCAGATGATACTAGGAAAAGAGATCAAAGAAGATGCTCTCAAGAGGATAATGATGTTCACTAAGGGTTCGCCGCTTTTATTGAAATTACTCCGCGAGGGTGAAAAAGAAAGGCTTATCGAGCTTACACCTTGGGAGGAGGAGCAGATATCGCTTTTGATGTATCTTAAAACTGAAACCAAAGATGAACAAAAATAGATACCCTGTTATGGAAGTCATTAAATAGTAATAAATTCAATTGGTAAGATGTATGGTAAAAACCGGTCACGCTAAATCTTTCGTTATAATACTGGGTTTGATGTTCATACTCGGAGGCATAGCCATCTCTTTGATATATGATAATTTAGACGTGGTTTCGATAGGGATGGGTATAATAGGGATATTTTTGATGCTACTCCCCTTCACCTCGGTGGTGAAAAAATAGTAATATTTTTATCGGAGAAGATAAGTGAGATATCTGAGAAACATGTACGAAGTACTGGAAGTCGACGCGGATAAAAAAGACGTGATCGATGATATACTAGCGGATGATCTTATAAGTAAGCAGAACACGAACGTGAGAGACGGCGAGAGCTTAGGATTCAAAGAGGGTGTGTCCTACGTTATGGTCGAGGGAAGCGAAAAAGCTGTTGAAAAGGCGGTAAGACTCTTCAAAGAAGAAGGCGTAGAACCTGCAGAAAATAGAGAGGAAGTCAGAGATAAGATAAAGGAAGAAGGTGAAGCCGCCGCACAGGGTATAGGAACAGTTTTCGGTTAGAGAAGATCACGATATAAGAAATAACTTATTTTATCTCTCTTTATTTCCCTCCGAGAAGAGTCACTCTAGTCCTTTCTCCTAAATCAGGTTCCTCTCTCAAACCCCAGATCATATCTGCTCTAGAATACTCTTTTTCTATCTCTTCAAGTGCATCTTCAACGATCATATTTTTTTCTCCATCAGAACTACTGACTATCACCATCAACTTTTTGTATTCTTTAGTATCTTCAAGCCAAGAAGAGCGAAGAGCTTCTTTGGAGGCCTTTAAACCTTTTTTTCTTCCACTTCCGTAACCTGCACCTATTTTGAATTCATTCACATCATGACAGAATTTTTTTAGGACTGGTATGTCGCTACCGGTGACAACAGAATTGAGATCGACGAGAGGTATCCTGATTATCTTGTTCATAACATCGAAGGCCTTCTTTATGGGAAGATGAGGGTTGATCTCGAGGAGTTTAGAATTTGAAAATATAGCTGCACCATCTAAAAATTTGAGAGCTTCTTTTTGGGCTTCTTCTGACAGTTTTTTCCTGGAATCACTTTCGGTATCGAAGGGTTTAGCAAAAAATCCGAAAGAAAAAGATGAATTATTTTTGCATATCTCTCCGCATACAGGTATAGTCCAACTACCGGTTCTTCCCCCGAGTCCACTTATTAAGTAAACTATATCGAAATCATTGATCTTGTCTCTTAATTTTCTTTCTGATCTGCTTAGAGGTCTTTCATCGATCCCGATGTCAGAATGATAAGCACTGTTCATATCTTCTTTTGAAATCGAGATATGAGGCAGTTTAGGTGGTCTGGAAGAAGTGCCAACCTCGTAAACTTTAACGGTGTTAGAAGCGATATCACCGATACCCTCTACTATGTTTCGACCGGCACCACCTATTCCCATTATCAATATCGATGGTCGTTCATCATCGACTACGTGATCTTTACCGAATCTCCATTTTGATGGCATATAATTGACCTCTTAATCGTCACACTTATCTCAATTCTTTTGATCCGATCTTATCTATAGCGGTCAAGAGTTCCTTTCTATCGTCATATTCGACTATAAGTCCTACTAAAAGACCGATAGCTGGGCCGAGAAAGGCGGCGTAATATGCAGCAATAGCACTTTTGATGAATAAAGAGGCTAGGGGAGCTATCACCATCCCGCCGAAAAAACCTATCCAATGACCTAAAGGCCAACCACTGTCATATGCTGCAAAACCTCCTATCAAAACTCCAATAATACATGAGATACCCAAAGCGAAGATGAAATCTTCGCCATATATCTCAAGGAAATAAGATAGCAAACCAATTATGAGTCCGAATAGGAGTATACCGGCTAGAACTTTCTTTAGTCCCTTCTTGGAGGTCAGTGAATCCGAGAACCACAGTTTCATATCAGATATCTTAATACTAATCACCTTGGCGATATTATATCTTTCCTCTCATTATTTACCTTTTTGGTGTGTTTTCAAGATAGAGAGTAAATTTCAAGTATGATAATGAACAATGGATTAATAAGATGGAAGAAAAACTTTTAGTCGTCGCGATAGTATTTGTGATGCTCTTTTCCTTAGGGGCAACAACAGTTGAAAGTGTAAGTTTTGATTCTGAAGAGGATATCGTAGAGGGAAAAGAGCTTCAGGAAAACACACTGGAAAGTATACATATCATCGGCGACGATGAACTCGATGAGTTCGCGGATGAGATGGGGTTGGAAGGTGATGGTTCCGAAGAAAATCCATATGAATTGAGGGATCACACGATAGGTGGAGACGGAACTAGTATTTATTTGGAAAATACCACACAACATTTTCATATAAAAGAATCTGAGATAATCGAGTCTGATAAGGGTGTAGAAATAAACACGGTCTCGAATTTCACCCTTGAAAGCAATATTTTAAGAGACATGAATACCGGAATACTAGTACGTGATTCAGATAGAAACGAGTTCAATAATAATCTTTTTACCGATCATGATAGATTGGCCATAGAGATAATCGGGGAGAGTAAGGAAAATACTATTCAAGGAAACGAATTGTTCGATACGAGCATATCTTTGAGGCGGTCGGATAATCCTGCTTCCCAAGAGATAACGTCTGACAACACCATAAATGATGATCCCATACTCTACTTAAGGAACAGTTATGACGAAGAGTTCTCTGGTGAATATGGGCAGGTCATAATCGCGAATTCACTAGAGATAGGTCTTGACTCATTGATCTTAGAGGGTGGAAGCATCGGGATCGAAGTGCTAGATTCTGAAGAGATCTTCTTCCAAGATCTAGTTTTGAATAATCATTCTATTCGAGCTTTCTTTTCTGCTCGAAGTACTGATATAGTTATTGAAGACTCTTTGTTCTCGAGAAATGAGATAGGAATATTTTTTGAAGAGGCCTATAATTCTTCTATTTCAGGGAATGTTTTGGAGTATAATTTCAGAGGATTATCTCTAAGAGACTCCTTTGAAAATGATATCTATAAAAATTCGATAAACGATAACGAGATCCAAGCCCAGGACGATGGAGATAATACCTGGGATGGCGGTGATCCGGCTGAAGGAGGGTCAGGGGGTAACTTCTGGTCAGACTATGACGGTCAAGATAGAGGGGACGGTATAGGTGAGGATACATATAATAAAATCGAGAACGGAGACAATCAGGACAGGTTTCCGCTCACATCGCCGATAGGACCTCCCGTTAACGTCAACGCTAGACCCTTCAGTGCAGATCATGTGAATATAAGTTGGGAAGAACCATATTATTCGATCAGATATCCCATCGAGAACATAACCCTTTATCGTGGTACCGATCCAGATAACCTTTCAGTCTATCAGAGTATGAATGCCACTTCCCGCGAGTTTACAGATGAAAATGTCACCGAGGGAGAAGAATATCATTACGGGTTGAAGGCATCAAATAGTAGATATGAAAGCTCGATGAGCGAGATCAAAACCGCAGTACCTGATTCTATCCCGCCAACGATCGAAGATTATGGTCCTCAAGGAGAAAATGTTCCGATCAATGCCACCATAGTTGTAGAATTCTCCGAAGAGATGAGGGAAGAATCCGTTAACATCTCTGTCGATGGAGTACGTGGAGATATCGAAAGCGAAGGTAATACTTTCAGATTCATACCTGAAGAAAATCTCAGTTTCACGGAAAGGTATTACGTGAATGTTACAGGAACTGATCTGGCCGCAAATCCTTTAGAGGGTGGAAGGTTCTCATGGAATTTCATGACAGTATCAACCGCCACTATAATAGGAAGGGTGGTAGATGACGATGATGGAGAACCCATAGAAGATGCCACCATCGATGTCGATGGCGAACCAATTTCTTTCACCGATCAAGAAGGCGGATTCGAGATAGAAGTGCCTCCTGGTAATTTGACTTTGGAAATATCGAAGGAAGGTTATGAAACCGAAAAGATAGATCTTGAAGTGGGATCTGGAGAAGTAAAAGATATGGGTGAGATACGCATGAAGAGGGATGAAGGGATAATATCTCGCACGTTTTGGCCCATGGCTTTAGTGGGCGCAATAGTACTTTTACTAGGCGTTCTAGCGGCATTGGTAACTCTGAAAAATTGGGAAGAACCGCCTCCTCCTGATGAAGAAGATATATATGAGGAAGATTACGAGGATATCACTCACGAAGAATTTGAAAGTTGGTGGGATGAAGAGGGTTCATAAGTTAGAACTGCTTCCTCCTCCATCTACTGGGACCGCTACACCATTGATGAAACTAGACCTCGGTGATGAAAGGAAAGCGACTAGATCCCCCAATTCTTCCGGTTTTCCTATCCTATCAAGAGGTATATCTTCTTTCCAAGCCTGGAGACCTTCGTCATAAGAATCTATATTGCCTTTTTTTACCTCCACTTCTATCAATTCTTTTATCCGTCCTGTTTTGTGTGGGCCCGGAAGCACTGAGTTCGCTCTTATATCAGGTCCCAATTCTTTTGACAGCGTTTTCATCAATCCGATAACGCTCATCCTGACCGAATTGGATAAAACAAGATTTGGAACTGCTTCTTTTACACTCATGGATGTTATATTCACTATAGTTCCCTGACCTTTTTTTAAGTATTCTATGGATTCTCTAACGACCCTGACAACACTCATGACTAGTAGGTCAAAATTTTCATACCAGTCTTCATCTTCAGTTTCCAAAAATTGTTTACTAGGAGGCCCTCCAGCGCATGTAACTAGATGATCGAGTCCATTTTGTTCCTTAACGGTTTTCTCAACGATCTTGCTTATGTCTTCTTTTTTGGTTATATCTCCAGCTACAATATTTATCTCACCATTAGTGGATCCATTCAACTCTTTTTTGGTTTTCTTCAATTTTTCAGTATCTCTTCCGTTTATGGTTACGTTTGCCCCTTCCTTCGCCAAAGCTTCTGCTGAAGCTTTCCCCAATCCGCTGCTTGAAGCCAAAACTAGTGCTGAATTATTTTCTAATCCTAGATCCATCATTTTTCCTCCATAGAGAAACAATGTCAAAAACCTTTATATAATCTATTCCTGCTTATAAACCGGAGGTTGAAAGTATGCCTAAATATGTGATTTTGTCGAATTTAACCGACGAGGGAAGAAGGACAATTTTGGAAAAGCCAGAAAGGATAGAAGAAGTCAATGAGGAGATGGAGAAGAAAGGTGCTGAGATAATCGAACAGTACTTTTTGCTTGGACAATACGACTTTTTGACAGTTGTCGATGCTCCTTCGAAGACGGACATCACTAAAATAGTGATGGAGATAGCTTCTAGAGGATCCATAGATACGATGACGTTGCCGGCTATGGATGTCGATGAACTCATAAAAGACCTAAAGTAAAAACCTTTTTTCATATATTTTTATGAAATTTGTAAAAGACCTGTATGATCACGAAAAACGTAAATGGAATTTGCTCAAGACTTACGATTCTTTTTCCCTCGATGATGTCATCGATGGAAAAGTAGTCAAAAATGAATTTGGCTGTTTCTATTTGATGGAGAAAACCGTAGATATCCCCAGAAAGGAAGAAAAAAAAGAAGATGATCTGTATTCTGAATTAAGATTGATCAAAGGTATAGGTGAAAAAAGGAAAAAAGCCTTAGAGGCAAGAGGTATCAAGAATATATCTGATCTCTTACAAAAAGAAATATATGCTGAGGATGCTCAAAATTTTTTAGATGAGATCCATGATAAGAGATATCTAGACATTTATCGGAGGATAGGAAGGAACCTGCCTAGGTCTCATCCTATACATATATCATTTCTAGATCAAATAGGTTTGGAAAATATTCTGTTTTTTGATATAGAGTGTTCAGGTTTTAAGAAAGGATCGATATTTCTTATCGGTACCGCTTCATTTATCGATGATAAGCTTAAGATCGATCAGTTCTTTGCAAGGAGCGAGGACGAGGAGAAAAGCATATTGAAAGAGTTCGAGAGTGAGATGAGAAAAAAGCTGGTTCTGGTGAGTTTTAATGGCAAAAGGTTTGATGAGAATGTTATAAAAAATCGAAGAGATCATCACGACATGGAGATGAGATTTTCAATACCTCATGTAGATCTCTTGCCTCTTGCCAAAAAGCGTTGGAGAAACATTTGCGGCTCCCATGGTCTTTCTAATTTGGAAAGCCAAGTTTTGAACATCCAAAGGCAGAACGATATACCTAGCGTATTGATACCACATTTTTACCGGTTGTTTCTTGAAAAAGATAATCCTGGTCCATTGATACCCATAATCGAGCATAATAGGATCGATCTGATATCTATCGCGAAATTACTGCTCCAGATGTGAAAAGAAAGATTTATTAAGTCCAGTATGGATATATGTTATCATCATGTCATCTGAAGATCGTAAACCTTCTGAGATCAAGGAGGAGGGACGGGACTGGCTCCTTTGTGGATTAGAGGAATGTGAGGATCGACTTTCGCCTTATATAGAAGAAAACTCGGTTTTCGATCCTAAGTCTATGGGAACTGAAAAATTGAAGGGATATGAGGATCCTAAAGTTGAAGAGATAGACAGAAGAGCTATCGAAGACGGGTACTTAAGCGGAAAATGGGAAGCCTCGATACTACCGGAAAATATCGACGAAGTCTGGAGGGATATCAGAGAGCTGGTAGAAGAGAACAAGTTATGGGGTGCACAGGTCACTACAAAATGGATAAGGGAAAAAAGAAATCAAGATTCACACACTGTACGAGTTTACACACCTAACTTTTTGGACGAAAATGACGTTCTCCGCGTAGGCAAACTTCTGAAGAAAAG
Organism: uncultured Thermoplasmata archaeon; assembly: GCA_964398905.1. Lineage (GTDB taxonomy): Archaea > Thermoplasmatota > Thermoplasmata > Halarchaeoplasmatales > Halarchaeoplasmataceae > Natronoplasma. The sequence goes on from CAYNOV010000011.1 coordinate 7,553, forward strand.
GTGCGATATAGAGAAAAAAATAAAATACAAACCTGACATCTACAATGTACTGCAGATATACTCGAAAGAAGGCGAAGACATGAAATTGCCCAGAGAAATAAGGTATGAACTTTAAATACATTTCAGCGGGACTTTTTTTCACAGCGATCTATCCTGTTGAATAGATATATGCTCTACATGTAAAAGTGGTGAAAATAAGATGGAGGGAGACAGACCAGGTTTGTTGAAGATGATGAGAGCGAAATTCCTTTTCGCCATCATCGTCCCGATCACTATAAGCACGTCTCTCGCTGTATCTATCCAAGGAAATTTTGATGTCATCGGATTTTTTTTGGCTCTGTTCATGGGCTTGAGCCTACATATCAGCACTAACGTTTACAACGACATATATGATACAAAACAGGGTTCTGACACATCTAAATCATCTGAAAACGAATTCAGCGGAGGCTCTGGTGTTCTTATCGAAGATCCGGATCTGGAAAGGGATATGTTCTCTTTGGCGAGAGCTGGTTTGGTCCTCGGTCTTATCGCCGCGATCGGATTGCTGTTCACTTCTAGGACAGAGCTTTGGCCTCTGATCATAATCATCTATATCCTATCCGTTTTTTTCAGTAAATATTATACCGCTGGTCCAGTCAAATTCGCCTACCGCGGTCTTGGCGAGATAGTAGTATGGATAGGATTCGGACCACTAGCTGTTTTACTCGGAGGTGTAGGACAGAACGTCGTGTTCCATCCCTATATGATATCCATAATGCCTATCACTGGTCTGACTACACTTTTTATAGTTTGGATGGGAGAGATGGTGGACCTTCCAGGAGATTTAGAAGCAGGTAAAAAAGGCCTGGTATCGAGGTTAGGAATAAGAAGAGGGATGTACGGTCATCTCTCGATCCATGTTTTAGCTCTTTTCAACCTTTCTTTCGTCGCGTTCTTGATAGGTCCGGTCACTATATTGTGGGTGGCGATATTACCTCATATCGCTTTACTACCTATCATATATAGAAAACTCAGCAATGGTTTAAACGAACCGAAGGTCATACGGGACGTTTCTAAGTTGAATTTTTCATTGTACTTTTTATTTTCCATATCATTGATGGTAGGATTCATCCTCCATATATTCATCTAAAAAAGCAGTCTTTCTATCGCAACTCTCTCCAATAGATGCTTGATAAGAGAGGGGAAAGAACCCGTTATCGTGTTAGAGCCGGAGGCGAAGATGTCGTTCTCTCTCCCTAAACTTATCACCAGGGGGAACTCCATATTGCGGTATCTCTTCAATTTTTTGCCTTTCGTGTGATTTAATATATTCCTATAGATGAGTCTTCCGTGTCTATCTGCGTTGTGCCCCGTCTTCTCTTCTTCTATAGATGTTATGTCGCCGCCAACGAATATGTTCTCGTGACCCTTCAGTCTTAAATAGCTGTCCACTTCTAATCCCCAATCATCTGAAAAAACTTCATCGTTGAATCCATCGAACAGGGACTCGTCAAATTTCAACCCTCCTGCCCAGATGGCCATATCAGCTTGGATCTTTTCTCCTTTCGAAGTATAAAAAAAATCATCATTTTTCATAACTTTGTCATCGAAGATCAATCGCACTCTTCTTTTCCTCAAGAAGTCCTCCGCATATCTTGATGTAGACTTCGAATTCCTCTCCAAAAGTCTTTTGTAGGGATGGACTAGAACGATATCTTTATCTGTGTTGACTGCAAGTTCTGACGCTGCTTCTACACCTATCAATCCTCCACCAATGATAAGGACGGATTTTGATCTCTCAATCTTTTTATTGAGAGAAACTGCATTCGCTATATTCGTCAAGGTGAATACATTTTCAGTATTATCCAATAATATCGGATATTCAGCACCTTTAGATATCACTAGATAATCGAAATCCAGAGTATTTTTCGTTGTTTTGACGTGATCAGCAGTGATCTCTATAGCTTCTGATTCTATAACCTTGGTATTATGGAGAAATGAATCAAGTTTGATCCTGATTTTAGATTTGTACTCGGGATCGGTCAGAAGTTTAGGCAGAGAGGGGTAATACTCGAAGTATCCGTTTTCATCTATCAAAACTGTATCTAAATGGTCTACCCTGTCCAACTTCTTCGCTAATATAGACCCACAAAAACCCCCTCCTACCACTACTACCTCCCTTCTTTTCATACACTGAGATTTATTTCATATGATTTACTTTTTTTGAAATTTCCAGTGGTGAAAGGAAGGGGTAAGAGTTAAATTGTAAACGTTGGATGAGACCACGTCATGTCTAGACCAGACGACCTAAATATCGTTGAACCAGGCGATCCGGAATCTATAACGCAAGCCGAATATGAGATCGAAGATTACTCTGAACACTTCAGCGAACTAGTTGAGTTGGAGAGAAAAGAGGAGATGGAAAGGCATGAAAGGGAGATGAGGCACCTATCAGGCTGGGAGAGACAGAAAAAGGGACGAGCTATACTCGATGCTAGGTCTAGAGATGAGGGGACTGGATTGGGAGGGAAGTTCATGGTCAAGTTTGTTAGAAAGGACGGTCTCCCGGACACGGAGATCAGCGTGGGAGACCTTGTCAGGATAAGTAAAAATGAACCACTCTCCGATGATAATCCTTCAGGGACTGTAACCGAAAAGACCGGCTATTCCCTGACCGCGGCTTTCGATGAAAAGCCTCCTAGCTGGATGTATGATAAAGTGAGGATCGATCTTTACGTGAACGATATCACTTATCAGAGGATGTTGGACGCCTTGGAGAAGATAAAAGATCTGAAGGGCAGAAAAAGAAAGTTGATAGAGACCCTTTTGAATGGAGATGGTTTGAAAGACAATAGGATCAGGCAACTCTATCTCTGTAATCAAGATCTGAACGACAGCCAAAAAGAAGCTGTTAGGAGAGCTTTGGAAGCCGAAGAAGTTCATCTCATCCACGGACCTCCTGGTACTGGAAAAACGGTTACTTCCGTCGAAGTGATAGAACAGTCCATCGAAAAGGAAAAAGAAATACTAGCCTGTGCAGATTCTAATATCGCTGTGGATAATCTCGTGGAACATCTCGTTTCGAGAGATCGTGATGTTGTAAGGATAGGACATCCCGCTAGGGTAACACCAGTCCTGAGAGAGCACACCTTGGATTACCTCCTTGAAAAGAACGAGACCTATCAAAAAGCTAAAGAATTGAGAGAAAAGGCCTTCGAGCTAAAAGAGGAACAAGAAGGATACACTTATCCAAGTGGACGCTGGCGTAGAGGTTTGAGCAACGAAGCCATAAAAAGTTTGGCGGAGAAAGGCAAAGGGAGTCGAGGTATACCACCACACAAGATCAAAGAGATGGCTAAATCTCTAGAACTGCAGGAAAAGATCGACCATCTTTTCGATAGGGTCGACGAACTCGAAGATAAGGCAGTAAGAGAAGTCCTTGATAGAGCCGATGTTGTTTGCTCTACGAATTCTTCATCCGCCTCTCAAGCCTTGGAGGATAGAGATTTCGATCTTTGTGTGATAGATGAGGCGACCCAAGCTACAGAACCTTCATGTTTGATACCTGTGGTGAAAACTGAAAAATTGATAATGGCCGGTGATCATAAACAGTTACCTCCTACTATCTTGAACGAGGAGGCGAAAGAGAGCGGATTGGACGAGACGATGTTCGAAAGATTGATCGCTCTTTTCGGCGAGGAAGTCAAAACGATGTTGAACGTCCAGTACAGGATGCATGAGAAGATAATGCGTTTTTCCGCCGATGAATTCTATGATGGCGAACTTTCAGCGGACACTTCAGTTATAAATCACACCCTTGAAGATTTGACCGATAAAAGACCTTCTGGAAAATTCACGGATGTTTTAGCTCCAGATCCTCCTATCTCGTTGATAAATACCGCCGGTCAGATGTCTGAGAGGACTAGAGCAGGATCCACTTCAAAAGAAAATCCAGGAGAAGCTGTATTAGCTCGAGAGTTGGCGGAGGTCTACATAGATATGGGTATAAGCCCACGAGACATCGGTATAATCACCCCTTATAAAGATCAGGCGGATCTGATCAAGGGTGATATCGATAAGAAAGATCTTGAGATCGATACGGTCGATGGATTCCAGGGGCGAGAAAAAGAGATAATAATCCTCTCTTTGACCCGCAGTAACGAAGAAGGGAATATAGGTTTTTTAAAAGATTTGAGAAGACTGAATGTAAGTTTAACGAGAGCGAAAAGAAAGTTGATCGTGTTGTGCGATAGAAACACTCTTTCCTCTAACGAAATATACAAGAGATTTTTCGATCATGTGGAAAAAGAGGGAAATTGTTTTGACGTATCGATTTAAGATTCCAACGCTGATTTTTGTATATCCAACAGTTCCTTGATACCTTTCACCGCTAGATCGAGTAGCCTATCGTGCTGTTCTCTAGTGAAGACCGCCTCCTCTCCTGTAGCCTGTATCTCGATGAAGTTTTCCTTATCATCCATGACCACATTCATGTCCACGTCTGCGTTGAAATCGTCTTCGTAACAAAGGTCGAGCTTTTCTTCACCATCTACGATACCAACGCTCGTTGCGGCGACCTGACCGGTCATCGGGTCCTCATCAAGATCACCATCGTCTATCATCTTTTGAACAGCCACTTTAAGAGCCACCCAGGCTCCCGTGATCGAAGCTGTTCTAGTCCCTCCGTCGGCTTGAAGAACGTCGCAGTCGATCCAAAGTGTTCTTGGTCCAACTTTTCCGAGATCGATACCCGCTCTCAAGCTTCTACCTATCAATCTTTGTATCTCTTTCGTCCTGCCTTTAGCGCCTCTTCTTTCTCTCCTGATCCTATCTTCCCCACTTCCGGGCAGCATGCCGTATTTCGCGGTCAACCATCCGTGATCAGCGTCTTCTTCGTCGATCCAAGGAGGAAGGGATTCCTCGACCATAACGGTACAGATGACCTTTGTTTTTCCGGTTTCTATGAGTGCCGAACCCTTTGGATTCTCAAGATAACCAGGATTTATAGAAGTTTCACGTATCTCATCATTAGCTCTGTTTCCTTTAGACATCTTTTTTACACCTTTTTAAATCATTTAAACAAGGTATCGATTTAAATGTTAGGTCCGTATCGATCGTTTATTTAGCGACTAACTCCCGAAAGAATTAAGAAAGGCCTTTTTAATGAGAATCTATGACATTCCGTGGGTTCATCTCGATAGATGTAGAGCCGAACGACATGATGCTCGAATTCATCGACGAAGTGGAGAGGACTGGCGCACCATTAAATATGGTCGATCCCAGTCAACTTCATATGACGGTAAAGTTTTTGGGAGATACGGAGGAAGATCTGATAGATGAGATAGTCGAAAAAACAGAATTTGCGCTTGAACCCTATGACCCATTCAAGATAGACATGAAAGGTACAGGCGCTTTTCCTCATCTCGGCTTCATGAAGGTCGTTTGGATAGGATCGGAAGTTTCTTCTGAGGAGACACAGACTTCTAACGAGGAAGATATTTCATTGCTAGCGGATATAGCTCATAGAGTGGAAGAAGAACTGATACCTCTTGGCTTTGAAAGAGACGATAGAGAGTTCTCTCCACATTTTACAGTTGCAAGGGTCAAAGGCGGTAAAAACAAAGAGAGGTTGAAGCGCGTTGTCGAAAAGTACGAGGACGAACACTTCGCCACTTTGGATGTAGAAAAATTGACTCTCAAAAAAAGTATCCTGAAAAAGGAAGGTCCCGAATATCACACGCTTGAGGAGATCCCTCTGTAGATAAATTTACATGTTCAGTCCATCGACGGTTCTGGGAATACTCATCTTCGTTCCTGCTTTGATAGTACTGTATTATTTCTTGGGTGAATACGAACGATATTTCAAAGCTAACAAAGCTTTATTCGTGATTTTAGTTGGTCTAGCCGTAGGCATGGGCGTTGGTTTCTTTTCTTTGTACTTTTTTCTAGGTGATATTGTTTCGGTACTTCTTTTGATAGCTCTGGTAGAGATAATAAAGTTTCTAGTACTGATGCAGAGACCGTTCCGCATGAAATACGATGCTCCTTTTCACGGCTTTGCCCTGGGCACTGGTATAGCGGCGATGATGGTCTTCACTATGGTATATGGATTTGGATTGTTTTCTTTAGATCCTTTGAATGTGGTCTTTATTTTATTAGTTTCTTATAATTATACCTTCGTGCAAGCCTCTACTGGAGGGATAATAGGATATGGTAGCAGTAAAGGTGATTTTTGGAGATATCTGATGAGAGCTTTCCTTATCAGTGGTCTTCATGGTTCATTGATGACGTTCTTTTGGGCAGGAAGATTTAGTTTGTTTATCGACTTTGTCCTTTTGATGGTCGGAGGTGTGTATGGTACTTATCTTGTCTATTATGTCTATAATGAGATATTCTCTGAAGTAGTATCTGACAAGATCGAGGAGTTAAAAGAAGAGGAGGATTAAGGATACACCTAATGACTAAATAGCACCTGTAGGAGTATTATTAATGTAACTACAAGGGGGGTAAACGCAAAAATGGGGGGAAAAGGAGATCCACTCTCCAGAAAAAGGGGGGTTGAATGTAAAGATGATCTTAAAGAAAAGAGCTCTATCCAGGGCAGCGTATCTATAAAAAACATAATCGTTCTTTTCATCGTATTTTCTATGATACTCGCTTTGTTTCAAGTTTCTATAATGAATTTTATCGACGGTCATGTAGGCCTCTCAGGGATTCATCCAAGAACGGCAGAATATAGTATAGAGAGGAGTATAGATATCAGAAATCGAGGATCGAGTTCGATGGATTATAATTTGACTTTAGCAACCCCTTCGAATATATCTGAAAATGATATTCAATATATCGAAAACATCGATTTCAACTTGGAACCAGAATTCTATGAAAGGTATGGAACTGAATGGATGTCCTGGAATAGTGGATTGGAACCTAACCGGGAGGACAGCGTTCGAGTTAGTTACGATGTAAAAACTTCTAGCGTGGATTGGGACTACTCTGGTCCGGATTCTGGAACCATCGAAGATATACCGGAAGAGTTGATAGAACGCTACAATAGAAATCAATGGCCGCTCGACGAGGATAGAAACGATGATGGAACGGATGATTGGATGATAGAGCCCGAAAATCCAAAGATAGAAACTTTAGCGGAAGAGATAGTGGAAGGCGAAGATAACATATACGATAAATCGAGAGCGATAAATAGATGGATCGATGAAAATATTGAATACGAGTTGGGAGATCCAGGACTGCCTAAACATGCGGTATGGGTTCTAGAAAGCAGGGCCGGTGATTGTGATGAACAGTCCTTTTTGTATGCTTCTCTCTCGAGAGCAGTAGGTATTCCAGCTTGGATGGAACTCGGGGCTCTTTATAATCGGAGGGAAAACAGATGGGGGAAGCACGCTTGGATAAGGACTATATTTGTAGACCATGAGGGTATAACTGAATGGGTCAATATAGACCCGGCAAATGATCAGTTTTATTTCAGAGATGCACTTAGATTTACAACCTGGGTGGACGAAGGAGGTGAAGACCATCTAGAAGATTATTACTATTATCTGTATTGGAGAGGCGGTTTGATAGATTTAGAAAGTAATTTTGAGAGCTTGGATATGAAGACTCAAGGTACTATGATCGGTATTGCTTCTCAATCATCAGGATATGAATTAAATGTTGGAGTTCCAGTAGTGATCACTTCGATTTTGATCTACTCAGTTGTAAAGAAAGGAAAAGAGGTAGCTTGAATCCTATAGGATTTTACAGGATTTTAAGCCTTGTCGCAGTTCACGATCCACCTAATTACTAAATAAAACCATCGCGGTAATCATAACAATGGCTAAAAAAAGTAGGGATTTATATTCTACTCTCATGGTTGTCTTGGCTCTTTTCATGATTTTTTTGTTGATATCAGCAGTTTTTTTCGCACCTGTAGCAGAATTTTTACAGGGTCATTTAGGAACAAGGAGGGTTTATCCCGAAAAAGCCGAATATACGATAGAGAGAAGAGTGGAACTTAGAAATACTGGAGTTACCATGATGGATTATAATCTTACTTTATCACAGCCATACAATATCTCTGGAAACGAAATACAGTATGTAGACGGGATGGATTGGAATATCCAACCAAATGTTTATAGAAGGTATGGGTCCGAATGGAAAGCATGGGATCGTGAGATAGAGCCTTCGGAAAGTGAGGAGATCATCGTTAGTTATGACGTGAGAACAAGTACAGTCGCTTGGGATTATACGGCGGAAGAGGCTGGAAATGTCGAAGATGTTTCAGAACAACTTCAAGAACGATACAATAAAAATCAATGGCAGCTCGACGAAGATAGGAATGATGACGGTCAGGATGATTGGATGATCCAACCGGATCATCCGGAGATAGAGGGGCTAGCTCAAGAGATAATAGAAGACGAAGATAATATCTACGATAAATCTAAGGCCATTTACGAATGGATCGATGACAATATCGAGTATGAAATAGGTAGACCCGGTCTTTTACCTAAGCACGCGATGTGGGTATTGGATAGCGGCACAGGAGACTGCGACGAACAATCTTTTCTTTATGCGTCTTTAGCTAGATCTGTAGGTATCCCGGCATGGATGGAACTAGGAGTCCTTTACGACCGGGTAGGAGAAAGATGGGGTGGACACGGTTGGATAAGGACTATTTTCGTTCACGAAGATGGCTCTGAAGTCTGGGTCAATATAGATCCAGTGAACGACCAGTTTTACTTCAGAGATGCGATGAGATTTACAACATGGGTGGATGACGGATCAGAAGATCACATGGGTGAATTCTACAGGTACATAAGATGGAGAGGAGGTTCCTTACAAGTTGACGACAACTTCGATAATGTAAGGATGGAAACAGAAGGAAGGATAGTCGCCAGGAACGGGTATGCTATACCTGGTTTTAGATCCTGGATGTTAGTGCCATCAGTGATATTTTCGGTCGTGATCTATTCTGTTCTAGGTCGAGCAAAGAAAGATTAATTGTTTTGATAACGAGGAAGGGATCACGGAATAGTGGTTCAATTGGAAATCAAACCCTAAAAATAAAAGAAAGTCCCGATCACGGGGAATCTGAGATTCCTCTTAGTCACAAATCAAAGATTTGTTCTTCCCGTATATCCGCAGAAAAATTATTTTTTCGAGGGAATAGCGGAATCTATTAATGCGACATCATTATTTTCACCTCTAGAGATTTGGTTGGGTCTGATTCATAGCAAAACAAGGGGGAAAAAACCAAAGGTGTCGAAAAAAAATTATTTATATTCAAGTTAAGTAAAAAATAGCTAGAAGGATGATCAACAAAAAAGACATTAACGAATTGGAGTTGAATATTCCTCTGAATAAGACCGCTCCGGCCCCCTTCCCCACCTGACGTCTATCAGATTACGATCTGCGTCACCTCTTCTTTCATTTAGATATCAAATTCTTACTTCCTATTCATCCATTTTTCCTCTACTATTGTCGTAGGTTTTTATGGAATCAAATTCTAAAGACCGTAGGAATCTTGATTCCTATGACATGTGGAACTTAGTTCCACAAATGTATCATGCAAATAATTACGAACGCCATTTGGTAACTCGTACACGATCTACGTCAGGTATCAGACCCCGTTCGCAATTAGGAACTCTACGAACGATCCTCCGTAGATCCGTCTTCAAAAAGCTCTACAGACCTTTCATAGATCGGCGTTTCAAACCAACCTCTCTTCTCGATCAACTTCTCTAGTTTTCCCTTAGCTTCATCGTCACTCAATAGTCCTCTCTTCACCAGCGCCTTCAGAACGATAGGAGAGATCACAACTTCGTTTGAAGCTATATTTTTGAGGAGAGGAAGAGCTCTTACATCGTCAGTTATCAAAAACTCGGCGTCCGTCTTTCTAGCCAGAACCGCACAGGATCCCTCACCCTTATCGATTTTGCCGTGATCGAACTCACCAGCTTCCCCTACCTCGTGAACATTCAACTGATCTTTTCTCTTTAACCATCTCTCCGCAACGTCCGCCTCCAGATCATCGTAACCGCTCATTTTCTCCAGCTCATCTATTACCGCTTCAGAGGTATGAACATCGAATTCGTCCAAGAATATCTCAACACAATCGCAAATCCCAAGAGATATGAAGGCACTTGTATCCAAAATCAACATGGGATCTCTCCTCAAAGTTCAGATAGTTCTTCGGCTAGTTCGTCTTCCCGGTCCAAGATGTCCTTAGAGGCTTTCACCGCTTCTGCGTCCTCTCGACCAAGGAACTTCTTCAACATCTCGTAGTCGATCTCGCCGTCCAAGTACAGCTCTATCACCCTTTGCTTGAAATTCTCGTCAACGATCTCGTGCAGGTGTTCGTCCAAAGCCTCTTTCACTATCTCCGTCCGGTTCTTATGCTTCACTCTGGCCGTGACGTCCGCCATATCTATCAATTCCTCGGGAAGTCTGAAATTGACCCTTTTCGATCTATTCTTGCTGTCAGTAGACATGCATATGTAAAATGTATGTACAAATAAATAAATTTTTCCTTTCTAAGTACTCTGAATCAATCAGGTCTATTTAGGTCTAGGATGAGTACGAAGTTCAGTATTAAGAGAAAGTCTCTAAATCTTAAAACAAATAAAGGTAGAATGAGTTAAAATAAAAAGGGAGTTAGAATGTAAGAATGGTCCCGACTCCCGGATTTTAGTCAGAATCAAAGATTCTAACTACTCATAAAATTTTAACAAATTTTATTCGTGAACCGGAGTTCAAATCCTAAAAAAAGTCCCGACTCCCGGATTTGAACCGGGGGCTTGGTGATTTCCGCGGGTGATTTTAGGCCAGGAAAGGCCAAAAATAAATACCAACTACAGTCACCCGCTCTAGCCAAACTGAGCTAAGTCGGGGTTTTGCGTATAAAGTCTCCCGCTCTATGAGCCAACTTTTAGTTGGCGAGTCAGAGGAATTAGCTACCTCTTTAAGCCAACTTTTAGTTGGCGGGTTAGAGGAATTTTATTCCTCGCAGCTAAACTGAGCTAAGTCGGGGATTCGCTTTTGGATTAGTTGTAATTGCTATTTATCCTTTTTGTTCAACTTTTTCTTTGAATCTTTTTGCCATCTCTATCCTTTTCTTAGGGGCTGGATGATCATAAAAGAATATCTCTATTAACTTGTGGGGATTTATTTCCGCAAGATCTATGTCTGATAGCCTTTTGAATCCTGATACCATCGCATGGGGTTCACCTGTAGTCTCTAAAGCGAATTGATCCGCTTTTTTCTCCCTATATCTGCTGTATGCATTGGTAAGAGGATCGATGAATGAATAAAGACCGTACAGGATGAGTAAGAAGAGAGGTAGATGATGTATATTCTCGAAGCTCCCATACAGCGTAAAAATCCTACCGGTCAAGTAAAATATTGGGAATATCACTGCAGCGTTTATCAACACGAACCTGATCACATCTTTGTTCACGTAGTGACCTAACTCGTGAGCTACAACCCCTTCGATCTCCTTGGGATGGAATTTATCTAGCAGGGTATCGAAGAGAAGTAGTCTCTTAGTTTTACCCATGCCAGCAAAACCCGCATTAGCCTTCTCGGTTTTTTCACTAGCTTTCACAACGACGACTTTTTTCAACTTAGCGACGCCGTGTTTCTCTGACATTTCCACTAGTCGATCTTTGAG
>CAYNOV010000012.1:0-18117 GCA_964398905.1 uncultured Thermoplasmata archaeon
GGTCATCATAGGAAAAGCCGTTTCTCTCCGGATAAGATATTCTTTGAAGGACAAAGTTTCCAAAGACAGGTTGAATACGATCTCCAAGATAGTCTACTTTTCTTTTCTGACCATCGGGTTTCTTATAGTTCTACCGATACTCGAATTCCGGATCTCCGGTTTTTTGGTAGCAGGAGGGATACTCGGTATAATCATAGGTTTTGCGAGCCAAAGCATAGTGACGAACCTCATCTCGGGCGTCTTTTTAACGTTTGAAAGACCTTTTAGAGTAGACGACGTGGTAAGGCTCGGAGGAGATAACGGCACTATGGGCGTCGTCGAAGAGATAAAGATAATCTCTACCACCATGCGGACCTTTGAAGGCGTTTACGTAAGAGTTCCCAACGAGAAGGTCTTTACAGGTAACATAACCAACTTTTTAGAGAATATAGTTAGAAGGTTCGAATACGACGTAGGTATAAGGTACAAAGACGATGCGGACGAAGCCATGGAATTAATAAAAGAGCTTATAGAAAAGCAGCCCATGGCCTTGAAAAATCCAGAACCGCAGGTATTCGTTGAAAAATTGGGCGGCAGCGCTGTAGAACTGAAGGTCCGAGTCTGGGCGCCCTCTACAGAGTGGTTCCCATTGAGGATGGAACTCCTCTGGAAGATCAAAAAGGAGCTAGAAGAGAACGGCATACAGGTACCGTTCAATCAACAGGAAGTCTGGTTCAAGAACGCTCTTCAGATGGAAGAAGAAAGGTTATCGGGTGAAGAATAGCCACTTTCACTCACCCCTCCGCTTCTCAGCTTTTTATAGTTGTAGGGCTTTTTTTAGCATGATGAGCATGAAAGAAGATGACGCTCACTATAGTTGGAAAGAAGTATATCATAAGCTTGGATGCGATACGCAATATGACGAATAGATGAAATTGGAATGTTTCGAGATATTCGGGGTATCTCGAACTATCCTCTATATCATAATAGGAGAGTAAACGGGGCTCGCATAGGGGGTTTACTCCCCCTCTTTTTTCTCTCCCATCCACCGAAGCTTTTTAATCATAGTTATTTTATAGCTCCAACAGAGAAAAGGCCATTAAGACAAAAGATTTATTTATCACATACCTTCCGTTAATTGTAAGCGGGCCTGTTTAGGAGCGTAAATTTATCCTATTGATGGCTAGAATATAGAATAGAGACCAGATTAAAATCGAGAACTTAGAGGTGGATACGATGACAGATGTGGATGAAAAATTGAAAGATGTTTGTGGATTGATGGACGAGATAAAAGAAGATAATTCTATTCCTAGGAATATAAGAGAAGGCGCTAAAGAATGTGAGCAATTATTGCTAGAATCGAACGATGAGTTGGATGTAAGGATAGCCTCTTCTATATTCAAGTTGGAAGAGCTTGCCGACGATCCCAACATACCACTTCACGGGAGAACTCTTATCTGGAACGTGATAAGCAGGTTGGAGTCTATAAAGGAAGAGGAATCTTCCTAATCTTCTTGTTTTAAATAATCTTCAAACTTTTTACTTCCCTGGATCAGTTTTCTCAAAATATCGTTCAATTCTTCGATGTCGACTCTGATCTGTTCTGTGGTCTCTACATCTCTGATCGTCACTGAATCATCTTCCATCGTATCGTAATCCACTGTTATGCAGTAAGATGTACCGACTTCATCGTTCCTCGCATATCTTTTTCCTATCGACCCGCTCTTCTCCCAAGTCACTCTGAAATCGGATCTCAGTTCTTCAAATATCTCTCTAGATTTTTCCGGTAAGCCGTCCTTCCTTACCAGAGGAAAGACCGCTACCTGTCTAGGAGTGAGCTTTTTAGGTAGATCCAGCCAATCTCGATCTCCAGTCCGATAATCTCTGTCAAGAAAAGACCATAGATTCCTGTCTATACCGAAACTGAGTTCTATAACATGAGGTATCTTCTTACCTCCATCGGTAGAAATAGACATATCCTGATTTGAGTGTTCCTGATGCTGTCTCAGATCATAATCGGATCTATAATGGAGTCCTGATATCTCCTGCCAACCGTTTAGAGTATCAAAATCGACTTCTAGATCGAAATGTATCTTGTTGTAGAATGCTTTCTCCTCCTCAGATAGTTCCCTAAATCTGATGTCATCAGGAGAGAGTTCCATTATCTCAGTATAAAATTCGTACATCTTTCCAAGATGATAAAGATAAAAAGGCGGTAGGTCTTCGATCTCTTTCAATTTGATCTCCTTAGACTTTTCCCAATCTGCTCTTTTGACGTTGACTTCCATATCCTCTACATCTCGGTATTTCTCTTCGAATTTTTCATCGTGTATCCCGGGTATAAAGAAGATCTGAAGTTCTGCCTGAAGGAATTCCCTCTTTCTGAAAACTATCTGTCGAGGTGAGATCTCGTTTCTGAATGCGGGACCTATAGAAGCGAGGCCGAGAGGCATCTTTTTTCGGAGCGCTCTGTATTCCCTCGGAAAGTTTATGTAAGTCCCCTGTGCAGTTTCTGGCCTGAGAAAGCCCTTCTTTTTTCCTGTAGGACCTAACGAAACGCTGAACATCATGTTGAAATCTTCGGGTTCGGAAAAATCCCCGCCGCAGTCCGGACAAGAAAGATCAAGTTCTTCGATCTTGACTTTCATCTCGTCTTTTCCCATCCATTCTGCACTTTCACCTGTCTCGTCTTCGATAAGATGATCTCCTCTGAAGTATGAATCGCATCTTTTACATCTGATCATCACATCAGAAAAATGATCAACGTGCCCTGAGGCTTCCATCACCCTGTAGGGCATTATATTGTTCGTATGGATCATATGGTAGTTCTCGTCCAGGCCCAAAAAGAATTCCTTCCACTGATCTTTCCAGCTTTCTAACAGTTTAGTGCCTAGATGACCGTAGTCATAAAAACCGGCTTCGCCGCCGTAAATATCTGCGGATCTCCAGAGAAAACCTCTTCTCTTGCACATCGATAATAGTTCTTCTTTATCAGCCATCTAAACGACCTCAGATCAAAGTTTCTACCAGATCTAGTTCGTAAAGCATCGCTTCAAGGTTGTCCATCTCATCAACGACGGGCAACTGACCGAAGTCGTTCTCCATCATGATCTCGGCCGCTTTAGAAACGGAAGTCTGATTGTAGACCGTCATGGGATCTTCGACCATCGCATCTTCCACACAAAGGTTTGGAAGATCGATCATCGATTCTTCGTAATACAGTTTCATAACGTTCTTGACCCCCTGCCATGACCAGCTGTCTTCGTCCTCTTCGAGTCCAAGGTCCGATTTCTTTATCTGACCGTCTATCTCACTCATATCGAAAAGGTCACGATCGGTGAGTATGCCAGTCAAAACTGTTTTTTCGTCGACCACCGGAAAAGCATAAATCCCAGTAAGAGACATGGTTTGCAGAGCTACCTTGATAGGAGTCTTTTCGTAAAGAGGTACGCAAGTCCTTCCCAACACTTCACCGACAGGAGTTTTGATATCTTTATCGACTATATAAGGAAGCATGTCCGCTGAAGTCAATATCCCGACGCAGGAACCACTTCCGTCACTGATCGGTATATAATGGGTCTCGTTCTCAGTGAAGATCCTGGCCGCTTCGGTCACTTCATCATCTTGAGATAGTATAGGCTGGTCCTTCCTATAAATCAAAGCCAATTGATCCTCACCTGGATTCTTGAAGAAATCTATCCTTGTGATCAAACCTTTCAGTTCACCCTTTTTGACAACCGGCATACCGGTCAGTTGATGTTCGATCATCTTGTTTATAACTTCAACTCTATTTCCTGGTAGTTCGGCTGTTATCGGATCTTCCGTCATCAGATCCTTGACTTTCTTTTTTTCCGTCATGTTTATTCGGCCTCCAATCTTATTACCATAACAGGACAATCAGCCTTCCTAATAACTTTTTGTGCCGTACTCCCCGTAAGTAAGCGAGAGAGCCCCGATCTGTTGTGATGTCCCATCACGATCAGTTCGTTCTCATTGGCTTCTGAAACGATTATCTCAGAAGGTGCTCCTTTCTGTATGCTTCGCTGGAACGGGATACCCCATTCTTCCGCTCTTTTTTCTATATCATTCAAGATCTCGTTCGCTTTTGCCTCGATCTGTCCCTCTAAAGTTGTTATCATGTCGTCAGGAGGCAAGCCTGAAAGACTCCCAGTATCCACTACGAACAGTACTTTCACTTTAGCTCCCAGCATCCTCGCCAGGGACAGACCTTCATCTACAACCTTTTCGTTCTCTTCCGAACCATCTGTTGGTATTATTATCCTATTATATTCCTGCATCCTCACACCACACTCTTTTTATTATATCACTAGGGGTTGAATTTACTACTACGTTGAAAGCTGGATCACCTTCTCTGTACTCCAGCACCAAGTACTTTTCGATATCTTCATGGAAAGGGTTCAGTTTTAATGTTTCCCTTGGATTATAAGTGCTCATCATCAATATATCTATCGGAGGAAGTCCCCCTTTCATCCTAGATATCCTATAAGCGGTCTCCATCTCGCGGAAAATGTTGGAGTTCGTGATCATAGCGTTGTCCGTACCAAGTGAGATAGTAACTCCACTATCGACCATCTTTGGGATATCAGGCATCTTCCCAAAGAACATGTTCGATCTTGGACAGATGACTATAGGAACATCCTCCTCCGCACACTTTTCCAGATCGTATCTATCGGCTTCGATCATGTGCACAAGATGATGAACGTCAAGATCTAGGACTTTCTCTACAGGCTCCTTGACATCTTCGGAACAGTGCATAGCCAAAGGTTTACCTTGAGATCTGATCTCTTCAACTAATCTAAGAAGCTCGGATTCATCCCAGTCCCTGTATGCACTCAAACCTATGCCGTCAGACATCGAAAGTAAACGAGTGATCTCGTTTTCATAAAATCTTCTTTCTTCTGGACGGCCCATCATACTCGGTTTTATCTCTTCGTCAAGGCCTTCAACGGCACGTTGAAGAGATCTTATCCCTTTGATACCGCCCTCGCGAAAATCTATGAAATTGGTAACGCCGAATGAAAACATCTCTTTTATGTAACGCCTAATAGAATTTACCAGTTGGTCTTCACTTGCCTGAGATAATTTCTTTTCTTTCAAACCTCCTGGTCCTACGATCTCTTCTATCGTTCCGACAGGAGGTTCTTTTACTACAGAATCTGCGAGATGGGTGTGAGAGTCGAAGAACGATGGTATTATAATCGCGTTTTTACCCTCATCGCCTCCTTCTTCTATGTTTTTTATCTCGTTATCCTCTATCTCTATCTCTGCTTGGATGAATCCATCTCTAGTAAGCAAAGGCCCACTGTATGTTTCCATATTCTCTTCAGCTTATCAATTGAAATTGGCTGTTAAAATAACTTTTCCCGGGTCTTTTGAAACTCTGAAATAATTTAAAGAAGAAATAATACTATGCAAAAGTCTAAAATACTAGTGAACATTCATTTAATCGGTAATTCTCATGTACGTCGTGATCATAGGTGGCGGCAGAGTAGGTAAGGACCTAGCCAAGTTACTTCTTCCCGAAGGCCACGATGTGGTCCTGATGGAGAAAGACGAGAGATTAGCTGAACAACTCTCTAAGGAATTCGATGCACTGATCATCGAAGGCGACGGTACAGATTTAGACTATCTAAAAGACGCGGGTCTGAACAAAGCTGACGTTCTCGTGGCGGTCACCGGAGACGATAAGAGTAATCTCATCTCCTGTCAACTTGGGAAAAAGATCTTCAAAGTTCCAACGGTGATCGGCAGGGTGAATGAACCGAAGAACGAAGGTGTATTTTCCAGTTTGGGAATAGAAAATACCGTAAGCACTACAAGAGCCAGTGCTATGCAGATTAAGAACACCTTGGGGGATTCTAGAACGATCTTGACAGTCGGTGAAAAAGACGCTCAGCTTTTAGAATTCAACATCACTGAAGAATCACCGATTTCCCACAAAAAGATCAAAAATGCAGGGTTACCAAAAGGAGTAATAATAGTCGATATAATAAGAGGAGAAAATTCTGTGATCCCTGATGGAAATACCCAGATAAAGCCAGATGATATCGTTACCGTACTCGCTAGAGTCGGTAAAGTTAAACAGGTGAAGAAGCTGTTCGAGAAAAAAAAGAGATTTGGTTTAGTGTAAATCTGAGAGAGGATATCTAGCAGATCGATCAGAATATTAAAAAAAAACTAAATCTGAATTACCAGATAAAGAGGAGGTTCTGATTTGGGAAATATAGTTTGGTCAAGTATTAAGGGAACCAAAGAAGAGATAACAGAAAAAATACATCCTTACTTTGAAAAATATGGTATCCTTTCTACCACGATCTATTATTTAGGGATAATGCTCATTTTGTTGGGATTTCTATTACTGATCCCAGCTTTTGTAGCATACAAAATTGATAATAATTTTACCTTGACATTATGTTTTTTTTACCCCGCTTTGTTCTCTGGGATCTTGGGAGGCCTTTTGACATTCTTTGCAGAAAAAAGAGAACTTTACTTAGGAGCGGCGATAACACTAGCAGCTTTAACCTGGCTTATCGTTGGTATTATTGGTGGACTACCCTTTTGGCTTGCTAGATACTATTTCGGACCCGAGTGGGGATTGACATTTGTAAATTCAGTCTTCGAATCGATGTCTGGTTTCACCGCGACTGGTTTAGATATGTATGCCAATCGAGTCGAAGGTTTACCATATTCGATCCTATTTTGGAGGTCCTTGACTCAATGGGTAGGTGGAGTCGGGGTGATCGTTCTTTTCCTCAGTGTTTTGGTGGCAAGGACCGGAACGATAGCCCACAAACTCTATCTCGCTGAAGGTAGAGACCACAGGTTGGTTCCTAGCGTAGTTAAAACGACTAGAAGGATATGGGCTATTTATGCCGGTTATACAGTTTTACTAGCAATAATACTCATAATATTGGGCAAGCCAGTCTTCGATTCGATAAACCATTCCATGACTGCTTTAGCTACTGGTGGATTTTCTGTAAGAAACAACAGCATCATGGCTTACGATATATTGAGTTATGAAATAGCCATAATGCCCTTCATGATCATAGGTGGTATCTCTTTTGCTATGCATTATCAGCTGTTCTTAGGCAATATAAAGAAATTTTTCAAAAATATAGAAGTCAAGGCAATATTGATAATTGTGTTTATCTCAACTATCATATTGGCTATAAGTTTAGGACTAACTTCAGGTTCTTTCAGATTCGCTTCCTTTCAAACGATAACCGCGATCACTGGAACAGGATTTAGCACCGATGCTGTAGGAGCTTACAACGACTTTCAAAAATTCTTACTTACAATACTTATGATATTCGGAGGAGGTTATGGTTCAACGGCTTCAGCTATTAAATTGATCAGAGTCGTTATAATTTTCTACTCTTTGATATGGTTGATCCGTCAGTATCTGCTGCCAGAATCCGTTGTACTCAAGATGGGTATCGGGGACAAATATTATTCTCCAGAAGCGATACAAGATGTCGCCGTTTACGTAATACTTTATCTGATACTTCTTGTAGGAGGAGCGATGGTCTTCATGTATGGAGGGGCAGAAGCCGTAAACAGTCTATTTGAAGTCGCTTCTGCACAGGGAAATGTAGGTCTAAGTGTAGGTCTCACAGGACCTGAGATGCCTCTTGTAGAGAAGATAACTCTGATAATAGTCATGTGGGCCGGAAGGTTGGAGATATTCCCCGTCCTTGTTTTGATAACCGCTCCGTTCGAATGACCTTTCTCATCTCACTCGAGTTCTTCGCATACTGTTGGCAAAAGAAAGTATAAAAGCTACAGCTAGGAAAGCTATCACTGCCCAAAAGAGACTCCCTGTGAACAGGTATATCAAAACAGCCAAAATAGTAGCCGGCAAAAATTCGATCAGCATCTTCAAGAAAAAGGCGAGTACAAGTATTATAACCACTAGGATCAAGATACCGACGCATATCGGAAGAGCGAGAGGGATCGCCTGTAACATATCGACGATATGTTAATAGAGTTAAATAAATCTGTTGTTTTAAAATCAATATATCAAAATAGAAATTCGATCAGAATCATATCAAGCCCGGTGAAGAACAATATTATCGGAAATATTATACATCCCATCAGATGAACTCTTTTCACTCCGTACAAAGGTGGTATAACACCTATCGCTGTGGAAATCAAAGCTATAAATAAGCCGATAGGACCCGACAATACTATGATCATCATTATCAAAAATGCTATGATACCTTTCGAAAGCTTGCTGTATTCTATCTTTTGATGTATGACTGTGAATTTTTTGCCTATCACCAAGGTCAAAAGATAGGCGACGCTAGCCGATATGACGACTGAAAAAAGAAGGAGTAGGAATAAATCTGGGACCTCCATTATAGATATCCAACCCTGAATATGCCCTTCGTTTATCCTCAGTATCGCCTGCATGGCTCCGCTCCTAGCCTTCATTATCACGAAAAGAGCGACCAGAGTAAAAATCGCGCATGAAGTATCTACAGCTGAAACCGCCATGATGTACTCCCTAGATTTTGTCTCTTCATCGACCTCTTGAGGAGTGAACACGCGAGTGACAGCGGTCGCGGCAGCGGCGGTTATCCCTGGAAGCCAACCTACTAGACCTCCAGAAAATGTTCCGGATATTATACCTCTGACCTTGCTTTTCTTTCCGACTTGAATTTCTACTCCTTCGGTCTTCTGTTCTGGTACATCGGGATCATCCATAAGACTTACCAGAAGGTTGGAGATACCGAAAAGACCCGTGAACATGGGGAACATCATCAGTGAAGTGTTCGGTGTGCCTCCCTGTTCTATCAAGGTCCAGTTGTAGGTATAAAGACCGGAAGGAGTCAAAACTACAAAGCCCAAAAGTCCGCTCAAGAGAAAGATACCTACAGCAACTGTCTTAGGTCTGAAATCTATGAAACTCGTTCCTTCCTGTAAAACTAGAACTAATACTACTAAAAAAAGGATCAACGGTATGAAAGGGATCAATCTCTCGTAAAGATTAACGGGGTCTCCCATCACCAAACGAGCGGGCAAGATCATACACAGAGCTATGAAGGAGGCGGCAAAACTTCCCAGCGCACTGGCTTTCACCGCCTCGTATCCTTTTCCCTCCAAGAGCATCTCGTGAGCCGGAAGCACTGCTAAGGCGGTCTCTCCTTCTGGTGCTCCAAGAAAAGTGGACGGTATGAAATCAAGAAAGGTGTGAGTTATCAGACATCCCATCACCAGCATCGATATAAACAAAAGAAGTTCGAAGTTGGTGAATTCAAAACCGGATAATAAGCGGCTAACGAAGAGTGAGATAGGAGCTAATGAACTGATTATCAAAAATGAGATCGTATTCACATGGATACCAGGGACCAGACCGGTCAGTATACCTAAAGAGATACCGATGAAGGTGAAAAGCAGTGAGAGTAAAAGTATCGTAGAGGCTCCCATCCTATCTTCCGGACAAAGTCGATATTACTTCTTCATTCCCATTCTATGGTTCCAGGTGGTTTATCGGTTATATCGTATACCACCCTGTTGACTCGATCCTTCATCTCGTTGGTTATCTTACTAGAGATCCGGGCCATCACATCTGGAGGGATCTTGCTGAAACTAGCGGTCATCGCATCTAAAGACGCAACAGCTCTTACAGCAACGGTATGACCATAAGCTCTTTTATCTCCCTGAACGCCGACCGTTTTGACCGGTAAAAGTACGGCAAAATACTGCCAAGGTCTTTCCATCTTTCCCTCTTCGACCGCTTTATCGATCTCCGTTTCCACTATATGACATGCTTCCCTAACGATCTCTGTCTTCTCGGGAGTGGCTTCACCTATGACCCTGATCGCGAGTCCGGGACCCGGAAATGGTTGCTTCTCCGCCGTTGAAAGTCCGAGTTCCCTAGCCACCTCTCTCACTTCGTTTTTGTAAAGGTCTTGAAGAGGTTCTATAAGGTCCAATCCCATCTTCTCGGGCAGTCCGCCTACATTGTGGTGAGACTTTATCGTGTCCCTTTTCTCGTCACCGCTCTCGATCCAATCCGGGGCGATAGTTCCCTGTACCAAATAATCGGCACCGAACTTTTCCGCTTCCCTTTCGAATACCTCTATGAATTTTTCACCGATGATCTTCCTCTTCTTTTCAGGATCGATGATGCCTTCCATAGCCTCGTAGAATTCCTCACTAGCATCTATGATCACGTGATTGACACCCATCTCTTCCAGGATACTATCGATGTTCTCAGTTTCGTTTTTCCGCATGTATCCCGTGTCTACATAAACTGCTAGAAGATCATCATCTAGAGCTTCACTAGCTATAACGGCAGAAACTGTACTGTCCACTCCACCGCTGCAACCCACTACAGCTTTTCCTTCGACCTTCTTTATCTCTTCTACTTTCTCTTCTATGAAACTTTCTGGATCTTTCAACCTAATCGCCTCTCAATATTTTTTCTCTAAATCTACAGTTTTTTCGCGTACTTCTAGATCGCTCTTGCTTCCAAGGATTACTTTTACGTGCATAAAAAAGCTAAAAAAGGATGGTAAAATAGTTTTTTCGGTCTACGTTTTCATTATCGCGACCAAAAAGATCCCTAAAGCTATCACTGCGCCGATCACGAAAGCCCCGACGTAGAAAAGGCCGTATTTAAGAACATCTACGAAAGTATCGGCTCCAAAAAACTCCGTATAATGTGCCGCGTATGATCCGATCCACACTAAAATACCGATTATCGTCAGGACTATACCGACCGTTCTACTCTTACCTCTTCCGAAGTAAGCCGTAAAAACTCCGGATAAGAACAATCCTAAGCCCAGCGTCAACAAGAGAACCGTCACGAATGCCCATGTTTCCAGCATCATTTTACCTCCTAAAATTCTATTCCCGTCAAGGTCTTCGTATCTTCAACACCTTCTATAGACCTTATGTCGTCAACAACCCTCTGACCGAGGGTATTGAAATCCTCAGCTTGTAACTTGAGTATGAGATCGTACTCACCGAATAAAGAATGGACTTCCATAACCATGTCCATATCTTTGACTATATTATATACATCTCTTTCGGCTGCAGGTGATGTTTTTATGAGTACAAATCCTATTGCCAAGTTTCCACCACTCAAGGGTATTCATTAGATGAATATAAATATTTTGATTTTCAATACCCTTTGATTATAATATCTGCATCTTTTTGTCCGCATCAGTCAATAG
This sequence comes from uncultured Thermoplasmata archaeon, assembly GCA_964398905.1. GTDB lineage: Archaea > Thermoplasmatota > Thermoplasmata > Halarchaeoplasmatales > Halarchaeoplasmataceae > Natronoplasma. Next base: position 11,184 of record CAYNOV010000012.1, read on the forward strand.
ATCATATCCGCCTTCAGTGACGACTATGTCATCCTCTATCCTGACACCACCGAAACCAGAGATATAAATGCCTGGCTCTACGGTAAAGACCATGCCCGGCTCCAGAGTGACTTCTACATTAGGTGAAAGACCGGACCCATCATGAGTCGAAAGACCTATACTGTGTCCTAAACCATGGATGAATTTACCCTCGAACTCAGTGCTGTCGATGACTTCTTTCGCGGCGTTGTGGACGTCAGAACCTTCGACACCAGGTTCTATCATATCCAAAGCAGTTTTTTGGGCTTTTAGAACGGTCTGATACATCTTTTTATGTCTATCAGAAGCTTCTCCGATGATGTAAGTCCTTGTTATGTCGGACCTGTACCTTTTATAAAGAGCTCCGAAGTCCAAAACTAAAAAGTCACCCTCTTGAAGTTCGCGCTCACCCGAGGTATAGTGGGGTTCGGCGGAATTTGGGCCGCTCCCGGCTATTATCTCGAAGGCGTCTCCCGAGGCCCCTCTTTGTCTCATCCTGTAAGAGAGTTCAGCAGCAACCTGCGATTCCTTCATACCCAACTCGATATGATCAGTGATCTCCTCTGCCACTCTAGAAGCGATGTCACCCGCTTTATCCAATATCTCTATCTCTTTCTCGTCCTTTCTGTTTCTCGCTTCGACGATGGCATCAGAAACGTCGATCACCTCAGCATCGGTCGCATCTTTTATCTTCTTATACCCTTTATAAGTCAACTCAGATGCGTTTACACCTACCTTTTTTTTACCGTCTAAATTTTCTTCGAGCCATTCCTCTAGATCCTCTCTATCCTCCATGATATCCATGGGAACATCTGATTTCGATGCGCTTTCGGATTCCAACTTACTCACACACATCTCAGCGGATCCATCGGGATACATCAATAGAGCACAGTTCTCATATTCCCCTCTATACAATCCAGTAACGTAAAAAAAGGTCTTATCCACATGAGGTTTTATCGAGTTCAATATAGCGATAGCGTCCAGTTCTTCTTCTGTCCAATCAAATATTTTATTAATTCTAGATCTCATAGACGCTAATTAAAGAAAGGTTATTTAGTTTTGACTACTCTCGTACCAGCGATGTGATCTCCGATCCTTTTCCTTTCAGGGCTCCTCATGATAAGGACCAAACTTACAAAATAAAAGGCCAATGCCATGTCAGCATATCGGCCTGAATTTCTCGCCGCACTTTCTACAAAGTTTATTGAGTTGAGCTCCTCATCTAAAACTCTTAATCCCATCAGAGCTTTTCCCACGGTAGTTCCAAAATACCATTCCATCAGGGTGAAATATAAAAACTGTATCGAAATCAACAATGATATCACCGCCAACGAAACAGGCCGGGTCACTAAAAAACCAGAACCGTTAGTTAGATCGATCCTGTACACGTATAGGAAAAAGATAGCAAAGGGAGATATTATCACAAAGATATCGATAAGATAAGCTAGTAATCTTCTCGGTAGACTTGTATAGGCGTCATTTAATCTTTTTCTCACACCGTTTCTTAACAATATACCTGTGAATATATCTTTTCTGAGTTCTCTGATACTAGAATCATCTTCATCTCCTATCAATGTAAGATAATCTCTGATCGCACCGGGGCTGAATCCCAATGTCCTTAATACGTCTGTAGAAGTCCTACAAGGATGAAAAAACGCAGCATTAGCATTCCTTGTAAGTAACTTTTTAGCCTTTCTGATCTCCTGCTTTAGTCCTAGTAGGACCTGTTCTTTACTTTCAAGATAGCGGCCTTTCCTCAATAAAATTTTAGCCCTGCATATCGGATCACTTGGTGAGGAGTAATCATATCTGATATAATAGGCAAAGATGAGGGGTACCGAAGCTATCAAACCAGAAAGATATACTAGATCCATCACACCGGCTCCTCCGAAGGAACCTAGAACACCGAGCTGGACGAGTTCCGGTATCCTGACCAGATCGGCACCGATCAGTGTACCTAATACTCCGACCGCATAAGCATAAGGGATAGAAAAAGTCTCATCCTTTTTTGTCAATTTTGAGAGGAAAAGAGCCATCAGTAGGGCACTCAAAGCCGGAAGGAAATAATACGGGAATTCTGAAACGATCCCGACTCCGACTTCTATCCTTGAAACAGAATAAGTCATTATAGAAACTACTATGGTCCCTATTCCTACATATATCAGGTTTATCTTTTTTCTATATAAAATGGCGCCACTGACTATCACGGGTATTAGAGCGCCACCTAAATTTATATTTAATAGCGAATCCCCGGTTATTATCAAAGGAACGTCTGCCAAAACACCGAATAGAGAACCTACGATGATCATCCCTATTATAGGTTTATCGAACCCGCATCTCTCCAAAAACCCCCTCTTGTTCATATAAGCTATGAACAATGAAAACGAGAGGAGAGGCAGCATAACTATATTGGTGGTTACAGCAAAAAACAGCTGATAATCCAATTATATCCTCCTCTAGCGTATAGTATCTAAAGAGAATGAACCCATCGTTATACCACTTTTGCTCTGATTATATTCGATCCAATCTCTTGTCTGGACATCGCCTAGCCCTTCTACTTTTAGGTAGTTCTTCAGCTGATCTATCTTGAATTTTATCTCTCCGTCCATTATGTGACCGAGCATGGATATCTCTTGATCAGTATGCATGCCTTTTTCCAAAGTGTATAAAGATACTGCGTTGTCTCTTTTTCTCTTGCCGGTGAAGGGCTGAAGTATCCTGAATGTGGTTTCAGAATCAAGATACGCTATTATAGTAGATACCGATTCAAAGGCCATCCTGTAATAACGGTGATTTTCTTTTATCTCCTCTGCAAATTCGTTGACAGCGTCAGTGATAGCCTTGAGATCAGATTGATCTTTGATATATCTTACATTGTCATCTTTTCTCTCTTCTTCTTTAGTTTTCCCCATACTAGCGGAATAAGCATCGACGTAATAAATCAGATCTCTCATCTCATATTCTTCGTAAGTCGGAAGAACGAATTTCATCTCTTCTCTTATATCCCCTATGGTTTTATCAGTGATAACCCATATCGCGGGAACGCCTTTCTCCAATCCTTCCCCGATGAAACTGTTGACCATGATCTCTTTTCCAACGTGAGGAGGGCCATAGATAGAAACATTAGATCCAAGTGGTATCCCGCCTAAAAGAAGATCATCGAGCCTTCCTGTTCCCGTTTTACATTTTTCCTGCTCTATCTCCCTCAAGATTTCCTGCTCTTTCTCCTCGAGTTCCTCATCGATCAGTTCTTCTTCTTTAGCTCTCAATTCTTTTTCTTTCTGATTTATGTACTTCTTCTTCGCTTTAAGTTCCTGTTCTTTCTTTTCGATCTCCTGTTTGAGTTCTTCAAGCTCTCTCTTCCTTTCCTGCTCAGTAGTATTTTCAAGCTCCTTCTTTTGTGCTTCGAGCTTCTTTCTCTCTTTTCTAATCACTTGTTCTCTATGCATCAGGTCTTCTTCTCTTTCATTCAGTTCTTTTTCTTTATGTTTAACCTGCTCTTTAAGATCCTCTATCTTCTCTTCTTTATGAGCCAATTCTTTTTTCAATTCACGCATCTCTTTATTGGTTTGTTCCTTACCCTTCTGAATCTGAGCACCTGTAGATGCACCATCAGATCTCAGTTCTTCTATCTTTTCTTTAAGTCTTTCATTCTCTTCTTCTAAAGTCTCAAATTCTTCACTCTTAACCTTATTTTCGGAACTTTCAGTAAATGCTCCTTGTTGAGATTTGAGGTATTTGACCATGGCGACACTGCCTTTCTTTATATCTTGTATCTCGTCTTCTAAGTTCTCTTTTTCTTCAAGTATTTCCTCCCTCTCTTCACGTAATTCTTCGATCTCTTCACTTTTATTCTCGAGTTCCTGCTCCAATCTTGCATTTTCCTCTAGAACTTCATCAGGTTCAAAATCGTCTGATTCAAAATCGCTCAAACGGTCCTTCAATTTCTCTCTAAGCTCTTCGATTTCCTGTTTTTTCTCTTCAAGCTCCCTCTCTTTTTTTTCTAACCTTTCTTCTTTCTCTTTCAACTCTTCTTCGATCTCTTCTTTTTCTTCTTCAAAAGAATCCTCTTCTAACCATTCAGTGAAAGAATCTTTTTCACCAGAAAGCCAAGCTTTCAATGACTCAGTGCTTTTTTCTCCCGATTTAGAAAACGGATCATCCTCATCTTTAGACTCTTGATCTCCACCCATAATCCCACTTACGTCATCATCACTTTCTCCAGTCAACCAATCAGCAAGATCGTCCTTTTCGGCTTCTTCCTCACTTTTTTGTTCGTCACCTTCCTGATCGTCGATTTCGCTTTTTATCTGCTCGATCTTTTCTCTATCTAGATCAGTAGCTTCGTTCAGTTCCTCTATCTCCGCTTTGGATATATCCTCTAATTCCTCATATCCTTCAGCCCTTAAAGTTTGAGCGATATCCTCATCGATAGAAGATATATCGGTGAGATCATCAGACCCAGAACTACTAGAACGAGACATAGTTCGATCTACTGATACTTTAGAGGATGTAGTTTTTTTTGCAGGCTCGCCTTGATGTTCTCCGGCCATCTTCCAACCTTACATGATTTTTGATTCAGAGTTGATATCTATTGATCCTGATCAAATCCTGTCCCTTTATCTCCTATCTACTTTGGAATTTAATCACATGTGTATAGTTATTTAAATCCTTTCCCATCATCTTTAAAAAGCTTTTTGAGAAATCCGATAAACCTCTTTATGAGGAGGGGGATCAACAACCAAAATAATACTATGATGAAGGCCTCCTGAACTCTAAGAAACACGAGAGCTAAGATAGTAACGATCCCGAACGCTATACCTATCAATGCGGCGGTTAAATCTATCTTGTACACAAATCTAAATCACACTCCAGATAAATATGACTTTCCTTTTTCGATTCGTAATAACAACTTTGATGGTGAAAAGTTAATTAACCGGTCGTCTTACTGATAGATGTATGTCCCAAGATGACATGGAAACCATAAGTTTAGCCGACGGTGCTGGCGGGGAGAAGATGGAAGCTCTCCTCTCAAAACACATACTACCTTTCTTATCGAACGATCAGGGAGAGATACCACTCTCCTCTCTAGACGATTCCTGTGTTGTAGACGATATAGTATTCACCACGGACAGTCATACGGTAAAGCCTGTCTTCTTTCCTGGAGGAGATTTAGGGAGTCTCTCTGTAGCGGGCACGATCAATGATCTATTAGCGACCGGCAGCGAACCGATCGGATTGTCTCTAGCTATTGTCATCCCTGAAGGTTATCCTGTCAGGCAGTTGGAAAGACTTTTGGATAGCGCTTCTAAGATACTTAAAAAAACTGATTTACCAATATTGACCGGTGACACCAAGGTCGTCGGAAAAGGAGATATTGACGAACCTATCTTCACTACAGCCGGCATAGGAAGGAGACATCCGTCGATGGACGATAATATGAGCAAAGCCGGTGGGAGAAAAACTAGATGGTTATCAGATGATAATCTTAACCCTGGCGATAAGATAATCGTGACTGGAAGTGTGGGCGATCACGGCATAACCATACTTTCAGAGAGAGAGGGTTATGGATTTCAAGGAGATGTTCAAAGCGATGTAGCTCCATTAGATGAATTGATGAATAAAGCACTTAACGTGGGAGGGATAGGTGCAGCTAAAGATCCAACGAGAGGAGGTCTGGCTAATACTCTCAACGAGTGGGCCGGAAAATCCTCAGTAGGTATAGAGATCGAAGAAGACAAGATCCCTATCAAGGCATGGGTCTCCTCGGCTAGTGAGATGTTGGGCCTAGATCCCCTTTCGATCGGCAACGAAGGAAAATTTGTATTTGCTGTCAATCCTAAAAAAGCTAAAAAGATATTAGAAGCTTTAAAGAAAACTAAGGGAGGAGAAGAAGCAGCTATCATAGGAGAAGTCACCGATGAGATTGAAGGTGTCGTTTTAAAAACCAGTGTAGGCGGAAAAAGGATACTTGAAAAACCGGTTGGTGATCCAGTCCCTAGGATCTGTTGAACAACAGCTCTTTGATCAGGAACGAACTTATCAGTATTGTTGGAGAGACCAATAATACCCAATTCAATACATCTTTTATCTGTCCGATATCGTCTTCTCTTTTCACTTCTATCTCGATAGTGTCGGTATCTGTGTTCCCACCAACATCTTCTACGGTTAGAGTTACTTGTTGTGTTCCCTCTTCTTCGAAAACGAGGGTTATCTCTTCCCCTTTTCTATCGGTGTCTCCGTCCCCGTTTATATCCCACCTATACTCAACTATCTCGTGATCATCCCAGCTGTTTTCACCACTTAGGATCACTTCTTCTCCAACAGTAACTTCTTGTTCACCTCCTGCATCCGCTATAGGTTCGATAAGATCCCTCCAATCTTGTAAAAAGATGTCAGAGTAATAATCACCTATCCGATCGTTTTCTATGATGACCGCTTTTTCTCTGTTCCTAAGCATGGAATTGGCATTCCAATTTATAGTAGAAACCATCACGCTTACTTCATCTACTATCATACCTTTATTGTGAGATTTTGTCAAGCCTTGATAATCTGATAGTATCCTAGCTTCTAGATCGACTTCTTCATCATCAGCAAATCCGTTGAGTTCTTCGACCATCTCGTCGTTTCCATTTTCACCCATATGATACCAAGTAGAATCTAGCAGAACCTTGACCTCTACACCTCTACGGGCAGCGTCTTTTATCTCTTTTAGATATGGGTTCTCCTCGTTGTCCCAATGTCTGATATAGTACTGCTGCAAATATATGGATTCTTCAGCAGACCTTATTTCATCCAAAACCGTTGAGTTCTTCATGTTAGTGTCTGGACCTATCACAGGCATCACCTCGAATTCTCCCTGTATTTCGGTACTGTTGAATCTTGGCGAGTAGTTACCCGAGGAAATATTGTACCT